>NZ_CP039888.1:0-328928 GCF_005221325.1 Agrobacterium tumefaciens | reverse complement strand
GCCTGCACCTGTGCGGGTGAAGGATGCAACGACCTTTTTCGTGATCGATTCCTCGACCGGCGGCGTGCCGCCGTTGCTGATGCTGGCCTGCAGCCAATTTTCACCGGAGAAGGAAGCCGATTCGGAGATGCTCTTCAGCTGTTCCTGAAGCTGCTTGATTTCGTCCTGGATCTTGCCGCGGTCGGCGCCCACGCCATAGGCGGCGACGAGCTTGGCCTTGATTTGCTTGACGACCTCGATCGTGCTTTCAAGCGCGTCATAGGCGGTATCGACCTTGGCGGCCCCCAGACCCAAAGCGTCCTGCACGGCGGAAAGGGCCGTGTTGTCAGAACGCATCGTCGTTGAAATGGACCAGTAGGCCGCATTATCCGCCGCAGTCTCAACGCGATAGCCCGATGAAACGCGCGCCTGCGTGGTTTCGAGGTTTTTGTCGATCATACGCAGGGTTTGCAGCGCGGCCATCGCCGCCGCATTGGTCAAAATGCTGGTCATGGGGTCCACCCAACTCAAAATTTCAGAAAAAATCCGGCGCGGTGCCGACAACGAGCAGGAGCATCATGCGTATCGGCAATGGCTTGAACCAGCCACCGCGACCTGCCGTTCGTTAACAAATCGTTAATGCGATAGGTAACAAACAACGAGACTGATTTGCAAGGCGTTCCTGACCTTTGCAGCCGGGTTTCGCATAAACCGGCAGGCTTCGGGCAAGCCCGGATCAAAACGCACCGGAAAAAGGCCGTTACGCCCGTGATTTCAACGAGCGCAACTGACGTGATGAAAAGATGTAACCTCTGATCCGGTTAAGCCGCTTCGCCCTGACGGGTCGCCACGAATCGGGCGGCCGCCAGGCTCCGGCGGAGAAACTCGGTATTTTCGTCCGGATTTTCGGAAGGGTTCTGAAACGAGACGTGATTGATCTCGATCGCCGCATGCTTGTCAGCGAGAATCAATCGCGCATAGACCGTCGCGCCCTTAGGCTTCAGCTCGAGATCGAGGACGACCTCCGGCACGCCTTCCCATTCGAGCTTGTATTCGCCGCCGGCACCGAAATTGATCGTCCCGGGATGATAATAAAGCTCCGCCGCCGACGAAACGAGATCGGCGATACTGCCATAGCACTCGAATCTCAGGAGCGAAATCAGATCTGCCGGGTCTAACAAGCGTAGTTCAGTGGCGATCGGGTTGATCGCCTCTGCGACGATCATTTCCCGCTGTTCGGAATAGGCGGATTTTTTCATTGGTTTTATTGAACCCGTATTTTCGATGACGTCCTGGCGTAAACCCGGTGAACGAGCTCCGCCACAGCCTTGTAAAAGACTGGTGGAATCACACTATCTACCGAGACTTGCGCAAACATGGAGCGTGCAAGCGGAGGGTCTTCAAAAACGGGGATATTGTTTTTTTCCGCAATCTCGCGGATTTTCAATGCGATAAGGTCCTGGCCCTTGGCGACGACGACAGGTGCGTCACCCTCTTCGCGAACGTAACGCAGTGCTACCGCAAAGTGTGTCGGGTTAGCGATGACCAGCGTCGCACGCGGCACGTTGTTGATCATGCGGCGGCGGGCACGGTCGCGGGCGATCGAACGCTGGCGGGATTTGACCACCGGGTCACCCTGCGACTGCTTGTATTCTTCCTTCACCTCATGCTTCGTCATTTTCAGCTGGCCGAACCAGTGATGGCGCGTCCACAAGACGTCCACGGCGGCGAGCAGCGCCGTTGAAAGCAGGATCACGACCATCATTTTTTTGACGATCTCGACCACTCGGACAAAAATCACCTGCGGATCGGAAAACATCAGATCGATGAGGCTGTAGAAATCACCGCGCAGGGCAAAGAACATGATGGTCGAAACGATCATGATCTTGAACACCGATTTGCCGAATTCCACAAAGCCCTGCTTACTGTAGATGCGCGTGAAACCCTTTGCCGGTGACACGCGTGACCATTGCGGACGCACCCGCTCGAGCACCGGTGACGGCAGGTTCTGTAGAAAGGACGAGGCAAGTCCGAAAACGATGAACATGATCATGGCCGGCATGAGCAGGTAAGCGATGGACGTGCCGAGAAAATAGAGCAGCGACAGGGCATCCGGCCGGGTGCTGAGGTTCCATTGTTCGGGCTGGCCGAACAGGTCCTTCAGGGTGACACCGAGACGGCCGGCACCATCCGGCAGAAAGAAAACCAGGTAACAGTAAAAAGCGAGTGACGAAGCGAAGATCGGCACTTCGCGAGAAAAGGGAAGATTACCCTTCTCGGCCGCATCACGGAGTTTTTTCTCCGTGGGGTCTTCTGTTTTACTGTCCTTGTCCTGATCGTCTGCCAAGGCACGTTCCCGGGATCAAAAAAAGGCCCGCCGATCGCGGCAGGCCGTCATCCCGAAACTAGCGCTCGAGGCCGGCCATCGCAATGGCCGGCTTTGCCCGTGAGGTGGGTTATCAACCGGCTTCCGCTTAAGCCGCCGCTGATTGTTCGTCCGCAGCAGCTTCCTTCAGCTGGATCTGGCCGGAATTGGCGAGGCGGATCGCCTCCTGCGCCACGGCGCGGCGAGCGATCGCCACTTCGCGGGTGTTGATGGAAGCCTGCGGCACCACGAGATCGGACTCGATCATGCGGCGCTGGCGCGGGCTGATGCTGGAGAGCACGCATTCCTTGATTTCCGTCGTGGCGCCACGCAGCGCCATGGTCAGAACATCCGCCGACACATCGTTGAGCAGCAGGACGCGGCTGCGCTGCGGCATGAACATGAGGTCGTCGAAGAGGAAGATCTTCGGCTTGACCTTGTTGGCGGCTTCCTTGCTGAGCGTCTCGAGCGAGCTGAGCAGCGTATCGACCTGTGGCTTGTCCAGTTCGTTCATCAGATCGGCAACCTTCGTGGAACCGCCGGCATTACGCTCGGCCTCGATTTCGTTGATGAGGTTGACCACGCGCTTCTCGATGATCTGCGCGGCAGTCGGGCTGACTTCCTTCATGTTCACCGTGCGGTTCATGATATCGGCGCGCTGTTCTTCCGGAATGGTCAGGAGAACCTTGGCGCCGAAGGAGGACGGCAGCATGGAGAGAATATAAGCGATGGTCTGCGGATGTTCGCGCAGCAGGAACTTGCCGACGAATTCTGGCTCGGCTTCCTGCAGACGGTCCCAGATCGACGCTTCATAGGCCTGGAAGGCCGCGCGGCGGCCGAGAAGGCTGTCGACCTCTTCAGGCGTCAGACCCTCTTCGAGAATGCTTTCGATTGCCTTGGCATTGTCCATCAGACCGGTTCCTTCGGTGAACAGGTCTTCGAATTCCGCCACGATCTGCGCGAGTTCATCCGGAGGAATGACGCGCAGCGTCTGAGCCGAGGAAATGATCATCTGCAATTCGTGCTGCGTGAAAAATTTGAGCAGCTTGCCGGCGACGCCCTTGCCCATGGCAAGAAGCACCGCGGCCGCCTTGTCGGCCTGAGACAACGGCTTGCCCGCAAGGGGATTACCGAAATCCTCGAAGTCCATCATGGTCTTTCCTCTCCGTCCCCACAGGGATCAGGCTTTTCGCGTACTCAGTACTTCAATCAATTTTACGCCGAAGCGCGTATCGTCGTCTTCCAGAACCGTTATTTCACCGCGCGCAATACGGCGGCCATTCACCATGATTTCGACGGGCTCGCCGATCTTGCGATCAAGCGCGATCGTCGCACCCTCTTCGAGGCTCATCAGCCCCGAAACGAGCATTCTGCTGGTGCCGAGAACGATCTGGACATCGATCGGGATGTCCATGATCATTTCCATGTTTTCGGACAATCCGCTGCCGAGCGGTGCCTTCACGCCCGCGACCTGCGGGGCGGCGGCAAAATCGTCCATCGCAAAATCGACCGCTCCGCCACCGAAGGCGGAAAGGTCGTTGTCTGTCGAAGCCTCGTCCGTGCTTCCGAAATCGCCGAAGTCGCCAAAATCGGACAGCGAACCTTCCGCATCCGTCTTGAGGACGCCACGCAGATCGCCGATAGCCTGGTCGAGGTCGACGCCGTCTTCAAACGACGGCAGCGCCGCATCATCGGTCACAGGTGTTTTCTTCGTAGCCATGCGCTGATTATTCCCTTTGAAACTTGCGTCAGCCTGCCCAAAACCCCAAAGGCGGGGCAGGATTTAACCCATCAAATGTCGTAAGATCTCGTCGTCCGTACTGACATTGTTCTTCACCCGAACCATGTAGCGGTCGCCGGACTTGCCGAATTCGCAATTATAGAGCTTGGAGCCATTGGCGCTGACCTCGACGCCGATATCGTCCTGCTTCAGATCCTGAAACGGAATGACATCGCCGGCCACCAGCTTGGAAATCGTCCGCAGCGTCAGCGTTTCGAGCTTGATGCGCGCCTCGAGCGTGACCTGCGACCTCTTCACCTGCTGCGAGATCATCTCCATCCATTCCTCCTGCTTCTTCAGCGCCTGGGCTGAAGCCTTGGGGGCGACGATGGAGGTCTTGAGCAGCGGTCGCTGCGGCACGATGAGAGAAAATTCCGAGGATACCTTGCCAATATCGATCTTCATGCGGATGGTCACGCCGTAAAGGCCGGCGATCATCTCGTCGAAGGCGCTTTTTCCATTGGCATTGAATGGCGGCTCTATCGTCGCCTCAAAACCGCCCGGCGCGTTGACACCGGAGCGCAGGACACCGGCGATACGGCCGAGAACCATCGCCGCGAGATCGAGCTCGATGTGGGACAGGCTGCGCTCATCCGGGTCGCCGATGCTATCGGGCGCTGCACCCAGCATGCGCTCCATCAGTGCGATGACGAAGCCGTTGCCCACCGTCATCATGAAATTGGAGCACCAGTTGCGCAGCGAACAATCGGCAACCGCAACATTCTGCCCGACATTGGCGATGAGATCGGTCATCAGCCCCGATTCGGAACCGATATATTCGACGTCGATCCCAATGCCGGTCTCGCTGTGAAAGATATCAGGCAGGAATTCGCTGTAGAGATGACCGATATCGGAACCGATCCTGGCGATCGTCTTGCGGTCGGTGAGCCCTCCCGTGAGTTTCGCGAGCAGGGCCGTGTCGATGGCGGGGGCGGGGGCTTTTTTCGCTGCAGCTTTTGCCATGATCATGCCGCCTTGTTTTCGCCGCCGGGATTCATCATCTCCTGCTCGACGGCATCGATGGACGGCCGCTCATAGTTGGAGATGGTCTTACGGCCATATTCAAGCGCGACCTGCGGCACCGAGCCGTTCATGTAGGCGATCAGCGTCTGCTTGACGATGATGTAGAGGCGGTGCTGCTTGGTGCGGACGATCTTGACCTGCGACGCGAGCGGGTTGCAGATCGAATAGGACAGGATGATGCCGAGCATGGTGCCGACGAGTGCGGCGCCGATCAGGCCGCCCAGAACCTCAGGTGATTCGTTGATCTTGCCCATGGCCTTGATGACGCCGAGAACCGCCGCGACGATACCGATGGCGGGGAAGGAATCGCCCATCGTCGTGATCGCATGGTAAGGCTTCAGCTTGTCATGAAGGATGGTCTCGATTTCCTCGTCCATCAGCGCCTCGATTTCGTGGCTGCGGGCATTGCCGATGATGATGAGGCGGACATAATCACAGATGAACGAGGTGAGTTCCTTGTTCTTCAGGACCGAGGGTGCGCTCTGGAAGATCGAGGATTCTTCCGGATTGTCGATATGGGCTTCGATCTCGTTGCGCGATTTCGTGCGCAGATCGCGCATCAGCGAATAAAGCACGCCGAGCACGTCGAGATAGTTGCGCTCCTTCGGAACCGAATGCTTGAAGGCCTCGCCGAGCGCCTTGCCCGAGTCCTTCACGACCTTCATCGGGTTCGCCATGATGAAGCCGCCGAGACCGGCGCCACCGATGATCATCAATTCGAACGGCTGAATCAGCACGTCCAGATGACCGCCCATCGCCATATAGCCGCCGATGATGCAGCCGAAGGTGATTATAAGTCCAATTACAATATTCATTGATCGACCACGCCCGAACAGTGTTCCATGGCGCCATGTCTAGAAAATGTGGCTTGCGTGAACCTGTCCGCAATGCCTCCTGCCCCACCCTCGCCTCAACCAGTTTCGCACAAGCAAGCCGCGACATTATGCCGACAAGGGCGGACGTGCGCCTTGAAATCGGGATCAAACGAGAGCGGCGGTTCAGTGACTTCCACCTACACCAGCTACAGACTGATCAGTCAGGATATCGGCAAGTCGCTCGAGCGCGTGTCGAAGCAGCCGGACGTGGCGCGCGAGACCGAATATTACCGTGAAAAGATCGGAAGCGTGAAATCCATCGACGATTTCATGGCCGATACACGTCTTTACAATTACGCGCTGAAAGCCCACGGCCTGGAAGACATGGCCTATGCAAAAGCCTTCATCCGCAAGGTGCTGACGGAAGGGGCGAGCGACAAGAACGCCTTCGCCAACAAGCTCTCCGACAATCGTTATGCCGAGCTTGCAAAGTCGCTGGATTTCGCGGGCCTTGGTGCGGCGGCAACCGCCACCGAGGCGGCCAAATCAGGTGTCATCGACAAATACGCGCGCCAGACGCTGGAACAGGAAGCGGGCGACGACAATAACGGCGTCCGGCTTGCCCTTTATTTCGAGCGCAAGGCACCGACAATCAAATCCGGTCTCGATTTTCTGGCCGACGACGCGCTCGCGCAAGTGTTTCGCACAACGTTCAACCTGCCTGACGCATTTGCTGCGGCCGATGTCGACAAGCAGGCCGCGCTCATCGAAAAAAGCATCAATATCAAGGATCTGCAGGATCCTGAGAAGGTCGGAAAGCTGCTCGAGCGCTTCACCATCATGTGGGAAATGCAAAACCCTTCGACGACCTACGATCCCCTGGCCGTTTTCGGCTCCTCCAGCGGCTACGGCATTTCGCCCGACCTGCTGATTTCCATCAACTCCCTGAAACTCGGAGGCAAATGATATGCAATCCGGACTATACGTCGCCCTGTCCTCGCAGATCGCGCTGGAGCGCCGTCTCACCACCATTTCCGACAATATGGCGAATGTGAACACGGTCGGCTTCCGCGGCTCCGAGGTAAAATTCGACGAAATGGTCGCCAAGAACCATAACAGCATGAACGCCAAGGTGGCCTTCGTGTCGCAGGGCAACGACTATCTCTCCACCCGTCAGGGCGCTTTCGAGCAGACCGGCAATTCCTTCGATTTCGCCATCAAGGGCGATGCCTGGTTCTCGCTGGATACGCCGGATGGTCAGATTTTGACGCGCGACGGCCGTTTCACCATGCGCCCGGACGGCGCGCTGATCTCGTCCAGCGGTTATCCCGTCCTCGACGCCGGCGGCGGCCCCATCCGGCTCAATCCGAATGGCGGCCCGATCACCGTCGGCCTCGACGGCGCCATCAGGCAGAACGACACTATCGCCGCCTCGCTCGGCATCTTCCAGGCGGATTTTTCTCAAGGGTTCCTGCGTCATCCCAATAGCGGCGTGAAACCCGTGGCCCAGCCCGTTCCGGTCGTCAACAACCATGAGGTCGGCGTCGTTCAGGGTTATCTCGAACAGTCGAACGTCAATGGCATTTCCCAGATGACGCAGCTCATTCAGGTCAACCGCGCCTTTGAGAGCATTTCCTCGCTGATGCGCGATACCGAATCGACCTTCGGCGAGGGCATCAAGACGCTCGGCGGCGCGCGTTGAGGAACTGACGGATGACAATGCCGGAATCCATGCTCTCGGAATCCAAGCTCTCGGGCTGGGCCATTTCGCCAAAACTCGCCCAGCTCGCCAGCCTTGCCGGGCACTATGCCGATCCGGAATTTTCGGTGGCGCATGGCGGCCATGTCCGCACCATCGCCGCCGGGCACTATACGGTGGCCGGCCTGTCGCGGCACGTCAGGCTCGGCGAATTCGTTGCCCATCGCAGCGCGACCGGCATTCATCTCGGCGAAGTCGTGCGCGTGGAACCGGATATCTGCTACGTCTGCCCCATCGAGCCCGGCGAGCCGATCGGCATTCACGACACCGTCATCCGCAAGGGCGCCTTCCGCGTCTCGCCCGACGATAGCTGGTGCGGGCGCACCATCAATGCACTTGGCGAGCCGATCGACGGCCAGGGGCCGCTTGCTTCCGGCATCGTGCGCCGTTCGATTTCCAACAATGCGCCGCCCTCGATGACCCGTAAAAGGGTGGAGACGCCGTTCAAGACGGGTGTCCGGGCGATCGATATCTTCTCGCCGCTTTGCCTCGGCCAGCGTCTTGGTATTTTCGCCGGTTCGGGCGTGGGCAAATCCACGCTGCTGTCGATGCTCGCCAAGGCCGATGCCTTCGACAAGGTGGTGATTGCGCTGGTCGGCGAACGCGGCCGCGAAGTGCGTGAATTCATCGAAGACACGATGGGCGAGAACATGAACAAGTCCGTCGCCGTCGTCGCGACGAGCGATGAAAGCCCGATGCTGCGCAAGATGGCTCCACTTTCTGCCGTGACCATTGCCGAGCATTTCCGCGATCAGGGCGACAACGTCCTTCTCATCATCGACAGCGTGACGCGATTTGCCCATGCGATCCGCGAAGTGGCGGTCGCTTCTGGCGAACCGCCCGTCGCACGCGGTTATCCCGCCTCGGTCTTTACCGAACTGCCGCGGCTGCTCGAACGGGCAGGACCGGGCGCGGAAGGTGCCGGCACCATCACCGCCATCGTCTCCATTCTCGTGGATGGCGACAATCACAACGATCCGATCGCCGATTCGACCCGCGGTATTCTCGACGGCCATATCGTGCTGGATCGCAGCCTTGCCGAAGAGGGTCGTTATCCGCCGATCAATCCGCTCGCCTCGATCTCGCGTCTTGCCAAGAAGGCCTGGACGCCGGATCAGGAAAAGCTGGTCTCGCGCCTCAAGGCGCTGGTGCATCGTTTCGAGGAGACGCGGGATCTTCGCCTCATCGGCGGTTACCGACCCGGCACCGACCCCGATCTCGACATGGCGGTGAAGCAGGTTCCGATCATCTATGAAACGCTGAAACAGCTGCCGGACGAACCGGCGGCACAGGATGCCTATGCCGATCTGGCGACCGCATTGCGTGGTGGAGCACAGAATGGCCAGCCCCAGGTCAATCCGAGAATGAGAGGCTGACCCCGTGAACAACAAGCGGAACGACAATAGCCACGATGAAGACGTGCTGCCCAAGCCCGTGTTCTTCACGCCCGACCGTATTCTCGCATGGACGGGCATCGGGCTTGCCGCGGCAGCAGCCTTTTTCCCCTGGTATGTCTTCTTCAACGAGGAAAAATTCGGCATGAAGGTGGCCGGCGGGGATCGCACCCGCGATCTGCCCCATACCGGACCACGGGAAGTCTTCAGCGTCTCACCCATGGCCATGACCAACCGCAACAAGGAAGACACCCCACCACCGGCGGAGCTGCCCGACATGCTGACGACGGCAACCGTCAACGCTGGCGGCAAGGAAAAACAGAACAATCTGGCAGCCGGGGTCGAAGACCAACCCTTCCCCGGCCAGACATCCTTCCGTCTGCTGCATGTTTCCAACGGCCGCGCCCTGATCGAGGACGGTTCGGGCATGTATATGGTGCGTGTGGGTTCGACCTTGCCGGACAATGCGTTGCTGACAAAGATCGAGCAGCGTGACGGCGAATGGCTGATCGAGACGTCATCCGGAAAAACCTATCATCCGGAAAAATAGTCCGGCCGGCCTTGAGCGGAAGGCCCCGTTGCGCATCCCGGTGACAACAGGCACCCCACAGCAAAACCTCTCGATGACCGTCGCAAAGACCCATTGCGGCGGCATTCTGTCGGCAAGTCCGTTCCGGGCCGTTCCCGCAGCAGCCGTCCGGGACGGCTCTGCAAGTTGGCCGTGTGGTTTATTTTCTCTGGTTGCCGGCAAAAGCCGCTGTCAAACCGAGGCCGATATAAACGAAACCGCTGACCCAGCGTTCGGCTTTCAGATAAACGGGGCTGCGCTTCAGCCAGCTGCCGGCCGTACCGGCCACAAGCGCATAGGTTCCATCCGTCAAGACGCCGATCACAGTATAGAGAATGCCGAGGAAAGCGATCTGCATCGCCACATTGCCCCGGCCGACCTCAACGAACTGCGGCAGGAACGCCAGAAAGAACAGGGCTGTCTTCGGATTGAGGAGATTGACGATGAAACCCTCGCGGAAGATGCGCGTGCGGCTACGCGTCGGCAGACCGCCCTCGATATCGGGAATGTCCGACGAGCCGAAGAGCTTCTTGAGGCCAAGCCAGATCAGATAGGCCGCGCCGGCATATTTCACCACGCTGAAGGCGAGCGCAGACGAGGCCAGAAGCGCCGACAAGCCCACAGCGGCGGCGACAACATGAACGAGCGTCGCGGTATGGATGCCAAGGATCGATACGAGGCCGGCGGAACGGCCCTGTTCGACTGAGCGCGCGAAGATATAGAGAACTGCGGGGCCAGGCACGAGTAGCAGCACCAGCGTGGCGCTGACGAACAGGCCCAGATTGGCTGCACTGGGAATTACCATGTCCATGATTGTCTTCCTCCGTTTCCAACCACTATAGCGATAAGATTGGGCCGGGTTCAAGCGAGTGGAACCCGCTTCCGAAAGCCCCCCTTGCCAGGCAGTTGCAGGATCCCATCCGGTGCGGCGTGGCAGCAAATTTTCGCACGCGATCATTCAAGGCGAAGGCGCGTCGCAGCGGATGCCTGCCCTTTTATTCTCCGCAAGGCCCTCTTCCACGACGCTTCCCGTCATTGGCCAGCGCCTTCCGCCCTCCCCGCAAGTCTGACGCAAGATTAGCCCCGTAGGTTCGGGCCATACGAGATGGAGAAGTCTATGCAACCGATTCAACTGTTCGATCTGGCATCCCGCCAAGCGGAATGGCTGAGCGTGCGGCAGGAAGTCGTGGCGACCAACATCGCCAACGCCAACACACCGAAGTTCCACGCCAAGGACGTCAGCCCTTTCGAAGCGGTCATGCAGGCCACCAGCCAGCAGGTCGGCATGGCAAGGACAAACCCTGCCCACTTCGGTGAAAGCGCCCTCAGCGACAATATTGCGGTGCGGGATAACCCGATCAACAACGAGATCGGCATGCAGGAATCGGGCAATTCGGTCGCGCTTGCGGAAGAAATGACCAAGACCGGCGAGATCAAGCGCCAGTACGACCTGAACGCCAGTCTCGTCAAATCCTTCCATCGCATGATGCTGATGACGGTTAAGAGGTAAACCATGGATCCCTTGAGTGCGGCGAGCAAGATAGCCGGCAGCGGCCTGGAGGTGCAGTCCACACGATTGCGCATCGTCTCCGAAAACATCGCCAACGCCCGATCGACCGGCGATACGCCCGGCGCCGATCCCTATCGCCGCAAGACCGTCACCTTCGGTTCCGAGCTCGACCGCGTCAGCGGCGTCGAGCGCGTGAAGGTGAAGAAGCTCGGTGTCGACCGTGGCGATTTCGTCAACGAATACGATCCCGGCAATCCGGCCGCCGATACCAACGGCATGGTGAAGATGCCGAACGTCAACGTCCTGATCGAAATGGCCGACATGCGCGAAGCCAACCGCAGCTATGACGCCAATCTTCAGGTCATCCGCCAGACACGCGACCTCGTCGCCTCCACAATCGACCTTCTGAAGGCATCGCAATGATCGACGGTATCAAGCAACTCGGTTCCCTTTCGCTCACCCGCGGTTCAAGCGGCGTCTCCTCGCTGACGGAAAGCCTGTTCGGCGGCGAGCAGCAGACGACGCCCGCCCAGCAGACGGGTCAAAGCTTCGCCAGCGTTCTCGGCAACGTCTCGATGGATGCGATGAACAATCTGAAGAAGGCGGAAGTCGCCTCCTTCGAAGGCATTCAGGGCAAGGCCAACACGCGTGAAGTGGTGGATGCCGTGCTTTCGGCCGAACAGTCGCTGCAGACCGCCATCGCGCTGCGCGACAAGATCGTGTCGGCCTATCTCGACATTACCAAGATGCAGATCTAGCCCAGCAGGAATATTGACATGAGAGCTCTTGCCATCGCTGCCACCGGTATGGACGCCCAGCAGACCAATCTGGAAGTCATCGCCAACAACATCGCCAACATCAACACCACCGGCTACAAGCGCGCGCGTGCGGAGTTCACCGATCTTCTTTACCAGACGGAGCGCATGCAGGGCGTGCCGAACCGCGCCAACCAGGCCATCGTGCCTGAGGGCGCCAATATCGGTCTCGGCGTGCAGACATCAGCCGTGCGCAACATCCACACCCAGGGGAACCTGATCGAAACCGGCAACAAGCTCGATGTCGCGATCATCGGCCAGGGCTGGTTCCAGATCGAGGCGGCCGACGGTTCGACGCTCTACAGCCGCGCCGGCGCCTTCAACAAGAATGCCGACGGCAACCTGGTGACGGTCGATGGTTACAACGTCATTCCGAACATCAATATTCCGACGGATGCGCAGGACATTACCGTGACCCGCACGGGCCAGGTGACGGCGCGCATCGGCAATGCCGCTGAATTTACCGAACTCGGCCAGCTGACCATCGCCAACTTCGCCAACGAGGCGGGTCTGAAGCCGCTCGGCGACAACCTCTTTGCCCAGACGCCGGCGTCGGGCGATGCTGTCATCGGCGTGCCTGACGATCCGAGCTACGGTTACATCAAGCAATCCTACCTCGAAGGCTCGAACGTCGATGCCGTCAAGGAAATCACCGACCTGATCACGGCGCAGCGCGCCTATGAGATGAATTCCAAGGTCATCACCACCGCTGATGAAATGGCTTCGATTGTCAGCAAGAACCTGAAGTAAGAACAGAAAGGCAGGCGAACATGAGGTTTGGCCGGAACAATAGCAGCTGCAGAACGGCATTCGTCCGTATGTGTCTGGCGTCTGCCTTTTCACTGGGCGTCGTGGCGCCCGCTCTTGCGCAGGCGCCGATGGCGCTGGTTCCCGTGCGCACCATCTATCCGGGCGAGACGATCTCGCCCGAACAGGTGAAGCCGGTGGAAGTGACCAATCCCAACATTTCCTCGGGTTATGCGACCGACATCAGCGAAGTCGAGGGCATGATCTCCAAGCAGACCCTGCTTCCCGGCCGAACGATCCCCGTTGCCGCCCTGCGCGAACCCTCGCTCGTCACGCGCGGCACCAGCGTCAAACTCGTTTTTCACATCGGTAACATGACGCTGATGGCTTCCGGGACGCCAATGAGTGACGGCTCGCTCGGCGAGGTCGTAAGGGTACGCAACATCGATTCCGGCGTGATGGTCAGCGGCACCGTCATGAAGGACGGAACCATTCAGGTTATGGCGAAATGAAACTGCTTCGTATCTTCGCTGCGGCTCTGGTCATTTCGGCCCTGCCCTTCCTCTCGACGCCGCCCGCTCAGGCCGACACGTCCCGTATCAAGGATATCGCATCCCTGCAGGCCGGACGCGACAATCAGCTGATCGGTTACGGTCTCGTCGTGGGTCTGCAGGGCACGGGCGACAGCCTGCGCTCCTCGCCTTTCACCGAACAGTCCATGCGCGCGATGCTGCAGAACCTCGGCATCACCACGCAGGGCGGCCAGTCGAACGCCAAGAACATCGCCGCCGTGATGGTGACGGCCAACCTGCCGCCCTTCGCCAGCCCCGGCAGCCGCGTTGACGTGACGGTCAGCTCGCTAGGCGACGCTACCTCGCTTCGCGGCGGCAACCTCATCATGACTTCGCTTTCCGGCGCGGACGGGCAGATCTACGCCGTCGCGCAAGGGGCGCTGATCGTCAACGGCTTTTCAGCCCAGGGCGATGCCGCAACGCTGACGCAGGGCGTTACTACGTCCGCGCGCGTGCCGAACGGCGCGATCATCGAGCGGGAACTGCCGTCCAAGTTCAAGGATTCGGTCAATCTGGTCCTTCAGCTGCGCAACCCGGATTTTTCGACGGCCGTGCGTGTGGCTGATGTCGTCAACGCCTTTGCCCGCGCCCGCTACGGCGACCCGATCGCCGAGCCGCGCGATTCGCAGGAAATCGCGGTGCAGAAACCCCGCGTCGCTGACCTTACCCGCCTGATGGCGGAAATCGAAAACCTGACGGTGGAGACGGATACGCCCGCGAAGGTCGTGATCAACGAGCGCACAGGCACGATCGTCATCGGTGCGGATGTGCGCATTTCCCGCGTCGCCGTCAGCTATGGAACCCTGACCGTGCAGGTGACGGAATCGCCGCAGGTCATCCAGCCCGCACCCTTCTCGCGCGGCCAGACGGCGGTGCAGCCGCAGACGGATATTATGGCCATGCAGGAAGGCAGCAAGGTCGCCATCGTCGAAGGCCCGGACCTTCGCACGCTGGTTGCCGGTCTCAACAGCATCGGGCTCAAGGCGGACGGCATCATCGCCATCCTGCAAGGCATCAAATCCGCCGGCGCCCTTCAGGCGGAGCTCGTGCTGCAATGATGGAACGTCAGACCAAAAATCCGCTCTCGAAAGGCCTCGCCCGCTTTGCGGCCGTCGCGTCGTTGCTGTTCCTGCTGCCGGCTGCCGGCGCCGAGAGCCAGCAGAACGTGGTGTCGGAACTCAGCACGCAGGACGAAATCCAGAAATTCTGCACCAATATTGCCGATGCCGCCCGCGACCAGCGTTACCTGATGCAGAAGCAGGACCTTGAAAAGCTGCAGGCCGACGTCAACGAGCGCATATCCGTGCTGGAAAACCGCAAGGCGGAATATGAGGACTGGCTGGCACGCCGCGAGCATTTCCTCAATCAGGCCAAAAGCAACCTCGTCGACATCTACAAGACGATGAAGGCGGATGCCGCCGCACCACAGCTCGAAAAGATGCATGTGGAAATTGCGGCCGCCATCATCATGCAGCTGCCACCGCGCCAATCGGGCCTCATCCTCAGCGAAATGGATGCGCAGAAAGCCGCAACCGTCGCCGGCATCATGTCGCAGGCAATCGACAAAAACACTTCGAAGGATCCTTCATGAGCACGCGTCGTCTTCCGGCCCTCCTCCTGCCGCTCGCTCTCCTGGCCGGCTGCCAGAACAACCAGACCCTGAAGGAAATCGGCAACGCACCCGCGATGAGCCCGATCGGCAGCGGCCTGCAATTCAGCCAGACGCCGCAGATGGGCATGTATCCCAAGCAGCCGAAGCACATGGCCAGCGGCTATTCGCTGTGGAGCGACAGCCAGGGAGCGCTGTTCAAGGACCTGCGCGCGCTCAACATCGGCGACATCCTGACCGTCAACATCCAGATCAACGACAAGGCCGATTTCGACAACGAGACCGAGCGTAACCGCACCAATGCCAGCGGCCTGAACTGGAAGGCCAAAGCCCAGATCCTGGGCTGGACGCCGGATGCGGACTCGAGCATCAAGTACGGTTCCGACACCGACACCCAGGCCAAGGGCAAGACCAAGCGTTCCGAAAAGCTAACGTTGCTGGTGGCCGCCGTCGTGACCGGCATTCTGGAAAACGGCAACCTCATCATCAGCGGCTCGCAGGAAGTGCGTGTGAACCACGAAATCCGCATCCTCAACGTCGGCGGTATCGTCCGGCCGCAGGATGTCGATGCCCAGAACATGATCTCCTACGAGCGCATCGCCGAAGCACGCATCTCCTACGGCGGTCGTGGCCGTCTGACGGAAGTGCAGCAGCCCCCGGTCGGGCAGCAGGTCGTCGACCTGTTCTCGCCGCTCTGACGCCGCACACGGGAACGGACTGACCCATGGAAAACGAACAGGCAGAGGGCAAGAAAAAATCCTCCCCTCTGATCATGACCATCGCAGGCGTTGTGATCCTCACCCTGCTGGGTGCGGGCGGCGGCTGGCTCGTAGGTGGCATGATCGCCCCGAAAGTCGCCGCAACGGAGGCCCATGCCGTTGCTGCGGCCGGCGGACACGGTGAGAAGAAGGGCGAGGGCATCGAAAAAATCGCGGCCGAGGCGAACGGCATCGTCCAGCTCGACCCCATCACCACCAACCTCGCCTATCCCGCGACAAACTGGGTGCGGCTCGAAGTGGCGCTGATGTTCAAGGGGCCGGTCGAGGTCGGTCTCGCCGAGGATATCCATCAGGATATCATGGCCTATGTCCGCACCGTTTCCCTTCAGCAGCTGGAAGGCCCGCGTGGCTTTCAATATCTTAAGGATGACATTCAGGAACGAGTTGACCTGCGCTCTCAAGGGCGCGTATCCAAGGTCATGTTCCGGACCTTTGTCATCGAATGATTCGATTTCTTGTAACCATCGCCGTCCTTCTCGCGTTGCCGGGCCTTGCCAATGCCCAGCAATTTCCGTCCGATCTGTTCAACACGCAGATAGACGGCTCCGTCGCGGCATGGATCATCCGTACCTTCGGTCTTCTGACGGTTCTCTCCGTCGCGCCCGGCATCCTGATCATGGTCACGAGCTTTCCGCGTTTCGTGATCGCCTTTTCGATCCTCAGATCCGGCATGGGATTGGCCTCGACCCCGTCCAACATGATCCTGTTGTCGATGGCGATGTTCATGACCTTCTACGTCATGTCGCCCACCTTCGACAAA
Source organism: Agrobacterium tumefaciens (assembly GCF_005221325.1). Classification (NCBI taxonomy): domain Bacteria; kingdom Pseudomonadati; phylum Pseudomonadota; class Alphaproteobacteria; order Hyphomicrobiales; family Rhizobiaceae; genus Agrobacterium; species Agrobacterium tumefaciens. The sequence continues at coordinate 312,453 of NZ_CP039888.1, read as the reverse complement.
GCATGGACCGACGGCGTGCAGCCGTTGCTGCAGAACCAGATCAACGAACAGCAGGCCGTGCAGCGCATTGCCGAACCTTTCCGCACCTTCATGAACGCCAATACGCGTGACAAGGATCTGAAGCTGTTCGTCGACATCGCCCGCGAGCGCGGACAGGAAGTGATGACCGATAACGTCGTCGACTATCGCGTCCTCGTTCCGGCCTTCATGCTGTCGGAAATCCGGCGCGGTTTCGAGATCGGTTTCCTTATCATCCTGCCGTTCCTCGTCATCGATCTGATCGTCGCCACCATCACCATGGCGATGGGCATGATGATGCTGCCGCCCACCTCGATTTCGCTGCCGTTCAAGATCCTGTTTTTCGTGCTGATCGACGGCTGGAACCTGCTTGTCGGCAGCCTCGTCAGATCGTTCAACTGACAGGCATTCGTGCCCCGCTGATACATATTAACCCTGTTTTTTAACCCCGCGCGCCCAAGGCCGCGGGGTTTTCGCATTTTAATGCTTTGGTTACCATTTTTACTAGCTACTGGGTAACTATATCAATAAATAAAAAAGTTACCATTTAACTACATCAAAAAGTAACCATAAGTATTTTCCAGTATTTCTTGATGATCGAATTAATAATTGCGCAATTATTCGCTGCGATTTTCTTCCACACGCAGCGGGTTTGGTTTCTGAAACTAAGCATTTCCGAACCGAGTGGCATGAAGCCGAAACGTTGCGACCGGTAACACCAAACCCGGTATGTCCCCACTCCAGTATCTCGTAAGAACAAGGGACACATTTATTATGGCAAGCATTCTCACCAACATTAACGCAATGTCTGCTCTCCAGACCCTGCGCTCCATCTCTTCCAACATGGAAGACACTCAGAACCGCATTTCTTCGGGTCTGCGCGTTGGTTCCGCTTCCGACAACGCCGCTTACTGGTCGATCGCGACCACCATGCGCTCGGACAACGAAGCGCTCGGCGCTGTCTCCGACGCCCTCGGCCTTGGCGCCGCAAAGGTTGACACTGCATATGCGGGCATCAATTCCGCGATCGACGTCGTTAAGCAGATCAAGAACAAGCTGGTTGCCGCCACGGAAGACGGCGTCGATAAGACGAAGATCCAGGAAGAAATCACGCAGCTTCAGCAGCAGCTCACCAGCATCTCCGAAGCCGCTTCCTTCTCCGGTGAAAACTGGCTGAAGGCTGACGTCGGCACCTCCACCAGCGTTGTCGCATCCTTCGTTCGCGATGACTCCGGTGCGGTTTCCGTTAAAAAGGTCGGCTACGACTTCACCGCCGGCAACGTCCTGTTCGACACGAGCGCTGGCGCAAAGGCTGGTATCCTCGACAAGCTGAACAACATCGAAGGCGACGGCGTCGTCCTCAACATCAACACCGGTGGTACCGAAGCGGCCCATAACGTCGTGAAATACACGACCCAGCAGGTCATCGCTGCTGGTGCCACATTCGATGCCAACGGCAAGGTCGCATGGACCACCGCTTCGGACGGCTCTGCTGCTGGCGCCGGTGTCGGCTATGTCAAGATCAACGACGATACCTGGGTTGCCGCTGTCGAAAAAGGTACGGCCACCGTCAACCAGGAAGTTGCAGCAACCGGCACGTCCACCCATGCATGGGTTGTCAACACTACGAACACCGCTGCTTCGACAAACCAGACCTCGGTTTCGACCTTCACCATCACCGCAGCTACCACGGAAAACCAGCTTAACAACCTGATCTCCGTCGTTGACACGGCACTGAAGACGATGACCAGCGCAGCGTCTGCTCTGGGCTCTGTATCCTCGCGTATCGATCTTCAGGAAAACTTTGTTTCCAAGCTGACCGACTCGCTCGACAAGGGTATCGGTCGCCTGGTCGATGCCGACATGAACGAAGAATCCACCAAGCTCAAGGCTCTCCAGACGCAGCAGCAGCTGGCGATCCAGGCTCTGTCCATCGCAAACAGCGACTCGCAGAACGTTCTGTCGCTGTTCCGTTAATCTGGACTCTTGCCGTCTTTCGGGGCTTGGGGGCCAATCAAGGCACAGCATAAAATCGACGAAGGGCCACCGCTGGAAACAGCGGTGGCCTTTACTTTTTTTTAAAATCAAACTGTTACGCGCGCGCGTGTAAGTTGAAAATTAAATTCGAAACATGCACTTATTTTGATATTCACTTAGGTGTTCATTAACCAACTGAGGGTTAGCTAGTCGTCAGAGAAACGGCGAGTTAACCTTAATTATTAGATGGTTAGCGGGCATGACGCTGCACGCCTTTTCCCCGGTGACACTCCGGAATGTCCCTTCTCAATAAGCCATTAAAGGGGCAACTTTATCATGACGAGCATTCTTACCAACATTGCCGCAATGTCGGCTCTCCAGACATTGCGTTCTATCGGCCAGGGCATGGAAGCCACGCAGGGCCGCGTCTCCTCCGGCCTGCGCGTTGGCGAAGCTTCCGACAACGCCGCTTACTGGTCGATCGCGACCACCATGCGCTCGGACAACGAAGCGCTCGGCGCTGTCTCCGACGCCCTCGGTCTTGGCGCTGCAAAGGTCGATACCGCATATTCCGGTATGGAATCCGCGATCGAAGTCGTTAAGCAGATCAAGAACAAGCTGGTTGCCGCCACGGAAGACGGCGTCGATAAGACGAAAATCCAGGAAGAAATCACGCAGCTTCAGCAGCAGCTCACCAGCATCTCCGAAGCCGCTTCCTTCTCCGGTGAAAACTGGCTGAAGGCTGACGTCGGCACCTCCACCAGCGTTGTCGCATCCTTCGTTCGCGATGCTTCCGGGGCAGTTTCCGTCAAGAAAGTGGACTATGACTTTGTCGCCGGCAACGTCCTGTTCGACACGAGCGCTGGCGCAAAGGCTGGTATCCTCGACAAGCTGAACAACATCGAAGGCGACGGCATCGTCCTCAACATCAACACCGGTGGTACCGAAGCGGCCCATAACGTCGTGAAATACACGACCCAGCAGGTCATCGCTGCTGGTGCCACATTCGATGCCAACGGCAACGTCGCATGGACCACCGCTTCGGACGGCTCTGCTGCTGGCGCCGGTGTCGGCTATGTCAAGATCAACGACGATACCTGGGTTGCCGCTGTCGAAAAAGGTACGGCCACCGTCAACCAGGAAGTTGCAGCAACCGGCACGTCCACCCATGCATGGGTTGTCAACACTACGAACACCGCTGCTTCGACAAACCAGACCTCGGTTTCGACCTTCACCATCACCGCAGCTACCACGGAAAACCAGCTTAACAACCTGATCTCCGTCGTTGACACGGCTTATCAGACGATGACCAGCGCGGCGTCCGACCTTGGCTCGATCAAAACCCGTATCGATCTTCAGGAAAACTTCGTTTCCAAGCTGACCGACTCGCTCGACAGCGGTATCGGCCGCCTGGTCGATGCCGACATGAACGAAGAATCCACCAAGCTCAAGGCTCTCCAGACGCAGCAGCAGCTGGCGATCCAGGCTCTGTCCATCGCAAACAGCGACTCGCAAAGCATCCTCACGTTGTTCCGTTAATCGAAACAGCCAAGCAAAAAGGAGGCCGCGCTTTTCAGCGCGGCTTTTTTGTTTTTTTACAGTCATCGTCGAATTTATTAATTTTTCCACTCTCCGCTTTAGTCTTTGTTAACCAATCCCGACCTACAAAAGCCCCATCGAAACGATTGGTTAACCAAGACGAAGCACAGGTTAACAGGCATCAGGCCGCACTTTCGTTCACCGGTGTGATCCGGAATGTCCCTTTTCCTTTAGCCAATTCAAGGGGCAACTTATCATGACGAGCATTCTTACCAACATTGCCGCAATGTCGGCTCTCCAGACGCTGCGTTCTATCGGCCAGGACATGGAAGCCACGCAGGGCCGCGTCTCCTCCGGCCTGCGCGTTGCAACCGCTTCCGACAACGCCGCTTACTGGTCGATCGCGACCACCATGCGCTCCGACAATGGTGCACTCTCTGCCGTGCAGGATGCCCTCGGCCTTGGCGCTGCAAAGGTCGATACCGCATATTCCGGCATGGAATCGGCCGTTGAAGTCGTTAAGCAGATCAAGAACAAGCTGGTTGCCGCCACGGAAGACGGCGTCGATAAGACGAAGATCCAGGAAGAAATCACGCAGCTTCAGCAGCAGCTCACCAGCATCTCCGAAGCCGCTTCCTTCTCCGGTGAAAACTGGCTGAAGGCTGATATTGGGACAACCGCAAACGTCGTTGCCTCCTTCGTTCGCGATGACTCCGGTGCGGTTTCCGTTAAAAAGGTCGGCTACGACTTCACCGCCAACAACGTCCTGTTCGACACGAGCGCTGGCGCAAAGGCAGGTATCCTCGACAAGCTGAACAACATCGAAGGCGACGGCGTCGTCCTCAACATCAACACCGGTGGTACCGAAGCGGCCCATAACGTCGTGAAATACACGACCCAGCAGGTCATCGCTGCTGGTGCCACATTCGATGCCAACGGCAACGTCGCATGGACCACCGCTTCGGACGGCTCTGCTGCTGGCGCCGGTGTCGGCTATGTCAAGATCAACGACGATACCTGGGTTGCCGCTGTCGAAAAAGGTACGGCCACCGTCAACCAGGAAGTTGCAGCAACCGGCACGTCCACCCATGCATGGGTTGTCAACACTACGAACACCGCTGCTTCGACAAACCAGACCTCGGTTTCGACCTTCACCATCACCGCAGCTACCACGGAAAACCAGCTTAACAACCTGATCTCCGTCGTTGACACGGCACTGAAGACGATGACCAGCGCAGCGTCCGACCTTGGCTCGATCAAGATGCGTATCGATCTTCAGGAAAACTTCGTTTCCAAGCTGACCGACTCGATCGACAAGGGTATCGGCCGCCTGGTCGATGCCGACATGAACGAAGAATCCACCAAGCTCAAAGCTCTCCAGACGCAGCAGCAGCTGGCGATCCAGTCGCTCTCCATCGCAAACAGCAGCTCCGAAAGTATCCTGTCGCTATTCCGCCAGTAAGCGGCGCCCGTTGGCTACGGGCGTTTCGTCCCGCTCTGGCAGCAACAGAATATTCGGATATGGAAACCGCGCTTCGCAAGAAGCGCGGTTTTCCGTTTGCCGAGACCTGCGCAAAGCGCCCGAAAAAGGGCGCAGCCATTGCGCGACAAAGAGAATGTGGCGCGTGTCATGAGCTCTAAAGATTGTCTCTAGCCTCTTCGTAAGTTATTGAATCTATTGATTGATTGTGAAGCCACGCAACGTGGTGTGTCTCTCCCGCATCCTTAGGTCTGTCTCTGCCTAATCCGCAGACACAAAAAAGCCCGCAGAGCGCGGGCTTTGAGATCGTTTATTTAAAGACAGACCTAAGCGTCTGGCGGCAACATTCCAGAGTCTAAGAGTTCCTGGATTCGATAGTACCTAGCAATTTTCCCATGGGTCTCGAAAATCGGGTTCAGTCCCATACGATCAAGTTCTTGCTTCATGACTACGATGTTCCGCTGCCAGCCACGGGCAATCTGGTGCAATGACCGATAAGTTTCGAGAAACGTGCCGATCGATTTCTGATGGACGACCCGTTGTGAACGACGTGTTCTCGGGTTTGTTGTTTTCTCTGTTGGTAACACTCCGTTCGCCACGAGTGCGGCGACAGTGGCTGTGGTGGTAGAAAGTGCTCGTTCCGTTTCTGCGAAGCTGAGATAAATCGACTGATCTTCGCCCCCTTCATTCATCGGGCGGCCTTTATCTGAATTGGGAAGTTCATGGATATCGATAAGCAGACTGCCGAGGGTTCGCGCTTCATCACTGCGTCCGACGTTGATCAAATCGCCTCGAAAAATCATCTCGATCACATCGGTCTGGGTCAGGCTTTTCCTCTGGCAAGCCACGCTTAGCGGAACGAGGCCATGATCGCCAACCACCTTTTCACTCCTCTCAAATAGCCGACGCCGAAAATCGTCGAGGTCATCCGGAGAGACCTGGAAAAAAGAGCGGACACCATCTGCGGCAACGCTGACTGAATTAAGTAGACGCCGCCTGATGAGCATACCAATCCGTTGGGTATTGGTCCCTAAAATCGCGGCAACCTCAACGGTATTCATATACTTGGTAGCCGGTTCGAGTACAGGCATCCCATCCTCTACACGGAACCAGACGCGGTGATGGGACCTATCTGATGGCTTGATAACTGAGTGCTTTTCGAGAAGCTTTCGAACTCGTTCTTTCGGGAGACCGTACTCGATCGACGCGGAGTGGACAGAATGCAGATGTCGAGACCTGAGTGGTTGGATGAAGCTATCCCCTGATCCTACAGCCGCGGCCCGCTCAACGGCCTGCTGTAGGATTGTGATGACCTCAGCGTAAGCCGGGACGTCTGCATTACGCTGTAAATAACGAACGGAGGGGCCAAAAAAAGTGGCGATACGCCTTGGGATAGGCCGATGACGAGAGATTGCCTCCTCCACCAATCTAGCGATGGTGCTTTCGCCTTCCTTCGCGAAATCGAAACCACATGCCCGGACGCCTTTCCCCGAAACAAGGAGCGAGGGAAGGTGCTTTTGAACAAGATATCCAAGGAAATCAAAAAGGATGAGCAGCACGTGAACCTCCTGGCGGTCGATGAACGACTCGGCGCGATCCCCCGCGATGCGCCTTTGGATATAGGCGTCGACCTCGATCTCCCCATCTTCGGCATGAGCGGCAGATTGATGCTTCCGGTGCCAGCCCTCAGCCACGAACCGGGCGACATCAGACGTGGGTGCACCATCACCCACCTCAGACAGCACATCGTGGTGGCGGGTGCAGGCTCTAATAGCTCGGGTTACCCACGAAGCTCGTTGGTAGGGTCTGGCTTCGGGTCGCCCGATACCGCTTTTGAGGTCATCGGCGATGCAGTGCGGACAAAAGCGAAAGCGCCCTGCAACTCTCATTTCCTTACGGAAAACGGCGTCTCCGAGTTGCCACTCCCTGGACGACTTACTGGTAGGAACCGCAAATCGTCGCAAATGATCCGTTGGGACACCTGACCATTCGGAAAGCATAATGACCGCATCGTCGTCTCCCCTGACGACGGCGCGTACGGTGCTTTCGCCAAGAAAGTCGGCGACGGACGAAAAGCCCATCGCACGCGCCAGTCTGGAAGCGAGGCTGAGAGGGGTCTCGTCTTCGGGGTGGAAAATTACGTTGACGGGGAGCTTCATGCCTGCCCCCTCTTCTGCGGTGGCGCGATGTCGTCAAGCGCGTTGGCTGGGATGATCTCGCGCCAGTTCGCAGCGATGAATACATTGTCGCGACGGGCGCACCCCGTCATCTCCTCATAGACACGGGAGAAGTCGGACAGCTTCACCTGCGATCGTCCATTATCGGAGGCACGAAAACACGCTTCCTGTACAAGCTCGACCAACAAGCCGAACGCTCCGCTTGCGGCTCGACATAGCCTCTCCCGAAAGACGGCAGTCTGCGTGTCGTCCGCGCGCGTCATATCGCAGTCCTCGCGAACGACGGCTTCGATGATCTTCTCGATCCACTCCTCGTCGTCCGGATACTCCATCGGCTCGTAACGCATAACGTAGGAGCGGCGTGCGAGCTGGCGGTCGCCCTGAAGGAAAGTCGCGAGCGTCGGCACGCCCGAGTAGATGGTGTGGATTGGCCAGCCGTCGATCTGGACCAGAGCCTTTAGTGCGTCCTGCACCGCCTGGATCGCCTTGGGCGTGTTGCTCCGTAAAACGTCCTGCATCTCATCGATCCAGATCGCCCTGACGCCACGCTCGCGCAACTGCTCCTCGAGGAACACATATAGTTCGGGGTCGGACATGCGTTTACGCACGGGAACCTTCATCGCGGTCAGCAACCTGATTGCCAGAGCCTTCATGCTGCAGGGCTTGGGAGGCTTGATGCAGATGAGCGAATTCACCTCGTCCCCGTACTGGTCAGTTGATGACTGCCATTCCGGGACCAAGGCAATAATACGCTCGATCGAGCGGGTCTTACCGCTTCCCGTGTCGCCAATAACGAACAAGGAGCGTCGTTGCGAGCCGCGACGCCCCTTTTCCATCGCCTTGGCGTTGCTGCGAAGCTTGTCGACATACTTCGTCAGGAGCTTATCGCGACCCGTTTCGAAGTAGCGGTCGCGGATCGCATTCAAATCGATCTTCCTGGCCATGATCAATCGTCCTCCTGTTCGTCAAACTTGGACCGCGATGTCGCGACCGCCTTGACAACGGCTTGGTCGCTGGCGGGCGTTAGTTCCGGCTTCGCGGGCTTCGGCACTTCGCGGTCGAGCAGGAGCGCTCCGGTGGGGACCGCGTCGGGCATCGGTTCCATGACCTCTTCGGCCTCGCAGTTGGCCTCCCAGCCTCGCACGACCTTCCGGTTGAGGTCTTCCATGTCCTCTGCCGTAGGGATGCGTGCGCCGAGGTTGGCGCGAGCGGTGGCGGCCTCTCCGGTCCGACGCATGCGGCGGATGCCCGCATACATGACCTTGAGGTCCTCCTTGGTCTTTTCGGCGATCTCGTCGCGCTCCTGTTTGAGGACGGCCAGCCATTCGTGGAAGGAGACGGTATCGTCGAGGCCAAGGGCGTTTTCGACGGCGAAATAGGTATCCTCGTCCTTCGCCTTCACGAGAACGTGGCGCGCGTACATCGGGTCGGCCATAACGTCGATCGGCTTCTGACCGATACGGCGACGCAGGGCATTGAGCCGTTCGTCGCGATAGGTAACCCCGTAGACTACGATGCCGTCTTTCTGGATCGTCGCAGTCGTCAGGTAACCAAACGCTGCGATCATCCGGAGCCGGCTCGGCGGATATTTGATGTCAATCGACCCAGACGCCTCTACCCATTCGTTGTGCGGGGTGTTGCCGCCGAGACCGCCATGGCGCTTGCGATGGTAAATGTCGCAGACCGCGAAGATGATGATGCGGGCGAACTCGTCCATGAACACGCTGGCATGTGCCTTTGCGTCGTAGTCACCCTTTTCCTCCACCGACGCGAACGTGCGACCGTCCAGGAAATGCGTGATCAACGGCCCTACGATCCCGAATAGCCGTTCGATGAACGGCCGCCGCGCGGGGTCACCCGCAGGCTGGCGCACGACGGTGACGCCGATCGACTGAGCGCCCGTGATGAAGTGGTCGGAGACCATCGCCGCGCCGTTGTCCATCGAGGCGAGATCGGGCTTCACGCATGCGGACCAGTCGGTCTCCGCGCCGACCATCCGCGACAGATCGGTCTTGTCGACCATCGCCATACGCAGCACGCCGGCGATCGCTTCCGCCGAAGGGTTCGGCGTGATCTTCAAACCGAGGACGTAGCGCGTGGCGACGTCGATCGCGACGGTGACGCAGACACGTAGCGTCTTCGGCAGAGCGTCGATGAACACGTCCGGCAGATGCGCCCATACCCCGGTCTTCACCAACAGGGTAATCAGGTCGCCCTTCCATTCGTCGATCTCGACGTGAGCGCCGGGGCGCTCGATGTCGAAACTTCCCTTCACGTCGCGGAAGTGCTTGAGCGCGGCTTCCTCGCCTTCACGGCTCGCCATGACCTCGAATTCGTCGAAGCGGCCGATGGCGTTCTTCGTTTTGGTGATCGAGAACGTGAGGAGTTCGGGATCACCTGCGGCGCGCCGAGTGTCGTTTTCGAGATCAAGCTCGGCGAGATATGCGGTGTGAACCTGAGCAGGCTTGGGACTGAGGCGGCTCAGGTATTCCCGCGCCATCTTCTGATGGAACACCTCGCTTGCACGGCAAGGGATCACGGTGCGGCTTCCCGGGCCGTGATGAAGCGGCACGAAGACGACGGGATTGCGTCCTGACGCGAGATACTTGTCATAGTCGCGCTTGAACGTCTTCCAGCTAGGCGCGTTGGTGACCTCGGCAATGGCCTGCCCGGTCCGACGGCGTCGTCCGTTCTTCTGCGTTTCGTCGACCCCGTGCAATTCCTTCCACCAGCTATCCAGATCGGACTGGAGGCTGGTGGAGAACGGAAGTTGCTTCTTGCGGTCGCGGCACGCGGCGTCGTACTTCGCGATCAATCCTTGGCGAAGCCGCGCTTCGTGCTGGACCTTCGGATCGAACGAATTGAGGGTTTTGTCACCGTGGACAGCGAGCGTGCGCTGGATCGGGATGCTATGGTGATAATAGCTTACCTCGGCTTTCCCGGTTCTGAGGCGTTCCCAGACTTCGCGGCGGGACAACACCATGGTTCGGTCGAGGTCCTCCTCGTGTGCGAAGGTCGTGGTCAGGCTGTCCGAGAAGACCGGGATGTAATTCCGCGAGCCTTCGCGATAGCGGTCGGTACGCCCCAGAGATACGAGGGAATGGGTGTGGGTGCGGGTCGGAAGGGGATGGCTGTAGGACACGTACGCTCTCCTTTTTGTGTCGTTGCGGGCCGGGTGGTCTCAGACGGCATGGGGTCAGCCATGCCGCATATGAGCCACGTCAGCTCGTCGATCCGACCGATGCCCTCGGGAACGAGTTCGCCGAGGTCGATGAGATGCCAGATCGCCGACCGACGAGCGGCCACGTTCCGGCATCCGGAGAGGAGGGTCATGAATCTGAAGCGTCCCGTCATCCGCTGGACGATCTCGCGGAGTTCGTCGATGGCGGCGAGATCGTGAGTCTCGCGCGACGCGAGGATTTCGGAGCAGTTGTGGAAGGAGGCGACGCTGGCGTCCTTCTCGGTCATGAGACGGGTCTCGTCGGCCAGACGGGGGCCACGCCTATGCGCGATGCCACCCGCTTCGATACGAGTCAGCATGTCCAGCATTGAGGCGCGCTTGCGGTTCATTTTGACGGCGATCGCCAGCCGTCGCCCATCCTCGAATACGACATAGTAGTCGAAGGTGTGCGTGCGGGTCTTTCCGTCAGCGTCGATGTAGCTGACGCGCGGGTACTGCGAATGGATTTCGCGCACCCCGTGCCAGGTCTGGAGCAGGTACGATACGCGCAGTTCGAGGAGGCTCTCGTGCCAGAGGATGATGCCGCGGTAGATCGAGTGTCCGCGGGAGGTCTTGGCCTGCTTGAGGGCGGGCTTGCGGGTGGCGAGACCGGGATGCGGTACGGTATGGCGAAAGGTCTCAGTGGTATCGAGGGTCGTCACCGTTCGCTGAGGGGCCGCCTCGATCGCGCAGAACGGCTTGTCGCTCGGGAGGTAGATAGCGAGCGATGCCGAGGTGGCAAACTCCCGCTTCATGAACAGTTTCCGCGCGATGCGGTTTTTGAAATTCATGCGATGCCCTTTGATCGTTGCACATTGGCTTCGTCTGGAAGTGATCCTGCGAGTCCCGAACCTGGCGAATAGCGTTGCTCTGGTTCGGGACATCGCTTCGCTCAGCGGTCGCCCCTGTTGGTGATCACGCAATACGGCCACGGAAATGGAGGAAACTCGTCTTCCAGCTCGTTGAAAGTCATTGGCTGGGGAATGAACGTGTCCGCGTGGCAAGCGACGAGAAACTGATCCCGACGGTTGATGAGGTATTCTGGTTTCATGGCACAGGTCTCCTGTTGCCCGTTCGCACGCCGCGACGGGAGGATGGGATTTCGGCTCTCGCCGTCTATGTCGTTGAAGCTTCGATCGCCGCCGGGAGGCAGATCAGGTCGAAGCGAAGGTCGGCGGGGGTCCCCGCAAACCTATTCGCTCCGCTCCGATCCCGGTCTCTCCGAGAACACGTAGCAATCTCTCAGGAAGGTACGGGCGAGCCAGCACCGTCAACGGTTCACGCGTCAACGAGCTAAGCGACCGGTTTTCCTGTTGAATTTCCGGATAATCCGGCCTACATGTAGCCCATGGCTTTTTACTCCTAATTTGAGGCCATGCGGCTGGCACCTGTGCTAAGAGGTCCAGCCACTTCCAAATGGGTCGCCCTGCAAGGCGGCCCATTTTCATCTCCGATAGCTGAGCGCCGCTCTGGATTGCGTGATCAATGCCACCGTTGAGAGCCATATAGAATTCATTTCTCAGCAAGTTCAAGTACCCCTCAGGGCTGTAGAGGCCGGGCCAGAGCCCCATATGCAACCTGTACGCGTCAAGCCGTTTTTCGGCCGATTTGCTATCCGCGCTAAGGAGGAGGCTTGTCTCGAAGGAATTCCAAGGTCGCAGGCAGGCTTTTGATTTCCTTGGAAAATTGAAGAACTCGCGAACGAATCCTTCAATTTTCAGGCAGGATCGATTTCGATTGTAATTTTGCAAGGATTTATCACTTGGTAGGGCCACGCAGCCGTCCACTACACGCATAGGATTTAGAGACCCCAAATCGGTGGGTTCATCTGTCACGAGGCCCAAAAACTCCGGCCTACGCAGCTCCGCCGCGTGATTCAGAATGCAGGTGCAGGGGCTGGGCGAGAGACAGAACTGAAGACCCGGAAGACCTACGTGAAGAGCGTTAAGGCGCTGCAAATTAACCGCTGGAGGCACCGTGAATCCTTTCATTGACTTCGTCGTTGTCTTGCAATTTCTTCTGCCGCAAGGAATTCGCTCAATATTCGAGACCCATCGCGCTCAAGGACCCGATGCCAATTTTAGATCGGAAATTCCTTGCGTTGCGCCCTGTGGCGAGGGCGGGTACGACGCTGTTCACCTACAACTTATGCCGGTATGTCGCCAAATGGCGGTCGTGCTCAATGCAGCGAAATTTTTTCGCCGCCTCAGATTTTTTCGCTACACAAGAAGGATTCCGTCCAATACCGTTCGGATATTGTCGGCATTTTCGGCTCTGCCGCCTCGTCCCGAGCGGGCGGCAGAGCCCAACCGCTAGCCGTCAACGGGCGACGGATGTGGTATCTCTCGGAGCTCTCGACAACATCGCGCGAACCTCGTCGCCGGTGACGTGTCCCTTCCCTACAAGCACATCCACCAAGCCATCGAGTTCGGCACGCCTTTCGGCCAGCATGCCGACGGCACGGTCGAACTGCTTCCGAAGGCGGTATTCGACCAAACGCCGAAGCTCGGGGTCACGTTTGCGGATGCTCTCCAGCGGATGGCTGCCGTGACCAAGTTCCACCGACAGCGTCGCGCCAAGGCCATAGTGCCGTTCCGCCCGCGTGGCTACGTCGGTGGCAAGAGCAAGGTCCGAAGCAGGGGCACCACCCGCGCCATCGGCATGGAAACCAAACACTACGGTCTCCGCCGCGATGCCGCCAAGAAGCATCGCGATCCTGTCGTCGTAATGCGCTGACGTCCTGATAATGCCATCGGCAGGTTCGAAACTGGCGCGACCGGCACTCTGCCGCGCACCGCCAACGGGAACGTCGCGCTCGATACGGACCCCGACCAGCACGTCGCAACCAAGCAGTAATCCGACGATGGCGTGTCCGGCCTCGTGAACGGCAGCGTGGCGAAGTTCGTTCGCCGTCATGACGTATCGCTTCGGCATGACTTCCAGGAGCAGGCTCTCGGTGATGGCGCTCTGGCGTCGCCGTGCGAGACGCCGAACATCACGGGCGAGCTTTTCGATGTCGGCACCAGACCACGACCGGGTCGCTGCAACGACCTTTCCCAGGTCGCCGTCGATCTTATAGCCTTTCAGGTGGTGGCGCAGGATTTCCACTCTCGCAGCCGCGTCCGGGAGTGGAATTTCGATCATGGTTTCAAGCCGCCCCGATCTGAGGAGGGCGGGGTCGATGCCGTCGGGATTGTTCGTCGCCCCAATGACAACCACACCTTCACGCCCCTCGGATGGGTCCAGGCATTCCAGTAGGCCATTGATGACCTGACGGCGGTAGTCGCGATGATGGTCGTCGGAGGTGGGGCTATCGCGGTCACCGAAGGAGTCGAACTCATCGATAAAAAGTACACTGGGTGCCTTCTTGGTGGCTTCGGTGAAGGCCGCCCTCATCGCGCCCAGCAAATCGCCGAGATGGCCTTTCGACTGCCACCTCGCTGCGGAAGCGACTACCAACTCTACACTGCATGTCGTCGCCAAGGCTTTGGCATAAGAGGTTTTGCCGCATCCCGGCGGGCCGTAGAGCAACGCCCCGCGATCAACGTCTTCCCACTTGATCTCCCCCGCCCGCCATGCGTTGAGGTCCTCGGCCAGTTGAATGCCCCAATCCTTGGCCTTCCCATAACCATGCATGTCTTCGAGCCCAACCGAGGGCGATACCTTCGGCGTCGGCGTCGGTTCGACGGGTTTAGCCTCCATTCGCTTCATCTGGCGTACCGAACTCATAATCGGTCGCGTGGACCTGACCGACACCAGGATCGCATCAAACGTTTTCGTCGACAGGAATTCAGCATGCGCCTCGGTCATGCCGGGGACCTTCGCCTCCCGGGCCGCAGCGATGAAATGTTCGGTCGTCGGGTTGGCAATGTCGGCGACCAGATCGGCTCCCGCGAGGAAATCCGCAGGCGGGTATTCTCGCTTCTCGGTGATGATTACCACCTGGCGCGCGTACCTGATCCGGCTATAAAACGAGCGCGCGTCAATGGTGGACTCGCCGACAGTGAATGCTACGGCAGGATCGTTGCCATATTCATCCGCATTCGCGGGGTCCTCGATGAGGCTCGACACCGCCCGGCGATAATAGTCAGCCGTGTTCTCGGGGGCGATGAGAACAGCGATAAAAGCCAGGTTTTTACGGCGTAGGAAAGGCCGAAGGGCACGACGGGCCCCGCATCTTGCAACTGCGATAGCAAGATGCGGCGGCGAATTCGGCCGACTGATTGATCTGTAGGACATTGAGAGGTTCTCCATAGACGACGGGACGATTGCGATGTTGTCTCACCGCGGTATCCGCCTCACAGCCGTCTCGGGGCCGAGCGGCGCGTCGTCGAGATCGACCTCGACGTAGCCATGGAGAATGAGGGACGCGATTCCTGGAACGGACCGGGTTTCCTGGAAAGCCTTGAGGCATTCCGCTAGCGGCAGGGAACCGTGTTCGTCGAGTGCCGCCAGCAGTCGAAGCCGATCGCCGAGGGGCGTGACATGAGCGGCATAGCGCAGCAGGTCTTTGGCGTTCCGCAACCTGAAGCCGTCGTAGATTTCGGCACGATCGAGGAGTCGATAGCGGTAACCAATTCGGGCCGCTTCCGACGCAATGACGGCGATGTCTACGGAAACGGCGCGATCGGGTGCATCAAGGTACATGGTCGCACCGTCCTCGTCGAAGACCTGAAAATCCGGAACATGCGCAATGCCGACAGCACCCAACGGAGATGGCATGCATAGCCAGGCGGCCACGGACGGGTTAACATCGAGAATGCACCCGACATCGCGTGCCGCCTGAGAGCGGAACAGGCGCTCGCCGTCACATTTCACGGTGCCGTCCGGATGATAGGTCCTGATCGACGCTGAATTTCTGGCCGCGCGCAGCGTGGCGGCCTGCTTGGCAATTCCCATGACATCCTCTGACAAAAACGGTTGGTCGTCGCCGCGTTCATCGCGGCAGCGAGGGTCAACCTATTCGTCTGATGTGGGTCGGGTTGTTTTGCATATGTGAACAAATAGCGAACAAATTCTGAGAGTCAACCGGGCCCTGTGCAATTTTCTGCAGGCAACCTTTCCGGGAGGGTCCGGTGACACGATGAAATTCCGGACTATTTGGCGACGACCATTCCGCTCAGAGGATAATCAATGACCCAGGTTGCCGAATCAGCGCGAATATGACCGTGTCGGCCTACGCCGCAATGGCGTTTTCTGCATCGGCTCGCGGAACGGGAGACACCTGCCATGTTCAATGCAAACCAGATCATGTCCGGCTACGTCATCAATCTTGCCGACGTCAGCTACTACGGGTGCTATCCGATGTCATTCGAAGAGCTCAGGTATGAGTTCGAGGTCTTGCCCATGTACGACGACGAACTTGAGGGGCTGCTCGAAATCTGAAATACCCCAGCCGAGGGAAACAGAGGTTCGATCAGAGGATTTGCTGGGCAAGAACACGCAATCTCCTAAATCACCGTCGTTGGCCAGCCGAACCCGAACCTGCCGATGTAATATCTATCATGTAGGAATTCGAGGTCCTGCTCCCAGTGCCACCACATGCCTCTGAACGATCACTCATCGCATTGATTTCCATGGATGAAATCAGGGCTGATGGTAGCTGGCGAAGCGTGTTCGGTACTGGTGTCGCGGTTCACGCCGATCGTTTGAGGAGGCTGACGACGGTTGGCCCAGAATACGGAGTCCGACTCTCCACGTGGGGAGCTGTCTTCCTGCTGAGGTCCTCAATTCAAATCTGATGCTGCTGAGCTTGTTGTCGATGTTGTAGAGCATCGGCAGGCTGTTAAGGTTATCTGGATAGGGTGCTCACCGAACAACTTGGCTGAGGACCGAATGCGGAAAAAGCGGATACTGTCCGATCTGGAGTACCTAGAGGCTAAAGCTCGAGCTGCGCGCATCAAGAGGATGGGCGATGGCCTCGAGGACCTGCTTATATTGCTCTTCATAGTGCGTGGGGCTGGTTTAGCATCACGAGGCGACGCCCGGTACCCATCTATGCGCATTCGCCAATTTTCAGGTGAATTCGTGGACGACATCAAGGTGACCTATCCTATTCAAGGGCGCACAAGGTACGTACACGCGAAATCAGGGGAAAGTACCAGGTGGGATAAAAATCTCCTTCGAGACTTCAGGAGCCAGCGCGACAAGTTGCGGGGCTCACGAGGTTTCGTTTTCGAACTGTGGGTACGATCCCAACGAAAGCAGGCTGAGTTGCGAGCGGCACTCCCGCCGGACATGCCCAACATCCACATTCAGGTTCTTCCACACCATTGGGCGACAGGTAGGGCCACCGAGATACCCCATGTCCGCAAGCACCTACCGTTCTTGCTGCAAAGCGGACAAAGTGAGCGCCAGTTTCGGAGAGCGTGGTCTCACCTCGAAACTGCGTGGCGAGATCAGTATGATGAGGTCACCGAAATCCATGAGGCTTCCGTTTCCGATGTCATGGAATGTGCGCATGATCTCTCGCTCGGCGCGATCCGCAGCCTACAGCCTACAAATCCAGACCTCGCGGCATTTGCCGCCAGCGTGGCGAAGATTCAGGGCCTAAAGATTTCCGCCGATGGAGAAACGCTGATCTACTGGAGCAATGAGTTCGGTGGTCGCTTTGGAAGTGACCCGAAGAGGGCAGACTGGCCATGGCTTCAAAAAAGATTGCAACTGATGGGGATGCCGCGCTCCCTAGCGGACTTCGTGCATTTAGTTGGGGGGATTCAATGAGCCTCCGTGAAGACTTGAAGTCCATGGACACTGCCAAGGCGGAGCGTATGCTTCATTTGGGCCAGGTCTCAGTGGGCGATTTCGTGAATTTCCTCGAGCCTTTCGCACATGACCTCGCCAAGGCCGTGAATGAGGTGATCCTTACCCATGCGCTGATCCCTTATGTTGTCGGAACCGGTGGCGATTTTCAGGAGTTCGCCGCTCCATTCATACGCCATCTGGAGCGGCCATATGGCTATGGCGTTGGCTGCCTCTGGCCATATCAGTCAAAGCCGAATCACAGGGGAATTCGCCCGATTTATTTCGATCAGGAATATCTCGAAAAAACTCCGGTAGAGCCAAACCTTCTGATTGTCGTTCAATCCGTCATCAACGATCTCAATCCGATCGCCGCGGTTGTGGAGCGTGCTCTCGAATTGAAGCCGAACATGAATGTCCTTATAGTTGCGGGGGCGGGTTCCCGGTTCGCGGCAAGGCGGATTCGCCGGACTTTCCGAAACAGATTGAGGATGATCTCTGCGGCTTCGATGCCTGACGCCTTTGTGACGGATGTCGATCTGAATTACTGGAGCGTGGCAGACTCTTTGGATAGGCGCGAGTTCAAGTATGCACCGAAGCTGGCTTTACAGTTGCTTGGGCGACTGGATGCATCTTACGAGGAACGTCTTCGTGATGACTGGCGATTGCCGCCGGAAAGACGCTTCGAGTTCTAACAGAATCGCTCGCAACGAATTGAACCGCGCCGGCTTGCGCTAGCCCTCGGTAGCCACTGCAACGACGCCGGCGTGTCTGCACCGGAGGCGGAGGATCGGGAGAAGCCCTTGCCCAAAGGTCCGGCCGCTGCTTTCTCCTTTTCATGGCACTCGACGCGGTCTTCGGGCAGGACGGTTCCGGCTTTGCCGTCGGTATGAAGGCAGGGATCAAGGAAGCGCTAAAGGAGAACATTGAGGAAAAGCGCTTGGACGCTCTCCTCCGAATCCGGAATACGATGCTGCACGGCGGTGCGTCAGACTTGTTCGCCTCGTCGAACTACCTCGGGTACGCTCAGAAGTATCCGCTACGTTCATCGAGCAATACCCTTTCGATGCTCGGAAGATGCCTCGAATTCGTCCAGGAAAAGAGTCTCGAAAATCCTTCAGACCGGAGGCGGATGCGGGAAGTTCAACGCTGGTGCGGGTCGCCTGCGCCCCCTATCCCCCAAGTTAGCGCCCATCGAGCCAGGCTGTCAAAGCATCTATATGGACTGCGAAGTCCCTGCCTTCTTCGGGTCCGCCCTTGTGAATGACACCAGCTACCCTGTCGTCTTCATCAAGAACTGGCCCTCCTGACATCCCTTGGGTTAGCTTTTGCGTGACCTCGATTAGCGGAACCGCGCTCTTTACCGCGAAGCTGCTGATGTGGCCTGACCGAACATTCAAACTGTCTCCGGGTCCATAACCGGGATATCCGGCCGCCGTCAGCGCGTCTCCGAGTGACGGCGCTCTAGTCGCCATTTCGAGCTCAAAGAATTCATGAGCAGGAATTGCATGGTCCAAGATCGCGAGGTCGCGGACGGTATGATGCTGTCTGACCCGTGCCTTGAAAACGTTCGATGGCTTCGAGGGATGATAGACATCTATCTCTTGCCCAAGCGCTTCCTCAATACAGTGAGCGGCGGTAACCAAACCCACGTCTTTCAAGAAGAAAGCACTTCCCTGAGCAAATTTGCCCTCGAAGTGTTCGATGACCCATACGGCCCGGCTCTTGATTTGCGCGCGTGTCGGCGAAACCTTGATGGGCTGCGTCGGGAACGAGGAATTAAAGCGGGCAGCGATCGCACGAAAGATTGGGTCAGATTGCCCCTTTACGCTTCCAAGCCATGAAATCTTACCTTTCAGGTATTGGCTAAGGCGGCACTTCCCTCCGTATTCGACTTCGAATTTCTTCTGCGCGGCATCTGCGCCCAAGGTCTCGATCGAATACAGAGTGCTTCTGATGTTCCGGACAAAACGCCTGTCGACGTTCAAACCGGAATTGATTTTGAGCCCGGTCACGATACGGCGGCTGTGCTTGTCGCCGTAGTGCGACTTGCTCGGGTTGAGCTTGAACCCGTTGTTCGTGAACGCCTCGATCAGCCTCGGCGAGAGCAGGTCCGGGGCAAAATTACCTGTAAGTGGAACGCCTTCAGCGAACAGGCCTCCAGGCGGCTGATAGCTCGAGAAAGTGATGTCGTCGGCATAGCGCGTGTAAATGCAGTGTGCCGCCTTGGCAATCGTCTGAAGTTCCTTGTCGAGTTTGAAGCACACCATGTTCGACAAAACCGGGCTGGTCGGCGCGCCTTGCGGAAGGACCCCTTGGTTGGTGCACAGACGGGCAACCACGAGAGCGACGGACTCGTCGACCCCGACGGCTTTGAGAAGACCCGCAACACGATTTTCGGAAATGGACGGAAAGAAGCGTTCGACATCCAAATTTACGACGAACTTGCTTTTCAGGTGTGAGGTCGCATTAGTCCTGACCGATCGATCGGTGACAAATCCATGGACTGGATGTCTGGGCGCATAGATTTGATCGAGAAGTGGCGCGATCGTCCTCTGCAGCATTTTCAGCCGCCGATCAGGGGCGCTGATAATTCTGGGCTTCCCGGATTTCGAAGGAACCGGGAAGTCTTTGTACATCCGCCCACGGAACCACCAAATCTTGCGCAGCTCTCCCTCGGAGAGGCAAAGGTGGCCGAGAAAGGTGGTGAGGTCCGTCATCTCCATCGGGATGTGGACACGGAAGCTGACGCCGCCAAAAACGCGTAAGGGGTGTGGCACGAGGTCTCCCTCCAATCACGCCATGTGCATTCCGGCATACGTGGCGCGCACGATATTGTAGATACATTCGCTCTTACGCCGCAGTTACTACAGCGCGTATGCGAGGGGAGACCTCGTAACGAAATCCATACCAATTGGTTAGACAGACGGATAGCGCCTGAACGGCCTTCCAGATTGTTTCAACAGGGTTTTCGATGGAAAATTGAACTCCTCCGTCGTGTACATCGTGGTCAGGCACTTGTAGAACGAAACTGAGGACACTATTTTCGTAGTGGCTCATGACAGGAGCCTGACGCCCGTCAACGCAAAGCTGCTAGCGGCACTGTTAAAATGAACCCTACCCGTCCATGTCTGGTTCGGGCTCGGGAGTGGAGCGGGCGACACTCGTTGGAGCTGGAGAATCGGCATGCCGACCCCAAAGGTTCGTCTTTCGTCCATCAACGGAATTAAGAGACTTGCAAAGCGGATAGCGTCCGAGAAGTCGTTGAAGCACACGGCTGCCCTTGATGAGGCAGCCCGCATCGCTGGCTACCAGACTTTTCTCCACGCCAAGCGGAGCCTTTCGCGTGCGAATGAGCCTGCGCCCCCTCCAAATGCAAGGACATCAGTAGCTATGAATTCTAGCGACTTTCACACTCGCGCCCTCTCTCTGTGGGTGGATACGATCAATCAGTTTGCATCCGTCGGCGATGCGACAATTTCTTGGGACGGCATCGACGATATTGTCAGTGTTATGTCTCCTTTCATGGGTTCAAACAAAAACCACGCCCATCTACCGACTGGTGGCGGTTTCGATTTCTTGTCTGTGAGAAAGAGCATCGAACGCGGTTGCATCGAATTCCAGGTCTTCAGCGGTTCCGCAATCATCGCTAAACCCCGTCGCCTGGTTCTGGAGCGGCTCGCATCCGATCCGGCCCAGTCCTTCCTGATGCTGGAGCTTGGTGACTTGCCACCTGCTGTTGCCCGTGATGACGAAAGAGCCGAGCGTGCTCGTAGCTGGCGGCAAGAGGAACTACTCGATCTTGGAGGTGGCAACTACGTTGAACGCGGAAGTGTCGATGAAGAAGATATTCCGGACACTGCGCGCAACGTGGTGCGCCTTTTCAACGGCCAAGTGATGCTTGTCACGAAAGGAAGCATTTGGAACGGCACGTCCGTGACCTACAGCGGTGTTCACGACACCGGAACCCACTCGGAAATCAGGAAAGTTATCCAGGAGATTTCGGACAAATTGGCCGAAGGCTAGTTCATTGCCACATGAAACGGCATCGCCCTTCTCTCAAGCAACGGGCGATGCCGTAGCGATATCGCTGCTCATGATCTCGGTCAGGTTGGGTTTCGGTAACGGCGTCGCCCGATTTATCACATGTGCGACGATCTAGGAGACCTGTGGTCAAAACCTCCACTTTCAGGCATCTTTCCTCGCACGACATGCCTCGAAGCCTGGCAATGCCGACCGCCGCGACAGTGTTGGCGTGAGCTTGGCAAAGCCACTTATAGGCGCGCCGAAGAGGAAATGGTCGATGACACTCTGGCGGTGGACAGGCGTCGCTATTACGCGCCCGCTGGGAGTGTAGGTCAGCCACCAAACCACTCCCGTGGAAAGGCAGCGTAGCCGAAATCTACAAACGATGTGGAGTGCCCCCGTTTCGCCGGACATGTCGGCTAGATTGATTTAGCCCTGATGAACTGCCGAGGGGAAGCCATCTTGAGAGCGGAATGGGGATGGATTTCATTGTAGTCCTCGATCCATCCGTCGATGAGACGGAGCGCCGTTTCGGCGTCCGGTAGTGCCGAGATGCGGACGTAATCTCGCTTCAGGGTTTTGACGAAAGCTTCTGACATTCCGTTCGACTGCGGACTGGCCACCGGCGTGAAGCAGGGCGTCAGGTTGAGCGCCTGGGCGAACAGCTTCGTATCCCTCGCGGTGTAAGCCGACCCATTGTCCGACAGATGTTCGATTGGATGTGGGGCTCTGGTTCCGTTGAAGCGTTTCTCGACCGCCTCCAGCATCATATCGCGCACGTCCGAGCCGGAGATGCCCGCATTGGCAACTGCCGTCCAGGCAATGATCTCGCGGTCGAAGGCGTCGATAATGAAGGCGAGACGAATGACCTCACCATTCCAGCAAGTGAACTCCAGACCGTCGGAGCACCAGCGCAGGTTTGAGCGCATGACCATGACCTTGCCGTCATGGATGCGGCCCTTGCGAACGGCCGTATGCTTCTCCAGCAACATGGCGTGGTTGCCCATGATGCGGTGAACCCGTTTGGCGTTGACGACAGGCTTATCGGCGGCTCGCCTTTCGCGATTGAGGAGCGCGGCGATCCGCCGATAGCCGTAGGTCGGCCTTTGATCCACCAGCCTGCGAATGGCGGGCAGAAGCTCCGCATCCTCGGCCTTGTGGTAGGCTCCGCGCGGCTTTGATTTGCCTTTCAGCCGCTCGATGAGGTTGGAACGGGAGACGCCTAGCGTGTCTGCGACGGCCTTCATCGCGAACCGTCCTTCGGCAACAAGATCGGCCGCGATATCCGTTTTTTTGAGTCCGCTTTGGAAAGGGCTTCGCGGAGGATTTCGACCTCCATCGTCTTGCGACCGAGCATGCGCTCCAACTCCCGGACGCGATCCTCCAGTTTCTTCACTTCCGAATTCCCGACAACCGGCTCGTCAGAATCCACGGCTGCAGCACCTCCCTCGCTCAAGAGCCTGCGCCACCGATAAAGCAAATTGGGCGCGACGCCATGACGGCGAGCGGTCGAAGATACCGTCTCGCCGGGTTCGAAACTCTGCTCAATGATTGTCAGCTTTTGCTCGGTTGTCCACCGCCTGCGGCGAACATCACCCGTCAGCAATTCAACGTGTCGATACTCGTTAGACATAAGCCTGTCCTCAAGCCTGTGCTTGAGCCTTTCTGCTTATGCCGACTGTCCGGTCGAAATGGGGGGCAGTTCACGATGTGAGGCAGGAACAGGTGAACTGGTTGAGGTCCTACGTTTGCTGCCATTGAACGAGAGAGAGTTCGCCGCTAGATCATACAGTCTTCCTGAATATGAACTTTTGACCTGTGGATAAGGTCGGTTGGTTGCTGCATATATTGGTTTCATTTGTCGGTAAAGTAGTATTGTCCGTTGGAATACATACACGGGAAAAGCGTGACTGCAGTGCCAAAGATCAGCGACAGAAAGCGAAAAAAGAAAGAGGCAATGGAACAGGCACGGAAAACCGTGGCAGCCATCCCTACCCCTATCCGAATGATAATGGTGAAAGATTTCCAAGCTGCGGAAGACAAGTTCAGGACGTACGCATCGAAGCACGGCGAGCTACCTACTGAAGTAACTGAATTCATCGATAAGGTCTCGCGCGATACGTTCGGGATAACGGCCGACGACACGACGTTTCGATTCCCAGATGAATACTATAGCCTGAGAGAAGAAGACGAAAAGCACTGGCAGATCACAAAGCAATCCGTTGAGCACGATGCATGGTACCGTACGTCGTCCTTGGACATTGATCAGACCGTGCAGTTTCTTTTAAGTCTGAAACTGGATTTCAGGCATCCGGACGGGCGGCCAATGTCCGTAACAAAGTTGTTTTCTCGGCAAGGCGAGGCTGCGATGCGAGGAAAGATGGGAAAAATTCCTGACCACACGGTGGTTAGTGTGGAAAGCTGGAGTAATAAACTCGGGGCTGATGTAGAAAAATGGCGTTCTATGAAGAGAAAAAAGCATTTTTCGTAATCTATCAGATACCTTTGAAGCATGGAATCTGATCGACGTAGTCAACTGGACAAATGGCCGGCATTATGGAGCATAGTGCAACAAGATTCCTATGAGAGCTGACCGCCTCTCGGGTACTCAGTATTCTTTTCTATTCTGGTTTCTAGGATCAATCACCGTCTTCTCGCGATAAATTTCACCCTTACGTGCGTTGCTCCGCCATGGGCGCGCCTTGTGGAGTGGGATATCGTACTCTGGCGCGTTACGATCCAGTTTTGAGACTGAGTAGCCTGAAATCGCTGAAGCCGGGCAGAGGGCTGACCATTTGCCGTCGGGTCCAATAATCCCTGCAGGTCCATCTGGGGCCTTTTGTGCAGGTGTCGAGGCACTGATCCACATGCAGTTCTGGCCCGTATGGGCTCGAAGAGCTATCTGGAAATGCTGAGGAATCCCATAGGATGAGAAGACTACGGCATCCACACAGAGGCGCTCGTATTCCATAGACACTTCGGGGAACTGAGATTCGATGCAGATCGCGCAGCCAAAACGGTAGCCGTCGACTTCGAAGACTATTGCCTCGGTACCAGGCGTGTACCAGATCGTTGATCTCGCTGCTGGAAAGGTATCGCTTGTCGTACCGCGTCAGCAGATCACCTTCGTCCGAGATGACGTATACGCAATTCAACCGCCGGAGACACTCTGAGTTAATAACAACCAGCTTCCATTAACGATTTTCCCGGTTTAGCCTCCCTCCCTGACGACGATTCAGGGTGCTGATGAAGACAAAAATCACCATTGCCGATCTATTCCCCCACGACCAGGGCATGATCCTCGTCGCCAGGGATGCTGTCGATGGATCGCTCCGCCATATCTCCGAGGTCGCCAACGGCAAGGCGTGCGGCTGCGTCTGTTTCGGGTGTAAGCGACCTCTCATTGCCAAAAATGGGGGTGATGCAGCACGCATGGCCCATCATTTCGCGCACCGCCCCGAGGACATGGTCTACGACTGCACAACGGCTGGCGAGACCGCCCTCCATGTCCGCGCCAAGGAGATCATCGCCAAACACTGCCGGGTCACCCTGCCCGCAACCTCCGTGGTCGGACTTGACGGGAACAACATTGAGGTCACGCCGGAGCGGTCCGTCGAACTCACTGACATCAGGCTCGAGATGGTTGCGGGCGAACTGATCCCGGACGTCACCGCGACCCTGCCTGACGGCCGACGGATTTTCATCGAGATCGCCAACACCCATGTCTGCCCGCCATCGAAAATCGAGAAGCTCGATGCTATGGGTGTTGAAGTCCTCGAAATCATGGTTTCCGGATACCGTGCCGTCCCGTTGGATGAGCTTGACGACATCATTCTCGATCTCGCTCCCCGAGAACTGATCCACAGTTCGGAGGTCAAGGCCAAGGCGGCCGAGATCGCGGAAGATCGTAGGAGGCATGATGCCGCCAAACGAGCGGAGGCCCAACGCCTAGTCGATATCTATCGCGAAGGCGATCCCGGAAACCACAAGCAAGCGCAAAAACTGGTCGATGAGATGGTCCGCCGCAGCCTGTCGGCGCACATTGATACCGATGACGACCGTCCGTCCGCCTTCATCGTCTACCGTCGCCAGTGGCAGGCGGCCATATTCGACAGACTCTATCAAAACGACCACAACGAGCCGCTCACCGCTTTTGACATTGCTAGATCATGGTCAGAACGATGGACAAAGCCGGGACTGCGGAAAGTGAAGTCCGAACACGCACGCTGGATCGCCAGCGAAGTAGCGGCGGATTTCAAGTCGCCCTACGAGGAGATCGCCGCATACCTCGCGCGCCTCCAAGCCGCCGGGGTCGTGTATAAGACATCCCGGGGCAATGCCTACTACATGCATTACCGCTTCAAGGAAGACTTGAGGACGGCAATTGAGAGGGAAGGACTGCCTGCCAAGCGGAGGGGCCAGCTGCGGGAAGCGGTCGAGGCAATCGCGAAGTTGATGCAGCCTTACGACGGAAGGCTGGAGGATTTCGATAAATGGCTCAAGGGCCGGGCGACCCAGTACGGCATGCGAGATCAGACGCTACTATCGAACGAGGGTGTCGAGTTTAACGACCTGATATCACGCCTGCGGAGAATCCCCGCCGCCGTCGCCGCTATACAGCGGTCTTACCAGAACGATCTACCCGAGGACATGGTTGGCCTGGCCTTGGCGGGCATGTACCAGCGTCTGGGGATCGAACGCGACCTCGCCCGGGATCGCGCGGAGGCAGAGCGAGCCATACGCATTGAGCGGGAAGCGGCCGCGGCCGTAGAGCGGTTGGCAAGGGAGGCATCCGACCGGGTCGCTAAGATCGAGGAGCAGACCGCCTTCACCGTAAAGGACGTCGCGGCATTTCTCAGGACACCACTGCCCGGTCATAACGGCAAGACGTCACGGGAACTGGCTGCGGAAAGCGTCAGTGGTTTCATGGTAGTTCAGCGGGAGTTGGATAGGCGTGAGCAGCTTGAGCGAGAGGCAGCTGCGGCGGAAAAGGTGCACACGGAAATGATCAGCAAGCTATGGGATCGAGTCTACAGCCGCATCAGCCGCCGTGACGTCGCCGACTTGTGGCCCACGCAGGCGTGGAAGGAACTCGGCGGCGTAAAGCCCATCGACTACTGCAAGGACAAGAAGACGTTGAACCGGTGTTTCGAGTTCCTGGAGGAATGGGTGAAAGCTGAGCAGAAGCGCGGACGGCGTTGACAGTCGAGCCGAAGTTGCTGTTCCGGTAAGTACTCTTTTGCTGTACTTCGTTGACAATCACCGACCCCTCCTGCGAGCATGGTTCCTCTTTCAGAGCGGTAAACATGAAGCAGATTACAGTCGGCGTAGACACCAACGTCCTCCTCCATTACGGCCAGATTAAACTCCTTGATTGGCGGAAAATCTTCGAGGGCATCACGCACCTCCGAGTTCTCGTTGCGCGACAGGTGCAGCGGGAAATGGATGACCAGAAAGACCGAGGGAAAGGCTACATCCAAACACGGGCGAAGGAGTATCAGCGCCTGCTTCTGGAATCCGAGACAAACGATTACGCGGTCACCTTCGAACACTGCGGGGTTGAGGTAACTATCGAATTCCTCCGGCACACCCGCAGCAGCGATCTGGACAACGACCTCTTCGACCTAACGTCGCCAGACCAAAAGATCACCGCCGAATACTATCGTGTCTGGTGCGAAAATCCGGACCTCGTCGTGTTTGGCAACGACACCGGCACGATCATGGCCGCTAGAGACGCCAAGATGTCTACAGCCCGTCCGGAACCCGCGTGGAAACGCATCGAACCCGAAGACGAAGCAGTCAAACAGCTGCGCGAGGAGAACCTGGCCTTGAAGCGCCAGGTCGGAGCTTTGCCTAAAATTGAATTCTCGAACTTCTGTGCGGAAATAGTCCAGCGAGTACCCGTCGGCTTTGCCGACGGTTTTGACATCCACGAATATTTGAGAGACCTGGATGGGCGGATATCGGCGACGACCTTTCTGGCGTCAGTGGATGACCTGATCCGGATGTACGGGATTGAAGCTCGTGACCCTTTTGGCCTGAATCTCACGGGCTTTGGCCGCACGAAACTGACCGAGCGAGAACTGGACAGGTACGAGGGGAAGCTCGCTGACTTCGGCCGTTTCTTCCAGAATATGGCCCCCGACCAATTTCTATCATCCTTGCAGACGCTCGCCACGCCATACCTCATCAACGTCGATGTCGCGAATGTCGGAACGGCGATGGAGGAGCGTGTTTGCGTGGAACTCACAAGACACAAGAACTGCACGTTCTGGTCAGAGAATGATTACCGCTACGACAATAGCTGGGGTCTTTCCAAACCCGACGAGCCCAAGCCGATGTTGTCAATATTGCCCGCCATCGCCGGACTGCATGGTGTCCACGACCGAGGGACGCCGGATCATGTGTTCGGCGAACCGGAAGTGTTTGAACGGAGTCAGCGATTCAGATGCAAATCAATCCTCCACGGTCACTCGGCAAGCATCCGCGCAGTGATCGCGTATGACGAAGGCGGCGAAAATGAACCAACCGAACTGATCGTGTCGATAAGCGCGATGAAGCTGGTCGAGCCGATCACGCGAAAAGTTAGTTTTCGTCATGAACTCGCTTACTTTGATGGAGGGGACATCGACGAATTGATCGCAGCGCGTACGACACTGATGGACGATGAGCAGGCTGAC
Organism: Agrobacterium tumefaciens; assembly: GCF_005221325.1. NCBI lineage: Bacteria > Pseudomonadati > Pseudomonadota > Alphaproteobacteria > Hyphomicrobiales > Rhizobiaceae > Agrobacterium > Agrobacterium tumefaciens. The sequence continues at coordinate 284,595 of NZ_CP039888.1, read as the reverse complement.
ATCCTGGAAAGGGCCATCAGGGTAGGCAAGGACGGCCCGGCGCTAGAACCTTAGTGAGATGGAGTGGAAATGGCGTCAGGCGGGCTCTTTCGCAACATAGATGCCGCTAGTCGGCATCCGTGCTTTAACTACGGTCACGACCCTGCGCATGCGTTTAGCGGGCCATCACTTCCTTCAAAACTGGACTGCCGTGGGTTAGTCGACGACGATCGCAACCTTTGACGACCAGAATTCGCCTGGCGCTTGGACGAAAATGGACGTCACGCCACTGATCGATGAGTATTTCTCCCGGAAGCCTTCGAAGGACGCCTCCAGCTTCGTGTCGTTGAGCTTCTCAATTATCGCTTTGCTCGACTGCTTACCGACCAACGACCTCACGCCGTCAACGTCCTCCGTGTTCACCGTCATCGGGAAGAAGACACCGACCCACGTGCCCATGAGATCAAGGGCCGAGACATAGGCCGTTTTTTCGCTTTTGAGTTCGATGGGCGGTTCGCTGTCGTCCACGACACTGAACATGCCATCAGTCGTTTCCAAGACGCGCGCGAGGTAGCTCAATTGTCTACTCTCGTCGCGCGCTCGAGCCATCGGAAATCTTACGTCCTCCAGATCGGCATGCGACAAGATTTTGCGAACCAGGTCTGCAAGGTTTGCGTACTGGTCGAACTTGTCGAAGGCTCGCGGCGGTTCGTCGACTTCCATGGCGAGCGGTTCGCGATCGTCTGCAAACAAGGTGACACGGAACCTCCCGCGGGCGAGGATGCCGTTGAATAGAAGGTAGTCCTCCCATGTCTTGGCCGTGTGGTGATCGGCCAGAGAAAAGTTATCAGGGTACCTGTAGGTCCATCCGCCGCCGCCAAGGATGATACGACCGAGCGGGGTTTGCGCCGAGAGCCTGATGTTGTCTTCGCTCAAGATTGGCGGGCCGATCATCGCAATGCTAGCTGTTGTCTTCACCGCTGTTTCGGTGACTGTCGACTTGAGTTCGAGTGTACCATGGAGGCTGTGGTGCGGTTCGAAATGCAGGGTGCCGGGACCAGAAGCATCCTCGACGGGAAGCGGAATCGAAAATCGGTTCTCGAAGAGATTGACGTTGTCGGCGGATAGGGGGGATAGGCCTAGAAACTGGTCCGCGAGATCATTTTCCGACCTCGTCGTCACGCTGAAGTGTAGTGTGAACCTCGACTGGTCGAAGCCGAGTTCGTCCAATTGCCGCATCTTTTCCTTTGCATAGTCGGCCATGCCTGGGCCAGGCAGCGCCATCAATGTCCGGGCGAGTTCGGTCTTCGAGGCCTCGACCCATGAGGCATTCGGCACCTTGATCGAGATCGAATTCTTATGGGGCTGAACGCGTCCCCTTGTCGACGCGCGCCGCATGCGCTTGAGGATCGACGCGAGCTGGTCATCCAAGAGGTGTATGATCGCCATCGATTTGATGGTGTCGTCAGCCCCAATCCTGAAAACGCATATAATCGCCGGCCTGGTGTCTTTCGTGAGGCGTTCGGCGACCGACATCGAGATGCGTACGGTGCTGTTCTTGGCAAGGATTGTCTTGACCTGAGCGATGATCTGCGTGGGCGCAGGCCGTTTGTCTAAGGATCGCTCGGGCGTCGCAGGCTGTAACGATGTCTCGACGACGAAGTCTTTTCCAGTCTTGTCGGGGAACACCGTGCTACACTTCAGCTTGGCCTTCAAGCAGAGGTCGTTGAAATACCCTTCGCCGATCGCTCCGAGTCGATCGAGCTCATCGCCGTCCACTGGCTCGTCGCGTTGTCCATGTTGAAGATGCATTCGGTGCCTCCGAATCTGCCGCGCTGACAACAACCTACGATAGATACCCCTGACTAAGACTAACTACTAGCCTTTGCTAGGATTTCCATGCCAGAGATGCTGGCGGAGATTGGAAATTTTACACGAGTGGAAAATCGGAGTTCGCGGCTCAAATTGTTGAACAGGCGAATGCCCAAACGGCGGATGTGGGCTTTGCAATTCGATAAGCTTTCTTCTGCTGTACCGTTCACCGTTTCTCACTGATGTAGAGGTAACGGTCGACAAAGACGCCGCTTTCCCCGAGCTGTTTCCGATAAACTTCTTTTCTGTCGTGCACTCGTTGCGCGACTTTTTGCGATGGTATGTTTTCGGGGCTGACGATGCTGACCACTCTCGGTAACCCGAGGCTGTGAAATGCATAGTCGCGGCACGCAACTGCTGCCTCGGTTGCGAACCCGTTTCCCCAGAAATCACGCCATAAATGGTAGCCTATTTCAGGCTCGGGACCCGCGGGGGTTTCCTGTAGTGTAATACCGCAATCGCCAATGACTTCTCCTGAGGACGCATCAACGACGGCCCAAAGGCCGAAGCCATGCCGATCGTAGCTATCGAACGCGAGCTTTTGAAACCATGTGCGTGTTGCGGAGTGTGATTTGGTGCCTGGATAAAACTGCATACATTCCGGGTCGGCGTAAATCCTGCCAAGCGAAATCAAATCGGCTTCCGCTATTCTGCGTAGATGCAGTCGTTCCGTTTTCAGAATGATCGACACGGTATCCTCCATTTCTCTCACGACATTTTAAATCCTCGCGAGGATACAGCTGCACAAGACGCGGGTTTCAAATCGGGACGAACGCAAACTTTCATTTACCACAAGGCAGATTGCCAAATTCCACGCCGCGTATATGCCGTCTTTGCCATTATGTATCCGACTATAACAACAACCGATGAGGTGACATGATGTCAATCAACTCGGGTCATGCTCGATATTTTCCGCGACCCATGCCAACAGCCGTCAACCCGTTGGAACGGGCTATTCTGCAGTTGGAGAATTTGATAGACGCGCAACGACTGCGTGCGCTCCCGGCACCATTTGATCTTCACAAAGCCAAACGCATTCTCGAGCGCTGCCACGAAGGGAGACCGTCGCGGAGCGCCGCGAATGTATGCACGACAAGCTTAGAATAAACGGTCGAACATCCGTTGCGACACCCCGGAAGTCATGCACGGCAACGACGCGCTCAAGACCCGCTCAGTCTGACCATGACGACCTTGCTGTGCTCGCCGATTCGCTCTACATCCAGTATGCTAGAAGCCTCGGCCAGATCGCTCAACCTCGCATATCCATAGTTCCTCGCGTCGAAGTCTGGAGACTGTTTCGCTAGATGCGCGCCGACTCGGGCGAGGTTCGCACGGCCATCTTCTTCCGCTGATGCCTCGACGGCCTTACGGAGCATCTCCAGGGCGGCTTTGTCCAGCTTGCCGCTTGCGGCCACTCCCTGCGATGCAGGTGCTTTTTCTGGCTCGGATTTCATCGTCGACATGGAAGCCTTAGGCTTTGCCACCGTTTTGGCTTGGGCGACGGCTGGTACATTAGCTTCATTCTCCGAACTGAGCACATCGACGTAGATGAACTTGTCGCAGGCCGTGATGAATGGCCTTGGCGTCTTGCGCTCGCCGAACCCGTAGACCGTGATACCTTGTTCTCTGATGCGCGATGCCAGTCTTGCAAAATCGCTATCACTGGACACTATACAGAATCCCGAAAAGCGCCCCGTATAAAGCAGGTCCATCGCATCGATGATCATCGCGCCGTCGGTCGCGTTTTTGCCCGTCGTGTAGGCGAATTGCTGCACGGGTTGGATCGAATGCTCAAGGAGGCACTCCTTCCAGCCATTGAGGTTCGGCTTCGTCCAATCCCCGTAGATTCGCCTAACACTGGCCGTTCCATAGTTCGCGATTTCGGCGAGAAGACCTGAGACACTCTTCGGCGACGCATTGTCGCCATCGATCAGCAGAGCCAATGTCTCAGTCGTCATAACGTTTGTTCTCCTTTGTCGCGTAGCCACCCAAACAGGAGAATGGTAACAAATTCGCGTCGTAAGGCATATTAGGCCAGTGATGCGGTCGCGTTCGGTCGTTGCGCGCCTTTGATGCAGCGCCACCCTTTGTGGCTACGCTAACGTCTGCCAAGCTGGTGGCGTTGTTTTCGCGCGGATTAACAGGCATCCGATAAACCCCTGCATAATATGTTTTGAACCGACTCGCCTGTGGATAACTATCCCACACCTCCCAGAGGAAGCGCCCTCAGGCCACAACCCGTGTAGCTTCGTTGATGAATAAGAGCGGGTTGGATCATGAAGCCGGATCGACTTGGTAACATTCTGGAAGAAATGGAGGCGCGATTAACCCGTGCCCAAAGGGATGGAAACGGTCGCGGACTGGCAGCATTGACGGTGGCAGTTCGACGATATCGCGCAAAACTCGATAAGCTTAGTGCGTCCGACATCAGCGAGCTCGAGAGACTGATTGCCCAAGTCCCAATGCAGGGCGATCCGCTGCGTCTCAACAACCTCATCGCTGGACTGAAAATCGGTCTCAACCAACTAAGCCTCGACGACATCATTGACGCCACCCCCGGTCAGAAGCTGGCGGCCTTCCAGTTCGGTTTTGAAGGCGAACTACTGAAAGTCATAGACCAACCGATCAAGCCTTATGAGAGTGAGAAGGACATAGCGATGGCCTCTCTCGAGGCGGCCATACAGAACGGTGCTTACGTCAATGAAGACCTGAAGGCGACGAATGTGTCCCCGAGGGTTAGAGAAGCTTTCGCAAGACTTCAGGCGACGATGTCATCGTATACGAACATCGTCCAGATCGGCGCTGGCGCTCAGATTTGCAGTCGCTATCTGCAAATGGAGGTGGAAGAGCTTTCACCGTCACTCGCAGGGATGCTGGTTGGTCACATTGAGAGCGTGTTCGCCGCGCTTTCGCAGTTCAAGGATTGGCGTGTTTACTGCGAAAATGCCTACGAACTCCACTTGGAGCCGGGATCGATAAAAGAGCTGACGGAAAACGCGTCACTACTTATAAAGGACCTCCGGGAGAACAATGTGATTGACGCAGCAGTTCCCAATGCCCTGGAGACCGTGGTCGGATGGGTCGAGGAACAGGCTCAACCCGACAAGCGTGACGTCCTTTCGCTAGGGCGAACACTTGAAAACATTTGGTCCGCCATGGTGAAGCAGATTGTTTCCTTTGCAAAGGAAACCGCCTCCGAAACGCGTAAGCTTGCGATTAAGGCAGCCGCCGCAACCCTCCTCATTGGTGCAGTAAGCCTAGTCCCGATTATTAGCAAAATCCCCGGTGCCCAGTGGATTGAGGTCGCTTACATTTATGTGAAATCCATTCGTGACAAGCAGTAGACCGTCGAGCCAGTAAGAACCGGTCGCTGAATCAGTTTCCATCCTGTTACGCAGGCGTGCAAGCGATCCGGCCGATAAGCCAGCAGCTCATCAGCACAACCCAATGTTAAAATACAACCCTACCGATTGACTGCCGCTGAAGTCGCGATACTCTGGCTCATTCGCAAAAGAGGAGCTACGATATGTCCGGACCAGGTGACCCTCGCAATACCGACAATAATGACACGAGGTGGGCACCCACATCGACGACGCCTCAACCCGGGCAAGGTGGAGGCGGCGGCGCAGATACCGGGGGGCCTAGCCCTTGTGTGTTTACGGAGGAAACTATCCTCGCTTCTCCGAACATGGCTGTCGTTAGCACCCTTTCAGTCGGTGATGTTATGACGGTACTTCAGTCTGGACCGCGTGTCGTCGCCCAAGCGTCGGCGGGCATAGCAGGTGCAATCACGTCGACTCGCTTGCCAGTTATCATCCAATGCATGAATGGTGGGCAGCAATACCTTGCCTGCGTGACGCAAATCAACGGTGGCGCAGTAACCGTGGAAATCTATCCGGCATGAGCGTGATCGATATTGTCGGCGGTATCTACCGTGAGAAATGCGCCTTTCCATACTGGGATCAATTGTACGGCTCGGCAGGCCGCGCGGCGTCCGCATTAACCGGACACGTTTCGAGCATCAATCTTCATAGTGCCTTGGCAAACGAGGAACTCGTTACCGCGAACGCGATCTTTGCGTCCGAGGAAATCAATCTCCGCATTACTCCCCGGAGACAATCAATCGGTTTCGAATATCTGCATTGCCTTTCGGTGCCAAAGATCAAACCTGGGCGGAATGTCCCGCAAGTCATCATACCCTCTGTTTCGGGCGACGTGATCATAAAGTTCGGAATGCTTGAGAGTGATCCAGTCGTGTCAGGCGGCCACGTCGTTTACGACCCGCAGTCGTCTCTAAACCCAATGCCTTTCTCCGCGTCGGGGTCGACGGCCAAGCATCTCGCAATCATCGCCAACCGCGGGGAGATACTCGCCCTCGCGAAATCGGCATCCGTCGATGCTGCGGTATCCACCTTGTTCGCAGCCGAGAAAGCAGAGGTGATCGTCGTCAAGGACGGCATAAACGGCGCGTCCGTCTACGATGCTGCAGGTTCAAGCTACGTTCCCGCTTACGTAACGCAGAATGTTTTCACAATTGGGTCCGGTGATGTTTTCGTTGCTGCGTTCGCACTTGCCTGGGCGATAAATGGAGTGTCACCCGCACAGGCTGCGGACTACGCCAGCCGCTCAACAGCGGACTATGTCGAAACGCGCATGCTTCCGATTGGTTCGATGACCTCTGAACCCGCTGCACGTAGGCCTGCGGCAAGAGCGGGTGGCCATATTTATCTCGCCGGACCGTTCAGGGAGCTTGGTCAGCGGATGATGGTCGATGACGCACGAGAACAGCTTCAGGGATTGGGAATGAGCGTCTTCAGCCCGATCCACGATATCGGGCCCGGAACGGCGGACATTGTGGTAAAGCAAGACCTCGCGGCGATCGTTCAGTGTGACGCCGTCTTTGCCATTTTGAACGGGAGTAGCCCCGGAACCGTATTCGAGGTTGGCTACGCACGCGCCCTTGGCAAGCCCGTGTTTTGCGTTGCCCAAAATATGCGTGACGTTGATCTCAAGTTGCCAAGGGGATCGGACGCACATCTCCACCAAGACTATGTCAGTGCCCTTTTCCAGATAGCGTGGCGCTCATGAGGCGGGCTCTCCTCCTGTCTGGTGGCATGGATTCCACATCGATTGCCTACTGGCGCAAACCCGATCTCGCGATCACCATCGATTATGGCCATAAGGCAGCAGCTGGGGAAATCCGGGCAGCCACCGCTGTCTGCACGGCGCTCGCTATTGAACACAAGATCATTCATTGCGATCTCTCGGCACTCGGCAGCGGTGACCTCGCTGGCACCGCAGCCGACCCCCATGCACCAGCCAGCGAATGGTGGCCCTACCGAAACCAGATGCTGGTCACTATTGCGGCAATGGAGTGCATCAAGCACAAAATCAATGTTCTTGAAATCGGGGCGTTGCGAACCGACGGGTTTCACGTCGATGGCCGCAAGGAGTTTGTGGACGCCTTGAGTGCTCTGCTTTCGATGCAGGAAGGTGGGCTGAGACTGGAGGCCCCAGCGGCCGCCTATTCTGCCGAGGAACTCGTGCAAGTTTCAGGGATACCGATGGATGTCCTCGGTTGGTCGCACTCCTGTCACAAGAGCGACTATGCATGCGGCTACTGTCGGGGTTGCGAGAAGCACTACCTTACAATGAAGGCGATCGGCGTTGCGCCCTATTGATCCGAGCCCGACAGGTAAGCCTCCCAAGGTCTCCGAGCCGAACTGGTACGAACCCAGAAAGCTCGAGATACCCGGCATTGTTTGTCAGCCACGGGACTTTGCCGACCTCCTGCGCTCGCGACGCTCAACTCGACACATGCAGGTCGCCGCATTGTCTCGGGTGGCATCCGTGGTTCGGGAAACCCTCAAAAGCGATTTCATCGGGACCGGATCGCATATGGGACGGAAGCTGAAACGCGTGATCTCCGCTGGCGCGCTTCATCCCATCAAGTCCGTCATCATCGACTCCGATGGATACGCGGTCGCATACGACGACGACCATGACGCATTCCTTGCTATCAAACCGCGCAAGCTGGACCTCCTCGCAAAGGGGTTGAGGAGTTGCGCAACCGTACTTCCATCAGCGCACGGTCACTTCATCGCCCTGATGGCCGATGTCCACTTGACATCCACCGTATACAAGAACCCGGAGTCATTACTTTGGCGCGACGCTGGCGCTGTTCTGCAAACGCTGGCTATGGCGAGCGAAGCATTCGATCTCGGCTTCTGCCCCCTCGGCATCCTTGGGCAAGATTTCGCCGACGCACTTCTTCCCGAAGACCACCAATATCTTGGGGTCGGCGTCGCAGTGATAGGACAGCGCGCTCCAGAGTGAAAGAAATCAGAACGCGAGTTGAAGCTGTGTAGGTGCGGCGATCTTTATCGGTCGGGATGTCGGCCCGATTCGCCGCATGAAGTCCCAGATTACGGCATCGAGAACACTGGCTCTTACTTTGATGGCCTGTGCGAATTTCAGGAACAGGTCCTCAAGACCGAAGTAGTCTTTGGCGGGATGGGAGTCCGCGTCGAAAACGTTCATCATCACGCAGGCACGATGAAGATGGACGTCTATTATGGCGACTTCGTCCGAATCCAGATGATTGCGGACAACCCAGGACGCGGTCTTGGGGCCGATCCCTGGCAAACCAAGCAACTGCTCCCTGAGTTCGCGCTCGGGAACGTCGACGGAGAAACTCCGCGCTATCGACAAAGAACGGGCTAAGTACGAGGCTTTCTGACCAGCGAACCGATAGCGTCTCGATTTGCCGTCAACACTGAAAGGTTCGAGCAACCTGTCGAGAACGTCCTGCTCGCTGGCGTGACCATCAAGCAGCCCGTCCTTGCGCAGGCGGTCGAACGCGACCATTCCCATCTCGGCAGGAATTCCATAGCCGCCAAGGAGGCACACTGCGATCTCTTCGAGTAGCGTGTCACCGAGCCGATGATCGCGATAGCGGTTGTAACGCATCTGGGCTTCGGACTGGTATTTCCAGAACGCAGGCGTGAAGAGCTCGTCCGGACCGCCCCAGCAGACGCCAGGCATAACCTCGTCGAGGCCCTCTGGAACTGTGTGTTCCTCAATCTTTCCGTCGATGTTGATCCAGAACCGCTGCATATTGTTCCTCTCGCGGCCGTTCCCAAAGCATTCGGTGGAACCTCTGTCCATGGAAACTCGCAACATTTCGTTTGCTATCCACGATAACCACAGGAAGCTTGCGCGAGCGGTTCGACCGAAATCGATCCTGTAGGGGGAGGACGCAAGCCACAATCGCATCAGGAGGTCCGGATTACCGTTATGGCTCGGCCATCTTTTCCGCATGCGCCGTCACGAGCATCGCAATCAAATGAACGGTATTGCGGGCACCATACCTGATCTTTAAACGTTCAACGCGGTGTTCTACCGTTCGCGGGGATACGCCGAGCGTTTCCGCGATCTCCTTGGCCGTCGCGCCTTCTATCAGCAATTGAACTATGGCTTCGTCCGCGACATCCAGCTTCTCGTGTTGTTGAGGTGGACTAAGCAGGAACTGGGCGTAGGACGATGAAATGACCCATTGCGGTCTCGTAGTGTTTTTCTGCGGTATCAGAATGCGATCATAACCAAGGTTGATGCCGAATAGCCGCGTTTTCACCAGTTCCATGGATGGCTGCTGCGATTCCATGACCTGGCGAAGTCTCGGGATGACCGCGTCCTCCATGTATTTCTGGTCTTTGAAATCCTCGACATAACAGTCGGCGAAAATCTTGTTGATGTTTAGAATACGAGACGTGAACCCGGAATGCCTGATGGCTTTCATGTGCCATTTCTTGGGATTGCCGCTTGTTACCGTAAACAACGTCAGCCGCATCTTTATCGAAAGATGGCCGAGGATGTCGTTGTAGACCGTCTGGGGTTTGGCGGCATCTTCAGGGCTCGTCTGCAGCCAGTTGTCTATCATCGTGCGCGTAACCGCACTGAACGGTGTCTCTTTGGCCATTGTCGAAAATATGAAATCCAGAAATTGATGTCTGCCAATAGTCGGATTCCATGATCTGGCACAGGGTATTTTTACCCTGTGCCATCAGGCTGTTGTTGACGATGCGCCGTAAAATGAGGTCCTGAATTCCACGGCAGGGTAAATTCCCCCTCCGAAATTCTTCCGCAGGTAAGACAGTTCTCCGATTGTCAGCCACGGGGCGATTTCGGCCCCATCGTATTATCTACATAGGGGCCGGCTTTGACACATACGCATGAAAACCCGATTCCGTCTGCGGACAGGAGTAAAGTCGTAATTTCGGCAGTCTTGGCCGCGCTTTCGGTCGCTGCGATCGCGCTGCCGATCATCAATATCAAGGCGATGGGTTTCAGTGGTGGCCTGACGCTTGTTTCGCCGCATCTTCTCGGCGGCATTGCATATCTCCTGCCGCTCGTATTTCTGGCCAGACTTGCCGCGCGGTTTGCGCCTCAGGCGCAGCCCTATGTTCGCATCGTCGAAATCGTCGGATTGGTCATCGTTGGAGGAATTGTACTCTACGCCATCGTGACGTTGCTGAATGGCATGAACGAGATGAATAACGCGAACAGGCAGATGACGCAGATGCTCGGCTCTGCGAATGCCCGGCAGTTCTCGTCGATGGGTGGCCTCTCCGTAGCAAGCGGCGCATTCGCACTCAGCCTGCTCTTGGTCGGCAGTGCATGGCAGGTCTGGTCCGGACGCAGCCGCTGATTTCACTGGCCGGAAGCTCTCAGTTCATAAAAATCCCGGAGACTCAATTGAAAATTTCCATCATCTCGGCCGTATTACTTTGCACGGCAACCGCAACGGCACAGGCTGCGGAATTCGACATCAACGGCATGAAACTGGGCATGAACGCCGATCAGGTTCTCGCCCGGTATCAGGCGCTACGTCCCGAAGGACAACACCTCTTCACGAAATGGAGCCTTCCTGACGGCTCGGAATGGGTCGCCAACGGTCGAACGCTTTACAATGATCTGGCAAATCCCGATGACATGGAACACGAGCGTTACGAATTTGCGTTCACGGGACTGGGAAGCGGCAACAAGTTGTTCGCTACGCGCCGAAAATTACAATTCAAACCGTCAGCGCGGCCTTCTACGGAATCCGTCTACGCCGCTGCCGTGAAGAAATATGGCGAGCCGTCATATCTGAGCAACGACGGCACCAGCGTTTGGGCCGCGTGGAAGTTCAGCTCCGTTGGTGCCCATGCAGAGAAACTCGATTCCTCGCTGGACTGCATCACGAAGAGCGACTTCCCTGTGGGGCTGGACGAGCACACCGTCGGAAAGGCCAAGAAAGCAATGGATGTCTGCGGCCTTTACATCGAGTTTTCGGTCAAAGGCAACCAGACGGGCCTCGCGACGGGGCTCGATATGGCCATGATCAATTATCTCGACCTGGCTCAGGATTTCGATACCGACAATCAGGATGCGAGGAAGAGGATCGACGCGGCCAAGACAAAAAACACGAGCAAGGCGGCTCCCGCTCCGGAACTCTAGCGGCAAGCGATGGATCGGCAGACAGGCGCGGATCGAGTGGTTCCGTGTTTTCCGCTTACTCGAAGAACGACCGTAGGACATGACATAAATGAGGTTCTATTTCATGAAACCGCTTGTTGCGGCGTCCATGGCGTTGGTTTTCGTTACCGCATCGGCGAACGCCGTATCTACGGCGGCCAGCCGCGAGGAATTCCGTGGGCGCTGGTCGCGCGACTGCGGCGGGGGCCGGACCTGTCATCTCGATATCGACGATACGAAATCACCGCAGACGATCCAGATCACGTTCTCGATCGAGGGAAGTGGCGAGTCATGCAGTTGGGACGTTGACGCCGTATACGACAAGGGGTTCGGAGGTCCTGTGGCCCAGGACCCCTATGGAAACTATTCCTTTTACCTGACTCTCCAGAGTGACGGCCGGCTGTATTCGTCGGGCACGATGTTATCGAATTGCGGTCCCCAGCCGCTTGATCAGCATTTTGCCAGCAATCCTATTTTCGGCGGCTCGGCGAAAGACACGATGTCATCTTCTGACGCCGAAGATGATGCACAGGCGGTGATTGGGGATCGCGGCGTCTTCGATCATAACGGCTCTGTCGTGGTCATCGATCCCAACGCGGGAACCATCGTCTATCGCGGCCCAAAGAAATCCATTTCCGGAACGGTCAAGTCCGGTGCGTTGCTCTTTAAGGCCGCCACGTCATGGGACCCGTACGACAACAATGCGGTTATCAAGGGGACTGCGTATGTCTTCAAACGCGGCTGCGACCCGGTTCCATACCAAGTTTCCGGTCATCAGAAAGGATGGCACACGTTGATCCTGACGGGCGCGGCACCTATCCGCCAGAAAGACGGATGCAAAGTTGTCGGCTACAAGATTAACGGGAATTCCGTACTCAAGTTCGTCAGCTGGGGCGACTAATGTCAGCGACTTATGGCGATGCTACCGAAAGGCATTGGAGGCAACCTCGGATGCGTGCCATCTGAACCGAGATATCCCGATATCATTGATGTACATAGACCAAGCATTTTCTCCGTCATCGACAAGCATCGCTAGATTTGTCGCCGCTCGAGACGAGTTGCGAGTACGGCTGGCAATGCCCTCAACCTCGCGCCATCCTACCTCGAGGTCGATATATGCCTTGCCTCGTTTTTACCTCCTGCCACAGTCCATCGCTAACGATCCGTAGGTCCGGTACCTCGGAGACAACATGTTCATCGTTCGAATTCGGTCGCGAGACCCTGCGTTCCGTTGCCGGGTTCTTTCTGTACTCCAACCGATTGAAGACGAGACGGCCGATGTATAGCTCGTTGTTGAGAATACCAGTCCCTCTGTCTCGATGACCTCGAATTGCGGTGCTCTGCCAGACTCGTCCACGTGGTCCAGGGATTGCGAGGCCGTTAAGCTTGGCGGCAATCGCATCTGGTGTAAGGCCTCTGGAAAAATCTTCGAAGATAGTGACGACAGTCGCTGCTTCTCGTGCATCAATGGCACGAAGACCCCGAACCAGATTCCCGTCCGCATCAATTTCTCTAATCACGCGATAGCCAAAGCACAAACCGCCCGGGACGCGGCCACCTTTGGCGACCATTTTCATGCCCTCCCGTGTTCGGTAACGCGTTTGCTCAATCGTCTCTTGGCCGAGGACAGCTCGGATACCCAGTTCGATAGCCGAAACAGGACTACCACCCTGTACAGTCCATAGCTCCACGTCGTGGAAGTGCAACAATTTCAGAATTTTCGCACTGTGCTCTAAATCACGGGAAAGACGGTCCAAGGTCAGACACAGGAATACATCGCATCTCCCTTCCTGGACGGCCATGAGAGCGCTTTGAATTCCCGGGCGCGTCTCGTAGTTCGCACCGCTGATTCCGGCATCGAAAAAACTATCTACCAGCGCCCATCCCTTTGCCTCGATCATCTCCCTGCCAAGGTCAAGTTGCGTTTGAATGGATGCGGGGTTTTGCTGATCGGTAGAGTACCTCGCATATATGACGGCGCGTTTTATCATTTCTCCCTCCCTTTCCAGATTTTCAAGGAAAGGTCGGCTTCGTCGTATTTTTTCATGTCATCTGCTAATGTTTGGAGGTCGGTGTATTTTGGTCAGTTCTCACTCTTTCATTGCGAGCAAGGGAGCAATAGCCCGCACGCCCACGCGCGCTTTCATGCGCTCGACGCGATGCTCCACAGTCCGCGGCGACAACTCTATCACTCTGCCGATTTCACGAGCTGACATGCCCTCGCGCAGCAACTGCAGGATCGAGAGATCGACGTCGTCAAAACGCGTGTCCCGGCCGACGACCGAAAGCGAGTGGACTTCGCCCAGAATTACGCACCAAGCTCTTTTGGCCGTAGGATCGGGCACGATGATGCGCCTGCCGAGGACCCTGACGTCTCGGATGATCTGATCGATCCTGCCGGTAATAGGGCGGCAGTCGGCAATCGCTTTTTGGCAGACTTCGACGACGTGCTGTTCGATTAACGCTCCCTCGGGGAAATCGCAAAGATTGCCTATTTTCTGCAGCGTCTCGACGGCGGCCAGGCTCGTGGGAATCCGGTATTTTCGGACAAAGTCCACGCGCCAGTCTGGCGGTGCCTTCGTCGTGTCGATGACTATCAATACCATGTTGATGCTGAGGAGGCCTTGCACCGAACGGCAGATTCCGTCTGCGGAGCCAGATATGCCTGAACTTTCCAGCCAGGCATCGGTCAATCGTCGTGTGAGTTCGGCAAACGAAACATTCGGTCTCAAGCGGTATTCGCCTGGAAGGACAGAAACGAACGGTTTTGTCACGACTGACCGGAGGTTGTCGTTCTACGCGTAATTGCCTCTCATTGTTGAATACAAGACTTGAACGAGAGATTGAATGCCCCTCCCGCGAAACCGTTCGTTTCTGTCAAGCCGTGATCTGGCACGTGTGAAATGAAAGGCTCCATCGAAACTATGGCAAGGATCGGTTACGCGCGTGTTTCAACGGTTGATCAGCATCTCGATTTGCAAAAAAATGCGCTGCGTCTGGCAGGTTGTGATCGCATATTTGAAGACCACGGCGTGTCGGGAAGCGATGAACAGCGTAGCGGTTTATCCTCTATGCTGAAGGCGCTTCGGCGTGGTGACGTCTTGATTGTATGGCGGCTCGATCGCCTCGGACGCTCTCTCTCCCATTTGATATCCATGGTCGAAACCCTAAAGCGCCGTGGTATCTGTTTCATTTCACTGACGGAGAGCATCGACACATCGTCCGCAGGCGGCCAGCTGATATTCCACATTCTTGCGGCACTTGCGGAATTCGAGAAGTCGCTGATCCGCGAGCGGACTATCGCGGGCATTGCTGCTGCAAAGGCAAGAGGGAAATTACCTGGGCGGCGTCCCGCGCTGACCGAGACGCAATGTATGGAAATCCGTCTCTCGCTGGATGCCGGTGCATCCCTCAGGGACATCGCCAAGATGTACAATGTTCATCCGAGGACCGTGCGTAGAGGGATACGCCGATTGGCATGACGAAACGGGCAACGATGCTGATCACCAAAGCCGTCGGTAGCAAGGGTTGTCCCGCCACGCGCAGGCATCTTGCCGCATGTCCAAGTTTGATCCATACCGCTTCTACGCTGTATTCTCATAACAAAGGGGAAAATGATGTCACAAACTGGCAAGAAACAGCCCAATCCGATTGACGAGCATTTGGGAAGCCGCATCAGGGTGCGCCGAACCATGAGCTGTTTTGGCTTTCGCTCCATGTGATTCTCGCTCACTAAGTAACTATTTTGCTGGCCTCATTCGATTCGCACTCTGCCTCGCCTCGCGGAGCAGCAGGCAACGGCTCTCCGTAGTCTCCTTCCAGCCAGCCATGAAACCCCATACACATTCCATCTCCCTCATCTCGAAGGTTCAACGCTTGTATGAGCGCTCCTTTCAACTCCAGTTCCGCGTTCACCGTAAGGCGGACTGTCTCTGAACCATTGGTGAGCTGGCCAGTGACACCATCCATTACCATCATCAAGCCGTACAACACATCATCAATAGCCTTGAACGAGGCTTGGAGAGCGGCTTCATCAAGACCTCTATCGACACGTTCGCGGGCATACCCGCGCACATCTTCGAAAAGAATGAGACCAGCCGCGTGCTGAAGCCAGAGGTCGCGGCCGCGTCCTGCCGGAGGTGGCGGCATAAGGTGATAGTCTGAGGTAGCCAACTAGAATCTCCTTATTGTTCCATTTTAGTCAATTTCTTGGCCACTTAACCTCAGCAAGGCGGCGAAGCGGATACGCCGATCGCTACAGCCCCGATGGCATCAGTATTAGGACAAGGTCAGGTGGAAAGGTCACTCCGAGAGGCGGCGGAGCGTCGCTCACAGACAAATAATGTTCGGAGTCGCGGCTTTCGACAAAATTTCTTCGGCAAGCTCGGCCTCGTCCGGGTCGTCCTCGCGATCAAATATAATGTCCGTTATTGGCACGTTCGGCAGGCTACGCTGCAAAATACTGAGGCAAAAGCTCGCCAACGGCTCTTCTGCACTTCTGATAATGTATAAACACTGGACTACATCGGACTGATCCATGTCGACGACGTGCGGGGGCGGTCCCATTGCTGCCAACTCCGCAAACTCCCGTTCGCTTGTCCAACTGTAGAGCGTGAAGAATGTCCCGGAGACGAAATCTTGCCCGCCTGAGAGTTTGTTAATATCATCTATTTGCGCTGCGGTGTCGCGTCCTTCGTCAATGTCGGTAACAACTTGACTAATCAGCCCTTCTAGCGCGTTAACTAAACCGCCATCAGGTTTATTAAGTAGTCGCTGGATTCGCTCGGACATCTTGCTATCCTTTTTTGTGGTCAAGCCGTGAGCTTTCCGGGTTTGTGGCATGGCATGAACGATCTTCCAAGGCAGAAGTATGACAGAAGATGATGACCCCATCAGTTCAGCGGTCGTCAAACTATCATCGTCATCGCCTGACCCCGTCGTCACCGGGCAACACATGGCGACTTTCATGTGCTTGCTTGCACGAAAGCGCCCTAACGGAGACGTCGTAGTAGGCAGATGTGCTCACCTTCGACGATGGCCATCAAAACTATTCATTGGAGCGATATGCAACCCGTGATGGATTTCTCGGTCGGGAGAAAATAACCTGACAGCGACGAGTTCACCCGCGAGGTTTAATAGGGTGCCGCCTTGGTCGGCTGGCATTCGAAAGGTTCTGTATGGCTCTTCTCGACGCAAATGCCATCCATCCGATTACGCTGCCCGACGGAACTGTTTATCGGGACACGGTATATCTGAAGAACGTCATAGATCATCCGCGCATGGAGATTGGTGACTTCAGCTATTATACGCATGCTGGAAAGCCCGAAGACACCGCCCTGATCCTGGCCCCATATCTCGGTCATGGCGTGCGCGAACGACTGCTGATCGGCAAGTTCGTACAGATCGCGAGAGGAAGCTACTTTATTACCAGTTCGGCGAACCACCCAATGACTGGTTTCACCACCTATCCGTTTCGCATCTTCAAGCCAGAGACGTTTGGTTACAAAGACCTGCCAGTCAAGGACACGATTGTGGACCACGACGTCTGGATAGGCCAAAACGCGGCAATTATGCCGGGCGTGCACATTGGCGCGGGTGCGATCGTCGCTGCCGCTTCGGTCGTCACCCGGGATGTACCGCCCTACGCAGTTGTCGGAGGAAACCCAGCATCTATCATCAGAATGCGTTATTCGAATGAAGTCATCAGCGAATTGCTTCATCTCGCCTGGTGGGACTGGCCGATAGAGAAAATCGAAGCCAATCTGGCTGCGCTCAGCAGCGGCGACATCGCCGCGCTCAGACTGGCTTGAAGGCGAATGTTCGGCATTTCCGGCATCGGGAAAGATGTCTGAAGCAGCAGGTGTGCAATGCGCCGCCGCAGTTGAGGACGCTACGTCGCGAACCGATCCGTCGCTCTGATGAGTTGGTCCAGAATGCCGGGCTCGGTAGTCGCGTGACCAGCACCCTCTACAAGGCTGAACGTAGCATCACGCCATGCCTTATGCAGAAGGTAGGCGTTTTTCACAGGACACGGCATGTCATAGCGACCGTGAACAATCGCACCGGGAATTCCCTGAAGCCTATGACCGTTTTGGGCAGATTGTGGACATTGCATCCAATGGACCATCGACATACGGTCGACCATCCTGCGCAGTTGGTAGAGGGGCGTAATGAAAACAGACTGGAATGTGATCAGAGGCATGATGAATGCGGCAATCAATGCCTGCGAGCGTATCGAGGCATCAGGGTATGTTGAGACCGACCGCGATGCGATGATCAATATCGGAGGCCGCCAGGTTAGCGTCCATGATATGCTCGTGAGCGCGTGGACTTACCCGGAGAACCTTCGTTATCAGATTATCCGCGAACGCCACGAAACGGGGGGCGATCTACCATATGTGCCAGAGACCGCGCGCATTCTGCTGGCGATATCTCAAGCTGCGGCTGAACTGGTGAATGCGGGTGAGGTCACGCCTGCCCAGGAAAAAGTCCACGAAATGATTACCTGGTTGGACAACCACTTAGTTCCAGGCATCGAAAATGCAACGGCTGCTCGCCGAAAGACGTGACTGCATCTGGCCGAAAAGAGGACAAGCCTCGCGTCTACTTATAATGCGACTTCGTTCCACGAGACGGCCGATACTTCCGCGCTACCCAGAACGCAGTGACGCACGATGTGGGGTAGGCTTAGAACCTCGCATCGTCACCTGACCCTCTGAAAAAAAGCCCGTCACAAAGAATTGGTCGATCTTGGATTCGACGTCAGATTGCGTATGGTGGCGCACCGTTTTTTACGATCTCAAGAGGCCCATATGCAGGTTTTGGTACGCGACAACAACGTCGATCAGGCGTTGCGTATTCTGAAGAAAAAGCTCCAGCGCGAGGGCGTTTTCCGCGAAATGCGTCTGCGTGAAGCTTTCGAGAAGCCATCGATCAAGAAGGCGCGGGAGAAGGCTGAAGCGGTTGGCCGTCAGAGGAAGCTCGCGCGGAAGCAGATGCAGCGTGAAGGCCTTCTTCCTTCGAAGCCCAGAAAAGGCAAGTGACCACGGTGCTGTGTTGCGCTGGTCAGTAAATCGTCTTTTTGAGGCCGTCAGTTCTTATTGACGAAACAACGACACTATGGCCTGCGGCTCCGAGTTGGCGATTTGCAAAGCACTGACGACGAGTTGCTGCTGTGCCTGCAGCGCCTTGAGCCTGGTGGACGCCTCGTCCATGTCGGCGTCGACGAGACGGCCGATGCCTTTGTCGATAGAATTCGACAACCGGGAGGCAAATTCGCTTTGCAGGTCTATCCGGGTCTGCACGGCTCCGAGCATCGCCGCGCCATCGATGATGTTGGCCGTCACCGTTTCCAGATAGGTGATATAGGTGTCGAGCTGCTCGGGGTTCTGCGCAATGTCTATATCGAGGAAATTCAGGGTGGAACGGGGCTCGTTACTGACACGGATGTTGCTGAATGCGATGCGCGTACCACTCCCCCATTGGCGATCGACATCCGGTTGGACTTGATCACGACGTAGCGGGCGGAAGCCTCTATGACGAGGTCGGGCCAATCGTTATCGAGCAACGAGTGCAGCAAGGTCGCCATGTCGTCACTCGTTTCAACCTTGCCGTCGTCCCGGTTGAGAACTTCGTTCACATAAGTACGGTCGAAAGAATATGCCTGTGGAGAAGCGCCGTTGACGGAAAATGTGAAGCTCACATCGATGCCGTCCGTGTCCTTGCCATCCATGTGGACGATGAACGGCTTGAAATTAAGTGCCAGTCCTGATCCGCGATAGCCGAAATCGGCGTCCGTCTTCAGCCCGCCGGTACTTACTCCGCTGCTGCTGACGGCGGAGATTTCCACATGGGAGCCGTATCCGTGTTGCTGAAGCGTCGTGATGGTTATCAATGTGGGGTTATGGAGGCCCGTTGAAGCGTTGATGTAATTTCCAGCTACGGAGGCTCCGTGCGGATAGAGCTTCGCGTTCAAAACCTCAGCGAACTGGGTATTGGTCGAGATGACACCACCTAGCCCGGGGTTATAGGCATCGATATCAGCCTTGGTGATCGTGATGGTTGTTGTGTATCCATCATAATAAGGTCCTGGAAGCTCCTGGTTTTCACCGATAACGCCGCTGTATCCGTCGGGGTTCGATGCTTCCCGGTCCAGGGTTATGGTGAAACTGATCTCCGCGCCGGGGGTGTTGAAATCGAGAGGTGTTCCATCCGGAAACTGCAACGAAACCCTGCCTGCGTTTCCGGAATTCCATTCGGGGAGCATGTAGCCCGAAGACCCGTCGATGCCCTCGTATTGGGTATAGTCACCACCGATATTCGATGGACCGGAGACGGAAACGAGGGATCGGATGCCGCCGATCGTCTTGATGTCGCGCGCGTCCGCCTGAAGAAGTCCGCCACCCGTGCTGTTGAAGAGAGATACCCTCGACAGGTCAATATCCATTGTCTTGACGGCAACGCCTGACGAGGCTCGTACGAAGGAGGAAACGACCGATGATCTGTTCACCGCACTGTCGTAGATGTCAGTGATATCGGTGTTCAGCCAATTCTGACCGCTGAAACTGGCTGACGTGGCAATGCCGAGAACCTGTTCCTTCAGTTGGTCCAGTTCGGATTGGATTTTTGACTTGTCGACCCCATCTTCTTTGGCGGCGACGAGTTTGGCCGTGAACTGGACCAACACATCAATGACAGCTTCCATGCCTGCGTAGGCCGTGTCGACTTTGGCCGCCCCAAGCCCGAGTGCATCCTGAACTGCGGAGATTGCCCCCTTGTCGGAGCGCATCGTGGTGGAAATCGACCAATATGCTGCGTTGTCGGCGGCTGTTGCGATCCGCAGCCCAGATGAAACCTCATTCTGGGTCTTTTGCAGTCCGGTAGATATCGACCGCAGGGTTTGTAGCGCCGACATGGCGGCGTGATTGGTCAGTATGCTGGTCATGGATGCCGTCTATCAGGTGTTTCTGGCATCCTCATGAGCCGACGCCGACATCGAGCGGCTCCGTCCATCATGGTTCGACTATGTTAAACAGGGCGGAAAAATGGGAGGGTAGATTTACCCTGTCGAGGCGAAAAATTGAACGCGACATTGCCGAAAATTTCTTCTGCGCAGCAACAGCGATTATTGCCAGTGACAGCTTTGAGTGCAAATCTCTTGCCGTGCAACTGGTTTGAGGAGTGTTATGATCAATCTTGCATTCTACAGTGATCAGATCGTTCCCAAAAGCGGAGCAGCCGACGAAAGACTTCTAGCGACTATGGCGTCGTGGTCTGACCCTGACTATCTCTTCTGGATTGGTTCTGCCGTCAAAGGGCGGGAAGTTGCCCTTATGCGGTCTGGATCACTTCGGATCGCGTAGGCCTGGGCCACCCAAGAAATGGCAAGATGGATCGCTGTCAGAAAGTTCTCCCCGAATACGTCAGATAAATTATAAAGAATTCCCGGGAATATCAGGCACTTTTACAAAGTGGCCATTTTCGGTAACGTAGCGCTCGATGTTGTTCAAGTTGCCTTCCGTCATCACCGATCTCGTCCTCGCTCGCAACCGACTGCGCGACTACTACCGCTCTGCCGCTCTTGAATTCACACTCGACGGCAATCTGATCGGCGACATTGGGGAGGCAGTGGCGGCCGAGCTCTTCGGTCTGACGCTCTCGCCTCGCAATGGAACGGGTATCGATGGGCATGCCCCCGACGGCCGCTCCGTTCAGGTGAAGGCGACAGGCACAAATCGCGGTCCCGCGTTCAGGATGGTAGACACGCGCGCCGACCATCTGCTGTTTCTCGTCTTCGATCTAGAGAACCTCAAGGGCGAGGTCGTCTACAATGGCCCAGAAGAACCCGTGATCAAGCTGTTGCCTACGGCATGGGTCGGGCAGAAGACGGTGTCATTGGCGCAGATCAGGCGGGCCGACGCCGCAGTTTGCGACGGCCTGCGACTGCAGTCAGTCCTCTAGCTCCCCTCATCATCGGCCGAACACTTTAACCCCTCGAGGACAATGACCGCATAGCCATTTGCGTTCTCCCGGTTGCGGGTCGTCTGTTCTGCGAAATCGACCTCCAGTCCTTCGACTGCCAGCGACGAGAGCTTAGCTGCCTTTTTGGCCAGTTCGAGAAGCAGGGTCAGGTCGTCGTATTTGGGATAGGCGTCTGGCTCCTTCGTAAACAGTGAATGGGCGAGCCTGCGGTTCCGGAACGCTTTGACACGGGAAAGCGCGGCTGCTTCGCCTGTTGTAGGGTCGGATAGTCGGCTTGTGAGATTTGCAAATTCGTCAATCGCGGCTTTGCAGGTCTCCTTGTCGAAGGCCTGCTCACTATAGAGCATCTCCCTGGCGACGGCCTCTATGTCTGCATCTCTTTCTGCGTCATCTCCATTGGCCCATTCGACCCCTGATATCCATGACGAGGCATGGGTCATCAAGCCATTCACTACACCTGGCACACCGAAAAGCATGCCCAACACCGGGATCGATGCCATGTCCTGCCTTTCCAGCGGACGACCAGTGCTGACATCGAAGACGCGCGCAACATCCATGGCGAGCTTGAGAACCAATGCATTCTGGATCGCGCCGTAGGTCTGAACAAAATCCGTCTGATACCCTTTCAGGCCGGGAGGCACGATGGCGTTCTGTGCCTCCATGACTTCATGCGACAAGATTGCGGTCTCGACGTCGTGCCTGAGCATAGGGACGATCTTCTGAATTCTCTCGATTGCATCTTTGCAGTCCACCGCTCACCTCATCGCCACGTCGTACCGTATATAAACGCCGATGGTCATCCGAACCACGACGGCGACCGTTATCGACATGGGTCACATGTATCGAGTGTAGTCGGAGCTCACTTTGCCTTCGGTGACGTACTTCAACACCTCGCCGACCTTCCGCGCCGCACGGATTGGGATCGGAAGCTTTTGATTCATCTGGGTCGAGTTCCAGTTGATCTTCGTCATCGAGAGCACCTCTGCGGCAATCTGGGCAACGGTGCTGTCGCTCGTCTTATGCGGGCACAGCAGAAGGGGCCGCGGGTCGTACATGCCCGGGTAGGTTCCATAGTACGGGATACTGCCGTTGGTGTAGAGCAATCCTTTTCCATCCAGCTCGACGAAGGTCCCGCGCATTACGGGGTAGTTACCATCGCGCATGACCTTTATGGACGAAGATTCCTGCACCCAAACAAGGTCCTTCATTTCGGTTCCGACTTCGTCGAGCGCCTCCATGATGCCTTCCGCTTCCTCATCTCTGAATCGAGATGTCTTCAGGACTATCACACGGGCCGGAAAGTTTTTGTGATGAGCCTTATAGGCCGCGAGAACCTCGGCAATCAGCGCCTTTGCGTCTTCGGCTGTCATGTATGGATGACGGCCACGGGTTTCAGTCAACGCGCGCCGCCCTTTCAGGATGAACCCGCGACCCCGTTCATCGAACATCTGGGCGGAACTGGTGAACAGTTGCTGCCCCCCGGCTTCGCGGTAGAAACTGACCCCGATATAACATGCCGAAAACTCGCCATCCTCCGGCATACGACGCCACGGGATACGGCCAGACCCCTTGTAGTACAAGGAGGTCATGATGTTCCAGCTACGGCCCGCCTCGTCTTGGATTTTGCGGGCGCTGCTCTCTTTGACTTTCCTCGGAATGACCGCCCTTTCGTCGAGGACATCCTCCCACACGATCTGGATCGGGAATCGGAGGTGCATGGCCCTCGCCTTGAGCATGCCACGGAAATTCGGCGCTTCCGAACCGCCGCTGTCTTCCTTTTCCACCGTGTCGTCGGAATCCACCTTGGCGTTCCAGACGCGCTCGATCAAAGCAACCGGAAGCGCGATGATCGCGACATCGGGACGGCTGCTACCCTCCTCAATGGCCGTAAGCAATTGCATGATCTCGTCTACCGCCATCTCGACGGCCTTGCCGTGATGAGGCTCTTTCCTAATCTTGTCGATCTTCGCTTGGGTAACCGTCGCAGTCGCGTCTTTCGCGATCTCGAACTTGCATCGATACGGGTTCTGGTTGCCCAAGCCAGGAAAGTCCGGGTGCATGTTGGGATGCTTCTCGGACTTTCCGAGAAAGCCGACAGACGCGGCGGCAAGGAATTTTTCCGTATCCTCGACCGTTTTCGAGCTTCCGACCACGGCGATCTTGATGGCGTCGCCGTTCACGGTTTGCAGCGGCCCTGCCACGACCAATCCACGCCGAGGATCAGGGTCTTGGAACTGGCCGCCGAATTCCAGCTGCGGCTCTTCGAAAATGGTAGATGTGAACTTCATGGCCAACTCAGCAGGTCCAGTTCTTGTTCGGTATCGTCCTTCTTGGGTGTCCCCCACACGTCCTCCGGAACCTTGGTCGGCAACTCGATGGTGGGCGGTGGACCGAATGATAGCCATGGCTCGCCGGACGCAGCCGCGAACAGGTCGTCGGACTTCGGCTCGAGGCTCGCCAGGAACCTGTGCCACATGATGACCTGCCCACGAAGCGACGCGCTCTTGTCCAGGCGCTTCTTTCCGGAAAGGAGAGCGTCAGGATGGGTGTGGGCGTTGAAGCCGTCAAACGTGAAATAGTAGGTCGGCTCCAAGACGAGGAACCACTCGTCGTCAAAGCTTTCGAACCGCGGAACGAATGCATGATGCCTGACAAACTCGACGCGGTCCTTTTGCGCCTTGTTTCTCACGACGTTCACAACGTCAGCCTCCGTGGCCTTCTTTGCAGAGTCGTATTTGAAGGTCCGCGCGGTGTTTCTCGCCTTGGCCCGGAAGTAATAGAGTTTTTTCTCCTTGTCCCAGGACAGTTCCTGGTGGACCTGGTGGGCGAGCGCCTGCTTTAGAAGGTATGAGAAGTTGTTGCGTTCATCGACGTCTTCGTGAAAGGCCAGCGATTCAACGTCGATAGCTTCCACCTGGTCAAGGTCGACAACAAGGCGGCAGACCGACGTCCTCGGATCATTGAAGGACCAGAAGGTATCGCCTTTGATAACCCAGTCGAAACGCGCGGGTTCGTCGTCTTCCAACAAGATCGCCGCTGCTTGCTTCCTGTTGTAGGAAGTCGTCGCGACGAAGACCTCGGTCGGCAGCTTGACGGGCAACATGTTGACGAGTGCGTCTTCACCGCCGCCGAGAGGCGGGACATAGTATCCGAACCCCGTCTTGGGTACGGTAAGCGCCCCCAGTCGGTCGACGGCGTTTTTGTCGAGAACGTCCCCCCGCTTGCTGAAGTTGAGGCGTCGGTCCTGGAATGCCTCGCCGCGCGGGATTTCTTTCCAGAAGAACGTCTCGTCCGACTGTCGGTGCAACACGATGATGATCGGGAGGTTGCTCCCGCGCCAGTAGGCGAGGTCCTCCTTTTTCAGAAGATAGTGGAATCCGTTGGCGTCTTCGCCCGGGTATCTGCCCTCCGCGGTCGTCTTCACCTGGACCGCGATCATCTTGGCAAGCGGCTTTCCGTGGTCCATCACCTCAACGATGGCGTCGATACCCGCTTCGAGCCTCGACCGCGGATCGAACTGGAAACCGATCTTCAGGAACTGGAGCTTTGCCGCTGTTTCGCCGATCTCGCCGACGATCTGATTCTGCGTAACATTCTTTGCCATATCGTAATCATTGGCAGAGGTTCTAGTCTATGCCAATGGTTGAAATATCCGGCACCCACCATTCATGACTTCCTCGTCACGAGATTCACTGGGCGACATGCCCGTCTGGGCATTTGCATCTGAAGCAGTGCTGTTACTGCATGCTGACTTTAAGGCTTGGCGAACCTCCGCGCAGGCGCTGGGCAGCGCCATAGCCGCCGGTGCCACGACGGTAGGGACAACTTGGTTGTCATGCCCACGGACTGGCCCGCAGTCATAGGGTGACGGAAGCAATGATCGACATTTCCTTTGCTTTAATGACGAAACACCCGCTTTAGGCCCTTGGAGACAAACCTGTATGATTGATGGAGACACACCAAGGGCCTCAGAGACAATCCTAAGAGTCTCTAACAGCGCGACCCAAGTCAACGAATAAGTTTTTGAAACTACGGGAAAAATGGTGCTGCTAGAGAGATTTGAACTCTCGGCCTCTCCCTTACCAAGGGAGTGCTCTACCCCTGAGCTATAGCAGCATCCGGTGCCGAAGCGTCTGCTTCAGCATCAAGCGTGGCGGCCTATTGCCATAGGTTTTTGACGAGCGCAAGTCGCAAAACGATATTCTTCATCCAGCGGCGCAAAAAAGCGTGCCCCCTGTTGAAAAACGCATTTTTCAGATATTGCTGAATCTATGAACGAACAACATAACAAACAGGCGAAGGCGGCGGTTTCCGTGGACGTTTCGAAAGAACCGTCGGCCGTGGCGGCAAACGGCAACACGCAGGCCGGCCCCGGTGAGAAGGCGCGCCAGCGTGAAGCGGAGCGCAAGGCGCGGGCGGCGAAGAAGCTTCGTGAAAATCTTCTGAAGCGCAAACAGCAGGTTCGTGCACGCCGCGCAGGCGAAGAAGACGAGACAATTGGCCTGCCTGCCGCAAAAACGGACGAATCATCCTCATAGACAATTCACCAGCATAAAATTGAAACGCCGCGGAAACTGGTCTAATGACACGCCTTTCCGCAAGGCACGATAAGAAAGGCGGGCGCAGGCCCGTAGGGACGCATGGATCGCATCAGAATTACGGGGGGCAACAAGCTCAACGGCATCATTCCCATCTCCGGCGCAAAAAACGCCGCCCTGCCGTTGATGATCGCATCACTTCTGACCAGCGATACGCTGACGCTCGAAAACGTGCCGCATCTGGCTGATGTGGAGCAGCTCATCCGCATTCTCGGCAATCATGGCGTTGATATTTCCGTCAATGGCCGCCGCGAAAGCCAGGGCGAAGCCTATTCCCGCACCGTGCACTTCACCTGCCGCACCATTGTCGATACGACCGCACCTTACGAGCTGGTGTCCAAGATGCGCGCCAGCTTCTGGGTCATCGGCCCGCTTCTGGCGCGTGAGGGCCGCGCCCGCGTTTCCCTGCCCGGCGGCTGCGCCATCGGCACGCGCCCGGTCGATCTCTTCATCGAGGGCCTGCAGGCGCTCGGCGCGACGATGGAGATCGATGGCGGCTACATCAACGCCAGCGCGCCTAACGGCGGCCTGATCGGCGCTGTCTACACGTTCCCGAAAGTTTCCGTCGGTGCGACGCATGTGATGCTGATGGCAGCCAGCCTTGCTCGCGGAACCACCGTCATCCATAATGCCGCCCGTGAGCCGGAAGTGGTCGATCTCGCGCACTGCCTGATCGCCATGGGTGCCAAGATCGAAGGCGCCGGCACCTCCACCATCACCATCGAAGGCGTCACCTCGCTTTCCGGTGCACGCCACCGGGTTCTGCCTGATCGTATCGAAACCGGCACCTATGCCATGGCGGTCGCCATGGCCGGCGGTGACGTGGTGCTGGAAGGTACGCGCGCATCGCTGCTGGACAATGCGCTCGACACGCTGCGGCTGGCAGGCGTCACGATCAGCGACACGGAGACCGGCCTGCGCGTCGTGCGCAACGGCAACGGTATCCAGCCGGTCGATATCGTCACGGAGCCCTTCCCCGGCTTCCCGACCGACCTGCAGGCGCAGTTCATGGCGCTGATGACCCGGTCGCAGGGCGTTTCCCACATTACCGAGACCATCTTCGAAAACCGCTTCATGCATGTGCAGGAACTGGCCCGTCTCGGCGCGAAGATTTCGCTCTCCGGCCAGATGGCCCGTATCGAAGGCGTTTCCCGCCTGAAGGGCGCGCCTGTGATGGCGACCGATCTGCGCGCCTCCGTTTCGCTGGTCATTGCGGGCCTGGTGGCGGAAGGCGAGACCATGGTTTCGCGCGTCTATCACCTCGATCGAGGTTTCGAGCGCCTCGAAGAAAAGCTCACCCGCTGCGGCGCTCTGGTCGAACGCGTCAGCGATTGATCTTTTCATTGCCGCTCATCGTTTTCCTACCCGTTGCAGAGCGGGCCTCGACTGCCTATTTCCATTACAAGAAATAGACATTGCGGCCCGTGGCCCGCGGAAAAGGAAGAAAACGATGAGCGGCCTGAAATTGCTGGCGCTGGATACTGAAGATCTCTCCGTCATTTCGACGCATATGCAGGACAGCGTCTTCAAATTGAAGGACGTTGCCTTCGAGCCGAAGCACGGCCAGTTCACGCTATCCGCGAACCGCTTCGTCTGGGAAAGCACCGAGAAAAAGAACCTGCCGCCGGAGCGCTGCCGTAGCGTGGTTTTCTTGAAACGCGTCTCCGCCGTTCGTTCGCAATCACTCAATCTGGCGGACAGGGAGCAGGTGCTTTCGCTTCTGGCGATGCGCTTCACACCGAATGGTGAAGGCCCTGATGGCCTCGTGGAGCTGGCGCTTTCGGGCGGCGGCACCATCGCGCTTGATGTCGAATGCATCGAGGCGCAGCTGACCGATGTGAGCGGCGCCTGGGAAACCACGACCAAACCGCATCATCCCGACAGCGAATAAACGTTGCGAGCCCTCGCAACGGTTGCCTTTCCTTGCCGTTTCGATTTATGCCACATACCAGAGCCGTGATTATTGCGCGGCAAGTTCGTGCACCTCGCGGGATCACCCGCGGGGACAATGAAAGGGTAATGGCGTGGCAATCTGGCTGGAGCGGGCATCGGCTGATTTCGAACAGAAATTCGCTGCCTTCCTGACAACCAAGAGAGAAGTTTCCGAAGACGTCAATGCGACCGTTCGCGACATCATCAACGATGTCCGCCATCGCGGCGATGCGGCCCTTGCCCATTATTCCCAGAAATTCGATGGCATCGATTTTACCAAGGTTTCGATGCGGGTGACGGCGGATGAAATCGATGCCGCGTTCTCGGCGGTCGACAGGAACGTCATCGAGGCGCTCGAACTCGCGGCCCGGCGTATCGAAAAACACCATGCGCGGCAGATGCCGAAGGATGACATCTACGAGGACGATATCGGCGTGGGCCTCGGCTCGCGCTGGACGGCGATCGAGGCCGTGGGTCTTTATGTGCCCGGAGGCACCGCCAGCTATCCGAGCTCGGTGCTGATGAATGCCGTACCGGCAAAGGTTGCCGGCGTGGAGCGTATCGTCATGGTCGTGCCGGCCAATGGCGGTGCGGTCAATCCGGCGGTGCTCGCCGCCGCGCGTATTGCGGGCGTCGAGGAAATCTACCGTATCGGCGGCGCACAGGCTGTGGCCGCACTCGCCTATGGCACGGAGACCATCGCGCCCGTCGCCAAGATCGTCGGCCCCGGCAATGCCTATGTGGCGGCC
Source organism: Agrobacterium tumefaciens (assembly GCF_005221325.1). Taxonomy (NCBI): domain Bacteria; kingdom Pseudomonadati; phylum Pseudomonadota; class Alphaproteobacteria; order Hyphomicrobiales; family Rhizobiaceae; genus Agrobacterium; species Agrobacterium tumefaciens. Next base: position 255,968 of record NZ_CP039888.1, on the reverse strand, counting down.
GCCAAGCGGCAGGTCTTCGGCACCGTCGGCATCGACATGATCGCCGGGCCTTCCGAAGTGCTTGTTATTGCCGACAGGGACAATGACCCAGACTGGCTGGCCGCCGATCTTCTGGCCCAGGCGGAGCATGATCGCGGCGCCCAATCCATTCTCATCACCGACAATGCCGAACTCGGCAAGGCGGTGGAAGCCGCCGTCGAGCGGCAGCTGAAACGCCTTTCACGTTCCGAAACGGCGGCAGCGAGCTGGGCGGATTTCGGCGCGATCATTCTGGTCGAAAAACTCACCGACGCCATTCCGCTCGCCAACCGCATCGCGGCCGAGCATCTGGAGCTTGCCGTCGACGATCCTGATGCGCTGATGGCCCATATCCGCAATGCGGGGGCGATCTTCGTCGGGCGTCATACACCGGAAGTGATCGGCGACTATGTCGGCGGTTCCAACCACGTTCTACCGACCGCGCGCTCGGCACGTTTCTCCTCCGGTCTTTCGGTGCTGGATTTCGTCAAGCGCACCTCGATCCTGCGGCTCGGGCCTGAGCAGCTGCGCCAGCTTGCACCGGCGGCGATTACCCTTGCCCACTCGGAGGGGCTGGACGCGCATGCGCGCTCGGTCTCCATTCGCCTCAACCCGGAAAGTTAAGCGATGGCTTCAGGCGATTTCCGGCTCTGCGACGTGGTACTAGACGACAGCATCGGCCGGTCCACGCCCGATGTGGAGCATGAACGCGCCGTCGCCATTTTCGACCTGATAGAAGAAAACACTTTCGAACCCTTTGGCCATGACGGCGGGCCGTACCGGCTGCACATATCGCTGGTCGATGCCAAGCTGGTGTTTTCGATCAAAACCGAAGACGAGAAGGATGTCTCGACCCATATCCTGTCGCTGACGCCGTTCCGCCGCATCATCAAGGATTATTTCCTGATCTGCGAAAGCTATTACGAGGCGATCCGCTCCTCCACGCCAAGCCAGATCGAGGCGATCGACATGGGCCGGCGCGGCATCCACAATGACGGCTCGCAAACCCTGATGGACCGGCTGTCCGGCAAGATCACGGTGGATTTCGACACCGCGCGCCGCCTATTTACCCTTGTCTGCGTGCTGTATTGGCGGGGTTAGAGATGAGCGATCCTGCCGCAGTGCCAAACGAGGGACGAGCGCCCAAATCGGTCCTCTTCATGTGCGGCATGAACTCCATCCGCTCCCCCATGGCTGAGGTCATCGCCAAACGGCTGGTGGCACCCGGCATCTATATACAGTCGGCCGGCGTGCGTGCAGGCGAGCGCGATCCCTTCGTGGATGCGGTGCTGGAAGAGCAGGGATTTTCGCTCGGCAAACATAAACCGCGCACTCTTGATGAGATCGAGGATGATTTTTTCGATCTGATCATTACATTAACACCCGAAGCTCATCACGCCGCACTGGAATTGACGCGTTCGAACTCACTCCACGTCGTCTATTGGCCGACCATGGACCCAACGGTGATAACAGGCACGCGCGAGCAAATCCTCGATGCCTATCGCAACGTGCGGGACCATCTGGCGAAGCTGATCTCGGAACGCCTGCCGAGACGGCAGCAGCCGGTGGCGGATACGCTTTCAAAAGAGTGAAAATAGCCCCTACCTCGCGAAAATCGGTACTGATTTTCAAGCCGATGCTTTAGAGGTTCACAAATGTGCCGGGATTGTGTAGTTTCCGCGCAATTTTCCCGGACTCAATATGTCCGGCACTATCAACAGGAAGAAAACCCTTACATGACAAAAGAAGAAGTCCTTGAATTCCCGGGCATCGTAACCGAATTGCTGCCGAACGCAACGTTCCGCGTGAAGCTTGAGAACGAACACGAAATCATCGCCCACACGGCGGGCCGCATGCGCAAGAACCGTATCCGCGTTCTGGCGGGCGACAAGGTGCTGGTCGAAATGACGCCTTACGACCTGACCAAGGGCCGCATCACCTATCGTTTCAAGTAATCCACCTTTCGCATCGGACGCCCGGGCCGCGCAATGACCAACTCAAAACAAAAGCTCGTTCTGGCATCCGGTTCGCCGCGGCGTCTGGAGCTGCTGCATCAGATCGGTATCGAACCGGCACGTCTGATGCCGATGGATATCGACGAGACGCCTGCAAAGCTCGAGCATCCGCGCACGCTCTGCCGTCGTCTGTCATTGCAGAAGGCGGAAGCCGCGCAGGCGGCGCTGAAGAACGAACAGTCGTGGAAAGACGCCTTCGTTCTGGGCTCCGATACGGTGGTCGCCGTTGGTCGCCGCATCGTCGGCAAGGCGGAATATACGGAAGAAGCCTCGGCGGCCCTGCACCTTCTCTCGGGGCGCAGCCATTGGGTCTATACCGGCATCTGCCTCGTGACGCCCGACGGAAAAATCCGTCAGAAGGTGGCGGAGACCAAGGTGCGTTTCAAGCGCCTCTCCACGCGTGAGATCGACGCTTACATCGCGTCGGGCCAATGGCGCGGCAAGGCGGGAGCCTATGGCATTCAGGGTATTGCCGGTGCATTCGTGCAGAAGCTGACAGGTTCCTACACCAATGTCGTGGGATTGCCGCTTTATGAGACTATGTCGCTTCTGTCCGGCGAAGGGTTCGAGGTGACCTCGGGCTGGCTCGAAGGATAGACCCATGACAAACTCCACCGAAGGCGCCGGAAAGGTCACGCCGCTTCGCAAAACCCAGCCCTGCCCGGAATGCCGCCGGCCATCGACGCGGGAAAACTATCCTTTCTGTTCGGATCGCTGTCGTTCGCTCGATCTCGCCCGCTGGCTGAACGGCTCCTATGCCATTCCCGTTGCGGACGATGAAAGCAGCGCCGGTGGACAGGGCGGCGGCAAAAACAACGCCGAATAAAGACCTGCACCGCCGGAAATCTCGGCGGTGAATTGCAAAAGATTTTTCAGAGCCTCCGCTCACACCTTATAATATTCACCGGGCGAACGACCGCCCGAAAAGGCATATCGGAACCGGCTGAGGTCTTTCTCCCAGCCCCTTAAGGTCTTGCGATGGACGCAGGCTTGCAAAAGAGAGTAAGCTCTGGCGCGCTGCTGTTTGCGGTGCTGGCCGTCTGTTTTGCCATAGGGGCGACGGTGCTGCTTGCCAATGACAAGAAGCATCTCAAGAGCCTGCTGACCTATCTCAATCTGGCGCCCGCCACGCGCTTTGCCGAACCGCCACCGAAGATGAAACCCGTCAAGCGGCAGAAGCTTGCCGCCAGAACGGTTTACCTGCCGCCGCACCTGCTGAAATTCGAACAGCCAGGCGATAGGGCATCCTTCGCCCGGAACTTCGTTCTTTCCGGCAAGGACCTCTGCGATCGCTTTACCGCCGCCGGTTTTTCCAACCCGCAGGGCTGGCACGCCAGCCCGGTGAACATCCGCAATTTCGAGTGCATGGCAGACCTTGCCGCGGGCAAGGCGGAAGATCCGGCGCAGCGTGCATCGCTTTTCCTTGAAATCAGGGGCGAGGCTTCCGGCGACATTCGCTCCATCAGGATGAAGGCTGTTGCGCCGGAGACACCGGATGGCGCCGCCATTTTAACGAAGCTTGAGGAAATGCTCGCTTTGGTCATCGCACAAACACACTGGGCTGACCTCACCAGCATGCTCGAACCGGCTCGCAGGATGCAGCCCTATCAGGTGCAGCACTTCGGTATTTCAGTTTCCATCAAACCGGAACCAACCGCACCGCATCGCCTGAACGTGATTTTGCTGGCGGGCGACGAACCGCCAGGGGTGAAGCTGACACGCGATTTTTTTGACGGAAACAGTTGGCTTCGTCCGGCCGTCCTTACGGATCGGCCGGTGCCCCATCTTTTCGTGCCGAAAAGCCACGCCCCGTGACGTAAAGGCAGATCAGCCTATCGCTGCCAGCTTGCGCCGCATCGGCGGTATTCTGTCGCTTTGCTGGGCCTGACGCTTAGCTTCCCATTGAAGCGCGGTGCGAACGATGGTCGCCAGATCGTTGAAGCGAGGGCGCCAGCCGAATTCCGACTGGATACGGGACGAATCCGCCACCATGGCCGCAATGTCGCCGGGGCGGCGCGGGCAACGGATGATCGGGAATTCACATGCGGATTCCCGCTGTACGGCCTGCAGGACGTCCAGAACCGAATAACCGACCCCATAACCGCAGTTCAGCGTTCGTGTACCGCCGCCGGCGCGCAGATGCGCCATGGCCAGCATATGCGCATCGATCAGATCGCTGACATGAATATAGTCGCGAACGCCGGTTCCGTCGGCGGTCGGGTAATCCGTGCCATAAACCTCCACCCGGTCGCGCCGGCCGGTCGCGGCTTCGCATGCCACCTTGATGAGGTTCGCAACGCCGGTCGGCGAAGGTCCGGCGCGGCCCTGCGGGTCGGCACCCGCGACGTTGAAATAACGCAGCGCCACATAGTTGAAATCATGCGCCTGCACGACGTCACGCAGCATGATTTCGGAAGCGAGTTTCGACAGGCCGTAGGGATTTTCCGGGCTCAGGATCGCCGTTTCAGGAACGGGGCCATCAAAGGGCTGGTTTCCATAGACGGCGGCTGTCGAGGAGAAGATGAAATTACGGATGCCGTTGCGAACCGCCGCGGCAACAAGCGCGCGGGTCGTGCCGGTATTGTTTTCGTAATATTCCAGCGGCTGGCTGATCGACTCGGGAACGCTGACGGACCCGGCGAAGTGGAAGATGGTCTCGATGTGGTTTTCTTCGAAAACCTGGTCGAGCAAGGCGCGATCCGCCACATCACCCAGATAAAAACGCGCCGCCGGCGCGACCGCCCAGCGCGACCCCGTGGAAAGCCGATCGACGACGACGACCTCTTCCCCGGCATCGAGCAAAGCCCACACCATGTGGCTTCCTATATAACCGGCCCCACCCGTGACCAGAACAGCCATGACATTACTTCCCTGTTTGCTTTTCTTGAGCCTATCAAAGCCAATAATTCTTCATCATTGATTACTTGCACAGCGAATACACAACCGAGCGCCCACCCCATTAAAAAGGTGGCTTACGATTGGTTAGCGCAATGAGTTTCTTTTTAGTGATTAGATGAAAATGTTCTCATGTATGGAACAAGAAGCGCATATCATAGAAAATCCCCCACGTCGATGGTTGCGCCGTGGGGTTGCAGTTTCCGGTCTTTACTGTGATTTCGCTGCCGGTTTCCCTACCGCAGCGCGATACCCTGCCCGGCAGGGGAAAACCGTTGCAAGGAAGATCGGGGCTTACCTGCCGAGAATGTAGGATGCCAGCCGATCGGCCGCATCTTCTATCTGCCTGGGGTTGCGCAGGAAGCAGGCGCGCAGGAACAACTCTCCGCCCGGACCGAAGGCCGTGCCGGGCGCAAGGCCGACGCCGGTCTTATCGACGATATCGAGTGCCGTGGCGCGGCTGTCCGTGACGCCGTCAATCTTGAGGAAGGCATAAAGGGCGCCATCCGGTTTCAGGGTTTCCACACGGTTCGTGGCGATCAGCGCGTCGCAAAGAATGTCGCGGGAAGTCAAAGCGCGTTCGTAGTTCTCGCGGACGAAACCATCACCGTGATCAAGGGCGGCGACGGCACCGCGCTGCATGAACTGCGCCACGCCTGATGTGGAATATTGAATGAGGTTTTCGATCACCTGACCGATGGCCGGGGGTGCAACAAGCCAGCCGACGCGCCAGCCGGTCATCGACCAGTTCTTCGAGAAGGAGTTGGCAAAGACGATCTTGTCGTCCGGCTCCATCACGTCGAGGAAGGACGGCGCGCGGCTGCCGGTATAGTGATAAAGCGCATAGATTTCGTCCGCGACGATCCACAGATCGTGTTTTCGGGCGAGCGCCAGAACGTCGCGGAGATTGTCGCGCGTTGCCGTCCATCCCGTGGGGTTGGAGGGCGTGTTGATGAAAAGCGCCTTCGTCTTGCCGGTGATTGCGCTTTCCAGCCTGTTGATATCGAGATCCCAGCGGCCATCGCGGAAATCGATGCCGACCGGAACGGCCTTTGCGCCGGCAACGCCGATGGCAGCGACGATATTCGGCCATGTCGGAGATAGGTAGACCATCTCGTCGCCCGGCGAGGTCAGCGCCTGCACTGCAAGCACAATTGCCTGCATGCCGGAACCGGTGGCATAAAAATGCTCCGGCGGCAGTGATGCCCCAAAATGCCGCTCATAATAACGGCTCAGCGCCTGCCGCAATTCAGGAATGCCGCGCTGCCAGGTATAGAAAGTTTCGCCATTGTTCAGCCCATCGATGGCGGCCTGATTGATGAAGTCGGGGCTCGGCAGATCACCTTCGCCAACCCAGAGCGGCAGGAGATTGTCCCGCACCCGGGCATAATTCACGACTTCGACAATGCCGCTCTCGGGAGCTGCCAGAGAGCGCGCACTCAGACTGTTCAAAATGGACATTAAAGACACTCCGTTTGATGCCTTCTTATCGCATCGGATCAGCCATGTGCATGATATTCCGTGAGACGATCATGGATTTTCTTTATGGATCATCCCCGGCAGGAACCCGCCGACCACCACGCGGGCCGGCAGATCGCGCCGGGGATTGGTCCGGGTCTCAGCGCGTCTTCAGCAGATCGCGGATTTCGGTGAGGAGCTTGACGTCTTCCGGCGGCGGGGCAGCGTCCGGCTTTTCGTCAATCTTCTTGCGTTCAACCGAATCGCGGAGCTTGTTGACGCCCTTGACCATCAGGAAAATGATCCAGGCCAGGATGAGGAAGTTGATGAGAACCGTCAGGAAGTTACCATAGGCGAAGACGGCGCCCTGTTCGCGGGCGGCAGCGAGCGAGGTGGCGTTGACGTTTGCGCTCAGCGGCAGGAAGTAATTCGAGAAGTCGAACCCGCCGAAAATTGCACCGACGATCGGCATGATGAGATCGTTCACGACGGAATCGACGATCTTGCTGAAAGCCGCACCGATAATCACACCCACGGCCAGATCCATGACATTGCCGCGGGCAATGAAGGTTTTAAATTCGTTAAGCATTCAGATTGTCCCTCTCTCCTGCTTCGCGAGCTGAAGCTATGTGACTGTCCCTACGCCTTCAACCATACAGATTCCCTTACACTTTTGGAATTCGTCAAGATTGCATTTATTAGCTTTTTTGCACGCTAAAGCATGTGCGATGAAAATGGCATCGACGGAGGTGCTTCAGCACTCTTTTCGTCGTATTTTCCGGGCGTCAAACCGCTACGCACTTTTACGGGACATGCTGTCATCTTGAACTTTATGATCAGATCGCGCTCATTCTCAACGGTGCGGAATTCGCCTATGCTCATTTAAGGGAATTCCTGCATGGGGAGGATGCGTGCTTCCTGGGTGGATCATATTCGGCTCGGCCTTCGCTTATATCCTGCTGCTGTTTGCAGTCGCGAGCTACGGGGACAGGAAAAGCCGTGAAAGAAACGTGCCGAAAAAGGGGCGGCCGTTCGTCTATGCGCTCAGCCTGGCGATATATTGTACCTCCTGGACCTATTTCGGCGGTGTGGGGCTTGCAGCCGATAAAGGTCTTGAGTTCCTCGGTATTTATACTGGCCCCATCCTTGCCTTCACCCTTGGCATGCCGATCATCCGCCGAATCGTCGATCTCGCCAAAACGGAAAAGCTGACCTCGGTTGCGGATTTCATCGCCGCCCGTTACGGCAAGAATTCCACCGTGGCGATGATCGTCGCCATCATCGCGCTGGTCGGCGCCATTCCCTATATCGCGCTGCAGCTTAAAGCGGTGTCCAGTTCCGTGGCGACGATGGTCGATCCCGGCGATTACGGTATCGGCAGCGGCAATCTCTATTTCCTCGATCTGCCGCTTGTCGTCACTCTCGTCATGGCGGGCTTCGCCGTCATGTTCGGCACTCGCCACACGGATGCCACCGAACACCAGGACGGGCTCATTCTGGCAATTTCGATGGAATCACTGGTCAAACTGGTCGCCATGTGCACGGTCGGCTTTTATGTGCTCTTCGTTCTCTTCGATGGCCCAGCACATCTGTGGCAGCTGGCGACTGATAATGAGCAGGCCATGCGGGCCATCTCCTATCACACGCCCATCAGCCGCTGGATCGTGATGACGCTATTGTCAGGCTTCGCCATCATCCTGCTGCCGCGCCAGTTCCACGTCACCGTGGTGGAAAACCGCACACCGGAAGAGCTGCGCATGGCGGGGTTCCTGCTGCCGCTCTATCTCATCGCCATCAACATCTTCGTGCTGCCGATCGCGCTCGCAGGCATTCTGACGCTGGGCGCCAATGGCGATGCCGATCTCTACGTGCTGCAACTGCCGCTCAATCATCAGATGCCTGTTGTCTCGCTGATCACCTTCATCGGCGGTTTTTCGGCAGCGACAGCAATGGTGATCGTCGCTTCAGTGGCACTGTCGATCATGATTTCCAACGACATCGTCATGCCGATCTTCCTACGGCAGAAGCTACTCAACCGCTCTCCGCACCGGGACAACTTCGCCAAGACGCTGCTCAACATCCGCAGGACGGCGATCTTTGCGGTGATGCTCCTGGGTTACGGTTACTACCGCGCAGCCGATAGCGCCACGGGACTAGCCTCCATCGGCCTTCTGGCTTTCGCCGCCATCGCCCAGATGGCCCCTGCCCTGTTTGGCGGGCTGTTCTGGCGTCGTGCCAATGCCCGCGGCGCAATTGCAGGCCTCAGTTCGGGCTTTTTCGTCTGGGCCTATCTGCTATTCCTGCCGAGCTTCGGCGGCCCCGACAATTCCGAGGTCGCGGCGACCATTCTCGGCTTCCTGTTTTCCGGCAGCACGGTGTTTAACGGTCCCGAGGCCGATCCTTTCGTGAATGCGGTCATCCTCAGCCTGCTCGTCAACAGCCTCGCCTTCGTGCTGGGTTCGCTCTCGCGCAATCCGCGGCCGGTGGAACGCATCCAGTCCGGCATCTTCGTCAAGCGCCATTCGAAATCGCAATTCGCCACACGCGGCTGGAAAACCCGTGTCAGCGTCGGCGACCTCAAAAGCGCGATTGCCCGTTATCTCGGCGAAGAGCGTATGCTGCGCTCGCTTGCGACCTATGAGAAGACGGCAGGCAGGAAACTGAATGACGACCAGCCGGCGGATATGGCGCTGATCCATTTTTCCGAACAATTGCTGGGCAGCGCCATCGGCTCTTCCTCCGCCCGCCTCGTGCTCTCGATCATTCTGCAAAAGGCGGAAGATACCAGCGCGGATACGGCCTGGCTGCTCGATCAGGCGAGCGAGGCGCTACAGTATAATCAGGACATGCTGCAGACGGCGCTGGCGCAGATGGATCAGGGCATCGCCGTTTTCGACAGCTCGCAGCAACTGACCATCTGGAACCGGCGTTTCCGCACCCTGCTGGACCTACCGGAACAATTCGGCCAGGTGGGCGTGCCGCTGACCGAAATCGTCACCATGCTGCAGGAGCGCGGCGACATGCCTCCCGGTGATACGGATGAGCTGATCACTAGCTTCCTGACCATGGACCTGCCCTTCTCTCTGGTGCTGGCGGGCGGCGAGCGCATCATCGAGGTGCGCTCCAACACCATGCCGGACAAGGGCATCGTTGCCACCTTCACCGATATCACCCAGCGTGTGGCGAGCGACCAGGCGCTGAAACAGGCGAATGAAACGCTGGAGCAGCGGGTCGAGGAACGCACCGTGGAGCTGACCCGCGTCAACCGAGCGCTGGCGGAGGCGAGAGCGTCGGCCGATGAGGCCAATATCGGCAAGACGCGGTTCTTCGCCGCCGCCGGTCACGATATTCTCCAGCCGCTGAATGCCGCCCGCCTCTATTCCTCCTCGCTGGTCGAACGGCTTGGCGCCTCGGGCGAAAGCGATCTCGTTCACAATATCGATTCGGCGCTGGAATCGGTCGAAACCATTCTCGGCGCGGTTCTCGATATTTCCCGCCTCGACACCGGCTCGATGAAGGCGCGCATGACATCCGTGCCGCTCAACGAGCTATTGAAACGCATCGAGACCGATTTCGCGCCGATGGCGCAGGAGAAGAACCTCGATCTCGTCGTCATGCCCACCTCGCTCACGGTGCGTTCAGACCCCAATCTGCTGCGACGGCTGATACAGAACCTCGTCTCCAACGCCATCAAATATACGCTTGAGGGTAAGGTGGTCGTCGGCGCGCGCCGCCGGGGCGGCGAAGTCGTCATTCAGGTAACGGATTCCGGCATCGGCATACCCGCCTCCAAATTCCGCACCGTCTTTAAGGAATTCGCCCGGCTGGACGAAGGGGCAAAAACGGCGTCGGGCCTCGGGCTCGGCCTTTCCATCGTCGATCGCCTGTCACGCATGCTGCACCATCCGGTGCAGCTCATTTCCACCCTCGGCAGAGGCACGACCTTCCGCATCCATCTGCCGCGTGAGGCGGACCGCCTCGCTCCAGTCAAGATGGAGGGCGGGATAACCAGCCACGCGGCAAGCGACCGTCTTCAGGGTATTCGGGTGCTGTGCATCGACAACGAGCCGAAAATCCTCGAGGGGATGACGCTACTGCTGACCGGATGGGGTTGCGAGGTCTTGCCGGCGGGTTCCGTGGCGGCGCTGGAAGAACCCTTCCTCACTCTGGCCGCAGCCCCGGATATCATCATCGCCGACTATCATCTTGATGATGGCGATGGCATCAGCGCCATCCGCTTCATCAGGACATTTTACGACAAGACGATCCCCGCCCTGCTGGTAACTGCGGATCGCAGCCCGGAAGTGCGCAGCGATGCGGAAAAATACGGGATTTCCGTGCAGCACAAACCGGTCAAGCCTGCGGCGATGCGCGCCTATATCAACCAGATATCCAGCACGGTGCGGGCAGCGGCTGAATAAAAACTCCCGGACCTTGCGATCCGGGAGCTGCATTGACCTTCAAAAATGGAAATATCAGGCCGCCCGGTTCAATCGACCCGAACCGACCGCAGACCCCTGCTCCATCTGGAACCGCTGAACGAGAGCGAGCAGCGCTTCCACCTCGCCCGATAATATGCTGCTGGCCGCGCTCGACTGTTCGGCAAGTGCTGCGTTCTGCTGCGTCATCTGGTCCATCTGGTTGACGGAGCTGTTGACGTTGTGAAGCGCGGAGGACTGGTCCTGCGTCGCCGTCGCGATGGTTTCGACATGCTGGCTGACGGTCACAATCTGCTGGCTGATGGCCGAGAGAACTGTGCCCGCCTCCTGCACCAGCTTCGAACCGGAGCTGACCTCATGGGTCGACTGGTTGATGAGCTGCTTGATTTCGCGGGCCGCGTCGGCGGAGCGCTGGGCAAGCTCGCGCACTTCCTGCGCCACGACGGCAAAACCTTTGCCCGCTTCACCGGCACGCGCTGCTTCGATGCCGGCATTGAGCGCCAGAAGATTGGTCTGGAAGGCGATGTCATCGATGACCTCGATGATCTGCTCAATCTTGCGCGAGGCGCCTTCGATACGGCTCATGGCATCGACGGCATTGCTGACGACCGAACCGGAACTGTCGGCGCTCTGCTTGGTGATGCGCACGGCCTCATTGGCTTCCCGCGCGCGCTCGGCCGACGATCTGACGGTTGCGGTAATTTCCTCGACTGCAGCGGCGGTCTCCTCCAGCGAGGCGGCCTGATTTTCGGTGCGCTTCGACAGATCAACCGACGACTGTTCGATTTCAAAGCCGCTGTGCTGAATGATGAGCGTGCGCTCGCGGATCTGTCCCAGCGCATCCCGCAGGTTGAGCAGGGATTCGTTGAAATCCGTGCGCAGCCGGTCGAGGCGGCCCGCGAAGGGCGTCTCGATCGTGCGGCTGAGATCGCCGTGCGAAAGCCTGCCGAGGCCGGAGGCAATCTCGCCCACCGCAAACTCGATCTGACTGTCCAGTTCCTGCTTCTCGGCATCGTTGCGGTGTCGCTCGGACTCGGCCGCGGAGCGTTCCTCCGCACTTTTGCCCTCGATCGCCAGCTTCTCAACCGCATTCTCGCGGAAAATCACCAGAGCGCGAGCGATATTGCCGAATTCATTGGCGTTGGTGGCATAGGGGATCGGCGTTTCGAGATTGCCGTCCGAAAGAGATTTCACGGCATCGGTCAGTTTGCTGAGCGGCTGAAGCGTGCGCTTGATGACGAAGTAAGCGAGCAGACCGACGCCGACCATGGCAAGCGCGCCGCAGATCAGCATCATGTCGCGCAGGCTGTATATCTGCGCATTGTAGACATCCATGGGAACACCCACGAACAGTATGCCGACGGAGGCGCCGGTCTTGTTCGTAACCGGCATGTAACCGGTCATGTAGCTGGTGCCGAACAGTGTGGCAGTGCCGAAATAGGCCTCGCCCTTGGAGACTTTTTCGAAGGCGGGATGATCGGTAGCAAGCTTGGTGCCTGCCGCTCTCTCACCCTTCTCGTTCTTCAGATTGGTGGTCAGTCGAATAAACTCGCCGGCCTTGGCTTCAAAAACCGTGGAGATACCGCCGTTGCCAGCTGCGGTACGGTCTACGAGATCATTGTCGCGCATCGTTCCGATGCTGGCGCGGCCCACACTCTTCAGCTCGCCATCCACCATTTCGAGGGCAACGCCGCCGACCTTCATCTCGTAAAGGATAGCCATGCCCCGCATTGCACTGTGCGTATCACGCAGCGCAGTGGTGATGATGTTGTCCTTCAAGCGAATGTAGGTGGAAAAACCAACTGCCGCCACGCTGAGCGTGATGAGACCGATCGTCAGCACGACGACCTTACCCGCAACGGACTTAAAGAGCCGGTTGTGCATGAAACAGTTCCCCAAAGCCAAACTTACGAAAGTTCTAATGGGCAACTGTTAAAAAAACGCGAAGTGCTGATGGCGCCTTTTAGGGGAGCGTGAAAATCCGCCGAGATTCTGTTGGCTTAAGGGGACGGGAGAACCCCGTCCACCATCAGTGAATGTAACCCAGCCTGATGGCCTTCGCGATCGCCTGGATGCGGTTGACGGAATCGAGCTTGATCGTTGCCGAACCGAGATAGGCATTGACGGTGTGCACGGAAAGGCCGAGCTTGACCGCGATCTCTTCGCTGATACGACCATCGCCGGCCAGTTGCAGGCAGGCAATTTCTCGCTCGCTCAGGGCTTCCGAGGGGGCGACCTTGCGCTCGTCAAGGGCCAGCATGTCCACCATGATCTCACAGCACTTGATATGCTGCTCGATCACGACCTCATTGTCGAGAATGAGATTGGTGCCGCAGAACACGATGTAGCCGTTGCCGATGGTGCCGAGCCGCACCGGCAGAGCCAGCCCCGCATAGGGCAATGTGTCGTTCTCGATACGGCGCAGAAGTGCCGGCACATCGGGAAGATCGGCAAAGCCGCCGGCATTCTTGTTGCGCCAGATGACCGGCAAAAGCGACGTCTCGATATGGTCGAGAAGAATCTCGCCGACGGCGCGGATGAACTGCGCGCTCTGTTCTGCGGCATTCATGCCCCAGTTTTCCAGTTCGCAGGTCATCTTCTTCTTGTTGGGGAAGCCGGAAGCGGCAGCCTTCGTGACCACGAAGTTGCGTGCGCCGACCAGCTTCTGCATGGCGACAAGCTTCGGAAACAGATCCGACCGGCTTGTCACGACGGGGCTGCGGTAAAACATGCCCATGTGACCTGTACCCTCATTGTCTTTCGTCTGTACCATCCGTCCGACCATTATACGAGGTTGTTGCGCACGGCGTAGGCAATTGCCTCCGAGCGGGTTTTCGTCGCGGTTTTGCGCATCACGCTTGTGATGTAATTATTGATCGTATTGCGTGAAATGCCAAGGATCATCGCAATTTCATCGCTTGTCTTGCCTTCCGCGATCCAGAAAAGGCACTCGAGCTCACGCTCGGTGAGATCGATATCGCGCACGGTCTTTGCTTCGCTGGCGATGCCGAAGCTGACGCAATAACCCGTCAGCAGGGCGATTTCCCGCAGGCGCTCCGGTGACGGAACCGCTTCCTCCGGAAACAGCAGCAGCAGGGAAAGGCGGATGCGGCCCACGCAGAAGGAGAGTGCCGAATATTGCCTGTCGATGCCATAGGGAACCGAAACGTCGTCGGGAAGGAGAAGCAGTCGCGGCTGCAGAAGCGAAAGGCATTTCTCCATTTCGCTCGACCGGTTCTGGCTGTTGGCGAGTTCAATGCCAAGCCTGCGGACCAGATCGAAAGGCCAGTCGGATGTGACGATGAATTTCAGCCCGGTTTCTTCGAGAAGGTCATCCCGCGCCAGCAGATAATGCGAGGCGCCAGCGTAGGTTACGAGCAGATCCAGTGCGCCTGCAACGTTACCGGCAGCAGCCGTGGCTGCGACGTTTTTAGCAAGCTGATCGCGCGGCAAGGGCTTACCCATGCCCTCCAGAGGCTTGGCAGACAGCCTGCGGATATCAACATCGACTTTCAATCGCCTACGCCCTCTTGCTCCCAGTGGGAGATTATACCTCGGGATGGAATCATTCCATTCGAGAAGCTTACCAAACGGAATGGCGCGCCCCCGGAGACCGAATCACTTCATTCTATGGAACCGACCGGAATTTGCCATTACCTGGCAACAGCCTTTCCACGTATTTCCCAGTTCGTCTATTGCTAAAAAAACATACTGAAAAGCTGTTCAATCCATAAACGGCATTCTCAGCCAATTCCCAGCAAACTGTATCGTTGCTGAATTTTTTGTAAACACTGTCCCGAAACGAGATTGCCACGATGTGCCCGCCAAGCATAGCAAAAACCCCAAAAACCGAAAAAAGGCCGGGTAAAACCGGCCTTTTTATCATTATGCTGCTTTTTCCACCGCCCATTTGCGCAGGATCTTGGCGGCTCTCTCCTCGCTGATTTCCACCATGCGGGAGAGCCTGCGTTCGGGCCCTTCGCGAACCCGGCGGTTGAATGTACCTTCGCCATCGCCGCCCGCCAGAAGATCGTCGGTGCTGTCGAAGCCGAAATCCGCTCCGAAACCTTCCATGAGACCACCTGCGCCCGCCTCCATGCCCGGAGAGAAGTCCGGCAATTCGAGACCGGCAGACTCCTGGCTGAGCTGAGCTGCAGCCGAACCGTTGGCAGTGACCGTGCGGACCAGAGGGCGGACACCGAGCCAGACGACGAGGAAGGCGACGGCGACAAAGGCGAGCGAGTTGATGATGCCGGCGGAATTGCGGCTCAGCACTTCCATGACGCCCGGGCCGCTGGCAGCCTCGTCAAGCAGCTGCGTTTCGAGGAAGTCCATCGCCGTCAGGGTGACCATGTCGCCACGATCGGAAGAAATGCCCGCGGCCGAGGTGACGATCTTCTGCATTTCCGCAAGATAGGCGTCGACCTTGGCCTGATCGGCCGGTTCGCCGACCATCTTGGCAATGCGGCCCTTGTTGACGACCACGGCAACCGAAATCTTCTCGAGGGTGTAGCCGTTCTTGACCGTGGCGACCGTCTTGGAGTTGATCTCGTAGTTGGTCTGTTCTTCCTTCTTGGCCGACTGATCGGAAGACTGCGGGCCACCGCCGCCGCCCTGGGGTGCTGCCTGCGGCACGTTCTGTTCCACGGTCGCGGCCGTGTCGGGCTGCGTTTCCTGGGATTTCTGGTCTTCCTTCACCGTGCGAACGGAACGCTCGACACGCGATTCCGGATCATAGACCGTTTCCTGGATCTGGCGGCTGTCGGTATTGATCTGCGCCGTCACGCTGGAGCGGAAATTGTCCATGCCGAGGAAGGGCGCCAGCGCCTTGTCGATATTGGTTTCGATTTCCTGCTGAACGTTCTGTGCCAGCGTCAGCGACCGGTTCATGGCCGCATTGGTGACGTCGTCGCCGGAAGCCAGAAGCTGGCCGGTCGAATCAAGCAGCGTCACGTCATCGACTTCGAGGCCGGGAACGGCCGAGGCGACGAGGTGGCGAATGGAGGCGGATGCCTTGCGGCCGGCGGATGCGCTCGCACGGATCATCACCGATGCGGTGGGCTTCTGTTCGCCACGGCGGAAATTGCCGACATCAGGCATGACGATATGGACGCGTGCGGCTGCAATGCCGTCAATCTGCTGGATGGAACGGCTGATCTCACCCTCGAGGGCGCGAACACGCGTCACTTCCTGCATGAAAGAGGTCAGACCAAGAGAGCCGACAT
This sequence comes from Agrobacterium tumefaciens, assembly GCF_005221325.1. Taxonomy (NCBI): domain Bacteria; kingdom Pseudomonadati; phylum Pseudomonadota; class Alphaproteobacteria; order Hyphomicrobiales; family Rhizobiaceae; genus Agrobacterium; species Agrobacterium tumefaciens. Next base: position 239,918 of record NZ_CP039888.1, on the reverse strand, counting down.
TATCGAAAAGCTCATAACCGGCATTGGCGCTGTCGGGCAGGCCGCGTTCGGCAAGAAGCAGCCGTGCCTTGCTGGTGAGCCCGACGGGAACCTGAAGGCTGGAACCGTCGGTTCCCACCTGGAAATCCAGTCCTGCCTCGGCAAGCGCAATGCTGATCTTGTTAACGTCGCTTTTTTCAAGCCCCACATAGAGGGTCTCGTAAGCAGGACGGTTCACATAAAGCGCCGCAGCGAGGATAATGGCCATGGACAATACACCCACGCCGCCCAGCATCAGCAGCCGCGTCTGGCCCAGCGCCGCGACATTCTTCAAGACCTGAGGGATTTGATTTAACAGATTCATTCTGTTCCGCACCGTCATTCATAGAGTCCGAGACCTTTTGGCCCCGTCGTGACAATAGGGTGCGAAGCTTGCGCGAGCGTTGCCTTTCTCCGCATTCAGCGAAGGAAGGAACGGCCGGAATATGTTCTAGAACAGGTCGAAGTCGCCGGAAGCCTTGTCGAGCGGCTGGGAATGGCCGTGGCGCAAGGCCGCGCCGAGCGCCTTCTGCATTTCGGCAAGCTTGACGAGGCTGAGCGCGGTGGAGACGTCCACGAACCAGTCGGCGGGGATGGAGCCGGTAATGGTATCGATGAATTCGGCAAGGCCGCGGGTTTTCTGGACGGCAAGGTCGATGCCCTGCAACAGCTTGACGCCTTCGGCGGACAACTGACCGCTGGTCACTTCCAGCAATTGCGGCTCGATGCGCTCGATGAGATAGGCGACGTCGTGCAGTTCCGATACCACCCGCATCAGAACATCCGGCAGGGCTTCTTCGAACGGAGTGGTGGCGGTGTGCTCTGCAAGCTGCATTGGAAACTCCGTGACTAGAAAAATTCGATGTCGTTGGCGACGGGTTTGGGTGCCGGCACCGGGCGCGTTTCCATGGCAACCGTCTTCTGCGTTTCCGCGCCGCTGAGCGGATGCTGCCGCGCACGGCCGGAGACCGGCCAGAATTCGATCTTGCGGCCATGATCCCCACCCGTGGAGGAGCTGATGATCGGAATGCCTTCATCCTTCAGAAACTGCATGGCGAAGATGGCATTCTGCTCCCCGACATTCGAAAAGCTGGCTATCGTCTTGGCGCCGCCGAAAACCTTTGCTTCCAGCCGGTCGCGGCGGGCGCCCTGCTTCAAGAGGCCGTTGATCAGCAACTCCATGAGATGCACGCCATAACGCGTCGCGTCTCCGCCGGTCACATTACCCGTTCCCGGCAGCAGGAAGTGGTTCATTCCTCCAAGGCCGGCAACGGGGTCTCTCAGACATGCGGCCACGCACGAACCGAGTATGGTCGTCATCACCACGTCGGGATCGCTAACAACCTTGTACTCGCCCTGAATGATATGTACGCGCTTGGCCGCAGCTTCAATCATTTCAGCGATCCGAAAACCGCTTCGATGGCCGCGCGCATCTTATCGATGGTGAAGGGCTTGGCCAGCACGTTGTTGGCGCCGAGCTGGGCTGCCTTCTGCACCAGCGCGCGGTCACCCTGCGCGGTGAGGATGATGAAGGCGGCCTTCTTGGTGGTCGGATTGGCCCGCACCGCGTGCAGGAAACCGAGGCCGTCCATCTTCGGCATGTTGAAGTCGGAGATGACGAGATGATGGGGCTGCTGCTCCATGATCTTCAATCCCTGCTCGCCGTCGCCAGCGGAGGTGATCTGCTTGAAGCCCAGCTGTGTCAGCGCATCGCTGAGGAGCAGCCGGCTGGTCACCTGATCGTCAACGATCAGAACTTTGATCTTTTCTGCGAGAGACATTAGTCAGCACCTTCTTTGCGGGCAGTGGTTAGTTTCAGGATTTCTTCGCCGATGGAGGCCAACGGCAATTGCTGTTCCACCGCGCCAAGCTCATAGGCCACGCGGGGCATGCCATAGACGACACATGTTTTTTCGTTCTGGCCGACGGTGCGCGCACCGGCGTGGCGCATTTTCAAGAGACCAGCCGCGCCATCGCGGCCCATGCCGGTCAAGATGACACCGACGGCGTTGCGTCCGGCAAGTTCTGCAACGGAATCGAACAGCACATCGACGGAGGGGCGATGGCCGTTGACGGGATCACGGTCCAGAAGCCGGCAGCACGGTGCGGACCGGTTGGCGATCTGCAAATGACGCTCACCGCCCGGCGCGAGGTAGATCTTGCCGGTCTGCAGGCGCGCGCCGTCCGTCGCCTCTTCCACCACGGGGGCGCAGATGCGGTTCAGCCTCTCCGCGAAACTCTTGGTGAAGGTCGGCGGCATGTGCTGGGTAATCACGGTCGGCGGGCAATTGGCCGGGAACTTCTGCAGCACCGCGATCAGCGCTTCTACGCCGCCCGTGGAGGAGCCGATGGCCACGACCTTGCGGCCCGCCCGATATTCGCTCATCGGGACCGGCTGCGGCGCGGCAGCGGCTTCCGGCCGGGCTGCGCGGTAGGCTGCGTGTTGCGAGCGGGCGGCGGCCTTCACCTTGTCGGCCAGATCGCCGAAGGGCCGCGCGTCACCGGGAGCGGGCTTGCCGACACAATCGAAAGCACCGATTTCAAGCGCGGCAAGCGAAGCATCCGCACCGCGATGGGTCAGCGAGGAGACCATGATGACCGGCATGGGGCGCAGGCGCATGATCTTTTCGAGAAATTCGAGACCATTCATCTCCGGCATCTCGATGTCGAGCGTCACGACATCGGGATTGAGCTGTTTGATGGCGGCGCGTGCTTCCATGGCGTTGCCGGCCTGGCCGACCACCTCGACTTCCGGATCGGCCTTGAGGACGGCCGAAATCAGGCCGCGCATGGTGGGGGAGTCGTCAACGACGAGGACCCGTGCGAGTGCGCTCATGCCTTCCTCCCGGATGCGTGGCCGATGAAGCGATAGGTAGTGATGCCGGTATTGTCGAACACGTTCTTGGCGTCACCGGACACGCGTTCGGAATGGCCGATATAAAGGTGGCCGCCTTCCGGCAGCAGCCCGGCGAAACGCGACCAGATGCGCGTCTGCGTCGGCTCATCGAAATAGATGACGACGTTGCGGCAGAAGATGACATCGAAATTGCCCTTGAAGGGCCATTGCGTCATCAGGTTCAGCTCGTTGAAAGTGATGAGCCGCTTGACCTTGTCGTCGATGCGGAACTTGCGGCGACCGCCGGCATCGACCTCTGTGAACCATTGCTTGCGCATGGCGGGAGACACGGTTTCAAGCGCATTGTCGTCGTAAACGCCGGCGCGGGCCTGCGCCAAAATCTTCGGATCGATATCGGTGGCCAGAATCTTGAAATCGTAATCGGCCGCATTCGGAAACATGGCGAGCACGGTGAGCGCTATCGAATAGGGTTCCTGCCCGTCGGAACAGGCCGCCGACCAGATGCGGACACGCCCGCCGCTCTTCGCCCTGGCGATGAGGCCCGGCAGGACCTCGTCACGCAGATGTTCGAAATGATGGTTCTCGCGGAAGAACCGGGTGAAATTCGTCGTCAGGTGCGACAGCATCTCCCGACGCGGCTGTGCGCCCTCGGGGGAAGACACCAATGCGCAATATTCGCGGAAGCCGGACAGGCCGAGATTGCGAATATGTTTCGAGAGGCGGGAATAGACCAGCGACGCCTTGGTATCGTTCAGATAGATGCCGGCATCGGCATAGATCATCGCTGCGATTTCCGCGAGGTCGCGTCTCGTCAGCGGGTATTCGCCGCTGGCAAGAACCTCGTCGGGAGACTGGCGCTGGTCGCTGAAATTAAGTGCTGCCATGGATGATCCGCTTTCAACCTGTCGCCGCAAGCGACATTTCCTGCTTCAGTGGCTGTCCGCGCGAGGCGCTGACGATGGCATCGACATCCAGAATGAGCGCAACGCGTCCGTCACCCAGAATGGTGGCGGCGGCAATGCCCGGAACATGGGTATAGTTGGCTTCCAACGATTTGATGACGACCTGGCGCTGGCCCTGGATAGCATCGACCATCAGGGCACGCTGGCCGCCGCCTTCCGATTCCACCAGAAGCGCCACGCCTTCGACCGGATCAGCCTGGGTCGGGCGGAAGTTCAGGACACGACCGACATCGACCAGCGGGCAGAAGGAGTTGCGGATGGAGATCAGCCGCTGGTTGGAGCCGAAGGAGTGAATGTTCTTCGCTTCCGGCTGCAGGGTTTCCACGATCGCGGTCAGCGGCACCACCAGCGTCTGGCCGGCCACCGTCACCACCATGCCGTCGAGAACGGCAAGCGTCAGCGGCAGGCTCATGGTGAAGGTCGAGCCGAGACCGGGACGCGAGGAGATGTTGATGCGGCCGCCAAGCGCCTGAATGGAACGCTTGACCACATCCATGCCGACGCCGCGGCCGGAAATGTCGGAAATCTTGTCTGCCGTGGAGAAGCCCGGCGCGAAAATCAGATTGTCGATCTCTTCGTCGGTCAGGTTCGCATCGGCGGCGATCAGATCATTGTCGATCGCCTTCTGGCGGACGCGTTCGCGATTGATGCCCGCGCCATCGTCCTGAAGCTCGATCAGGATGCGGCCGGAGCGGTGCTTGGCCGAAAGCTTGATGGTGCCTTCGGGGTTCTTGCCCGCGGCTTCGCGCTTTTCCGGCGTTTCGATGCCGTGGTCGACGGCATTGCGGATCATGTGGGTCAGGGGTTCGGCCAGCTTGTCGATGACCGTCTTGTCGACTTCGGTGTTCTCACCTTCTGTAACCAGGCGGATCTGTTTGCCGATCATGTCGGCGACTTCGCGCACGATACGCGACATGCGCTGGAACACCGGCTTCACAGGCTGCGCGCGGATCGCCATGACGCTGTCCTGGATTTCGCGCGTCAGTTGTTGCAGCTCGTCCAGACCCATATTGACGGCGGACGTGCCGCTCGCATCGTTTTCGATAACGCTCTGCGACAGCATCGCCTGATTGATGACGAGCTCGCCGACGAGGTTGATCAGGCGATCGACGCGATCAAGATCGACGCGGATGGTCTGGCCGGCGCTTGCATTGGCCGCGGCATTGGCATTCGCCTGCGCTGCGGCTGCTGCGGCGGGCGCTGCCGCCGCCTCACGCTTTTCGATGGCGGCGTTGACGCTCTGGGCAATCTGCGTCGTCGCAACGGCAGCCTCTACGGCCGCGGCAACATAAGGCGCTGCCGCTTCAACGGCTGGCTCCTCTTCCGACCCGCTATCGAGAGCGGAGAGATCAAACGGAACCGGGATCATCGGAAGCTCTTCCGCGTCCGCAGCGGTTTCCGAAACAACTGGTGTGATTTCGAGATCGCAATCCCATTCGGCGAACTCGAAGACGCTGCGGATACCTTCCTCACCCTTGTCGGTCGTGATCGAAACCGTCCAGGAGAGATAGGAGGATTCGGGGTCGAGCGTGTCGAGCGAGGGCAATTCCGACAGGTCGCAATGAACGCTCATCTCGCCGATGCGCGAGAGATCGCGCAGGAGAAGGGCTGCTTCATTGCCTTTCGAATAAAGCGAAGAATGCGGCTTGAACGTGATCTGGAAGGTTGGCGCTTCCATCAAAGGCGTGGTTTCGTCGGCAAAGTCCGAGAAGGAGAACGGGATAGGCTCGAAACCGCTGTCGTCCGTGGGCTTGACCGCGACGGGTTCCGGCATCTTTACGGCAACCGGCGCAGGCGTGGAAGCCTGTATGGTTTCGCCATTGGCCAGCGCTTCCAGTTCCTTGACGAGGCCACGGGTGCGGCTTTCATCGACGCTGCCACCGTCTCTTGCGGCATTGGTGAGGTCTGCCAGCACGTCGGCAGAGCGCAGCATGACTTTCAGAACATCCTGTGACGGCTCCAGCTTGTTGGAGCGAACGCAGTCGAGGGTCGTTTCAAAAACGTGGGCGAAGGCCACGAGATCATCGAGACCGAAGGCACCGGCCCCGCCCTTGATGGAATGAACGGCACGGAAAACGGCGTTGACGGTTTCCGGATCACGGTCGCCGTCATTCAATTTAAGAAGCCCCGATTCCAGTTCGGCGAGCTGCTCCTCGCATTCCTGAAAAAAGATTTCCTTGATTTCGTTCATATCCATCGTGAAATGTCCCGTATCAGGCGGTTACGCGCTCAATGGCATCGATGAGTTTTGCAGGGTCGAACGGCTTGACGATCCAGCCGGTCGCACCGGCCTGGCGGGCGCGATTCTTCTTTTCTGCATCGCTTTCGGTCGTCAGAACCAGGATCGGGATCGCACGATACTTCTCGTTGCGCCGCACACCTTCGATGAAGCCGAAACCGTCGAGACGGGGCATGTTGATATCAGTCACGATGACATCGGGGTTGCTCTGTTCCAGCACTTCGAGACCTTCAACGCCGTCTTCGGCCTGAATGGTCTCGAAACCGGCATTGTTGAGCGTGACCAGGAGCATGTTCCTGATCGTTCTGGAATCATCCACGGTAAGAACTTTTTTCTTCACTTCTTTATCTCCTTCAGGAGCAAATGATCGATTTCGACGCCTATCAGTTTCATGGTCTTGTCGAATGCATCGGACACTCTGGCGAAACCGAACGGTTTGCCGTCCTCTTCCCAGGATTTCGCGCCGGCCATGAGGACCTGGGCGCAAAGAGCACCGATGCGCTCCACGTCGGACGCATCCACCGACAAAGGTGCGCCTCTCAGCGTCATCAGCTTGCCGTGCAGGGCCGATGCTTCGTTGAGATCCAGCACCGGTGACAGTTTCAGCGTCGCCTCTGCTGCTTTTCTGGCTGCCATTACATGACTCCCTGACGTCTGAATTGTTGGTAATTCTGGCTGTTATCCGTGCGGTTCTCCCCACGGGCCATAAATGACGAGTGCTGCCGGTCCGTACCGGCGGCGGCAGCGAAATGTTCCTGGCGGGCAATACGGAACGCGCGCACGCTGCGGCCGAGTTCCAGAATGACGGTATGCAGCGCATCGGCCTCGGAGGCACAAGCGCCCATGTCGGCGGCATTCCGTCCGGCCTGCCGTTGCTGTTCGTCGATATCGACGGCGACCGATTGCAATTCTCCGGCGTGGTCGGCGGTGTGCCGCGAGACCTCGGCGATCATGTCGTTGATGCCGGATACCTGCCGGACGACCCCGCCGATGGCCTCCTGCGTGCGGTTCACCATGCGCACGCCGCCCTCGACCTGCGTCTTAGTGGAGCCGACGAGGCTCTTGATCTCTCTTGCGGCATCGGCGGAACGCTGGGCCAATGCCCGGACTTCCTGCGCAACGACGGCGAAACCGCGTCCGCTGTCGCCGGCCCGCGCAGCCTCGATGCCGGCATTGAGGGCGAGAAGGTTGGTCTGGAAAGCGATCTCGTCGATGGTGCCGATGATCCGGCCGATCTGTTCGGCGGATTGTTCGATATCCGACATGGCGTCGATCGCCTCGCCGATCGCCCTGCCGCTTTCAACGGCCGCGTCGCGGGCGCTGGAAACCGCCTTTTCCGTCGCCGATATACGGGCGCCGTTTTCAGCCACATGCGCAATCATCGCCTGGAGTGCACGGGACGTCTCGGCAAGCGCTTCGGCCTGCTGGCGTGAACGCTCCGCCATGGAGCGGCCAATATCGGCAAAGCGGGCGCTCAGCGCCTCGGCCTCGCCGACACCGTTCTGAGCGGATGTCAGCGATGCGCCGATCGTTTCGAGCGCCGTGTTGAAGGTGGCTGCGACATCCCGATAGGCGTCGGGCACATCATCACCGATGCGGGCCTGCAAATTGCCCGCGGCAAAGGCCGTCAGAGCCGTGCCCAGCAAATTTGCCGCTTCCGAGCGGTCGTTGTCCCGTTGTTCCTGGAGTTCGCGGCCATGGCGCAGGCGCAGTTCGTTGAAGCGCAGCGATACGGCAATCTCGGTATCGACCATCACCAGCCGGACAACGTTCTTCACGGCTTCCGCAAGTTCACGGTTTTTCCGGCGGTTGCCGGACAGGAAGGAGCGGGGCGCATGTTCGGCCACCAACCCGCCGAGCAGATGCTCGAGAACGACGGCGTGGCTGGCGATCTGCCAGCGTGGATCGAGGCCCATGCGACCAGCATTGTCGGAAAGAACCTTCACCCGCTCCGCATAAAGCGCATCGAAACGCGCATCCGTCAGCACGCTCCAGTGCGAGGATTGCAGATCATGCAGGCGGTCGAGCTGGTTTTCGCTTTCGAAAGACGGCGAACAGTCCGGCATGGACTGGAAACGAGTCATCACGTCGCGCAGTCCGGCCTTGACGTAAGGCTCCAGCATGCTGCGGTAATTGCGCAGGAAATCGGATTGCGTCTCATCGAGGCCGGCAAAGCGCAACCGTCCCGCCAGGCTTCCGCCTGCCGATCTGCGCGCTTGATCTGATGGCAAGTCCTGCCCCAACCGACATCCCCAACAACATGACGGCCGGTAAAACCCGGCCAATTGGCCAAGGTTCAGAACGCCAGCACCCTAAAGGGGATTTTTGAACGAACATACCCATCGCGGACGATGCGGCATCGACGCCTGCCTGACCTTCTTGAACCAAGAAACGAAAATACCGGATCGGGCCCGGTACGGCAGTGCGGCGTCATGCCTGGAAGGGGAAGAACCCCATTCCGCCGTGGAAATACTACCAATCTTTATGGTTAATTCCTTGCTTGAAAGTTAAGAAACATAAGTACCGGCGTCAAACGGTAAAATTTGTAAAAGCTTTTAGCCATTACCGCCCTTACTTTGCCGCAAACGGACAAAAACGAAAAGGAATCGGACGCTCCGGCCGGTTTTTCCGGCCTGTGTGCTGGACAAGCGCGTGCGGCTTCCCCTAAAATAAATCAACGGGATATTCGCTCAGCGGTGATGCTTTAAAGAGACCTTTTCGACCAAGGAGATGCCAACTTGCCACGGATGGAGAAAGGCCGCAGTTCAAGGCGCCATCCACAAGTGCTCATCGGTCTCGTGGTCGCGAGCCTGCTTGTCATGATCGGCTTTCAGGCGCCCTCAGGCGTCAAGGCGCTCTCCAAGGCCAGCCGCCTTGAGCGGCTCCAGACCGTCGATCTCAGCCGTTCGCTTTCTCTTGGCGATAAGGATTGCGATAGCGGCAATGATTACAATTGCCGGAGCGACGATGCCGGCCGAGGGTTCTGGCAAGTGGAGTTCCCCTCACCCGCGCTCAGCATTACCGACAGTGCCAAGGCCTCGCTCGTTGCTGTTGCCATCGTGCCACAAGCTTTCCGAGACTTTGCCAGCGTGGTTCCACGCGCGCCTCCGCATATTATGTATTAGTCGTCCGGCGGTCATCATCATTGGGTTCATAACGAACCTTGGGGGATCGGAGTCGTCGGAAACCCGCCGTAGGCTCCCATTCCAGAGAGAAAACCGCCGCCGCATATGACACTTGCAACCCTTCTTCCATTTATTGTCGCATTGCCCTTCGTCGGCGCACTCCTGACGGCTTTCATGCCGCGCGACGGTGCGGCCGCCGGCCCGGCCTCCGTCGCGGGCGGCGTCGCCCTCTTCGGCCTGATCAGCAGCATGTTTCTGTATTCCAGCGTCAGCGGTGGCGGCGCGCTGAAATACGATGTGGAATGGCTACCGCAGCTAGGGCTCAATTTTACCCTACGGCTGGACGGATTTGCCTGGATTTTCGCGATCCTCATTACCGGCATCGGGCTGCTCGTGGTGCTTTATGCCCGCTACTACATGTCCTCCAAGGATCCGATCCCGCGGTTTTTTGCCTTCTTTCTCGCCTTCATGGGCTCGATGCTCGGCGTTGTGCTGTCCGGCAACGTCATCCTGCTGTCGATCTTCTGGGAAATGACCAGCATCTTCTCCTTCCTGCTGATCGGCTACTGGCACCAGAATGCCGGTGCGCGTGACGGCGCCCGCATGGCGCTGACCGTGACCGGCATCGGCGGTTTCAGCCTTTTGGCCGGACTTCTGATCCTCGGCCACATGGCGGGAAGCTACGATCTGGACAAGATCATCGAGGCCGGTGCTGCGATCCGCGCCCATTCTCTCTATCTGCCGGCGCTTATCCTCATTCTCGGCGGTGCGCTGACCAAGAGCGCGCAGTTCCCGTTTCATTTCTGGCTGCCCAATGCCATGGCGGCACCTACCCCCGTTTCCGCCTATCTGCATTCCGCAACCATGGTGAAGGCGGGAGTTTTCCTGCTTGCGCGGTTCTGGCCGGTGCTCGCAGGTACACCGGAATGGTTCTGGCTGGTGGGCGTGGCGGGCATCATCACCTTGCTGCTCGGCGCCTATTTCGCCATGTTCCAGCAGGATCTGAAGGGGCTTCTGGCCTATTCGACGATCAGCCATCTTGGCCTCATCACCACGCTCCTCAGCCTCGGCAGCCCGCTTGCGGCGGTGGCCGCCATCTTCCACATGGTCAACCATGCCACCTTCAAGGCTTCGCTCTTCATGGCGGCCGGCATCATCGACCATGAAACCGGCACGCGCGACATGCGGAGGTTGAGCGGGCTCTACACCTATATGCCGGCAACCGCGACGCTCGCCATGGCGGCGAGTGCGGCAATGGCCGGTGTGCCGCTGTTCAACGGCTTCCTCTCCAAGGAAATGTTCTTTGCCGAGGCGGTCGAAACCCATGCGGACTCGCTCTTGGACCGGGCTCTACCCTATGTTGCGACGCTGTCGGGCGCATTCGCTGTCGCCTATTCGCTGCGCTTCATCCATACGGTATTTTTCGGGCCCAAGCCCGTCGATCTGCCGAACCCTAATCCGCATGAGCCGCCGCGCTGGATGCGCTTCCCCATCGAGTTTCTGGTTTTCGCCTGCCTGATCGTCGGCATCGTTCCGAGCCTGTCGATTGGCCCGTTCCTGCATTCGGCCGTGCTGTCCGTGCTCGGCGCGCAGACACCCGTTTACAGCCTGTCGATCTGGCACGGTTTCAACCTGCCGCTGATCATGAGTATCGCGGCGCTGATCGGCGGTGTGACGATCTACGCCCTGCTTGGCGGTTATTTCTCGCGCTGCGATGACGGTCCACCGGTCTTCCGGCATTTGCGGGGCCAGCGCATCTTCGAGCGCATTCTCGTCACCGTGTCCTGGAAGTGGGCGCGGTGGCTGGAAAGCACGCTTGGCACGCGGCGTCTGCAGCCGCAGCTGAGGCTTCTCATCCTCGTGGCGCTTCTCGCCGGTTTCTCACCTCTGTTCCTTTCGGAATTTTCCCTGTCGCTGCCGCGCGTAACGACCTTCGATCCGATCTTCGCCATCCTGTGGCTGATCGGCATGATTGCTGCCATGGGGGCCGCCTGGCAGGCGAAATATCACCGGCTTGCCGCCCTCGTCATGCTCGGCGTGTCCGGGCTTGTCACCTGCCTCACCTTCGTCTGGCTTTCCGCGCCGGATCTCGCCATCACCCAGCTTCTGGTGGAAATCGTCACCACGGTTCTCATCCTGCTTGGTCTTCGCTGGCTACCGAAACGTTTCGAAAAGGTCGATAGCAGCGACGAGTTGCCCGCGCAGCTTCGCCGCGCCCGGGACTTCCTGTTGGCCGCCGCCAGCGGCATCGGCATGTCCGTCATCGCCTATGCCGTGATGACGCTGCCCGTGCCGAATGCGATTGCCACCTATTTCCTGGAGCGTGCCTATACCGAAGGCGGCGGCACCAATGTCGTCAATGTCATTCTCGTTGATTTCCGCGGCTTCGATACATTCGGTGAAATCGCGGTGCTGGCCATCGTCGCGCTCACCGTCTTTGCGTTGCTGCGCCGTTTCCGCCCTGCCCATGAAAGCATCGGCGTGCCGGAACAGCAGCAGATGCAGAACGCCTTCGATGCGGAACGTCCGGACCGCAGCAAGGGCGATACGGTGCGCGACTATCTCTACGTGCCATCCATCGTGATGCAGTGGATGTTCCCGGTCATCGTCACCTTCTCGATCTTCCTGTTCATGCGCGGCCATGACATGCCCGGCGGCGGTTTTGCGGCCGGCATCACCATGGCAATCGCCTTCCTGCTGCAATATCTCGCCGGTGGAGCGCGCTGGGCGGAGGATCGTATCCGCATCCTGCCGCTGCGCTGGATGGGCTTTGGCCTCTTGATGGCGGCGGCGACGGGTATCGGCTCCTGGTATTTCGGCTACCCGTTCCTGACCTCCTATTTCCAGTATACGGAGATACCCTATATCGGCAAAATGCCGACGGCATCGGCCCTGCTGTTCGACCTCGGCGTCTTCTCGCTGGTCGTCGGCTCCACCGTTCTTATCCTGATAGCATTGGCACACCAATCGTTGCGTAACTACCGCGTTCGCACGCCTGAAGCCGCAAAAGCGGAGGACGTGTAATGGAACTCATTCTTGCAATCGGCATCGGCATCATGACCGGCTCCGGCGTCTGGCTCGTGCTGCGCCCACGCACCTATCAGGTCATCGTCGGACTTTCGCTTTTGTCTTACGCCGTCAACCTGTTCATCTTCGGCGTCGGCGGCATCAAGACCAATGCGCCGCCGGTGCTGGTGAACGGTGTGGACAGCTCTTCGCTTGCCGATCCCGTGCCGCAGGCGCTGGTACTGACAGCAATCGTCATCGGCTTCGCCACCACCGCGTTGTTCCTCGTCGTGCTGCTTGCCGCCCGCGGTTTGACCGGCACCGACCATGTGGACGGGAGGGAGTCGAAATGATGTCGTTCCCCTTCCACATCGTCATTGCGCCCATCCTGCTGCCACTGATCACCGCCGCCCTGCTGCTGTTCTTCGACGAGCGCCAGCGCGTGGCGAAGGCCGCCATCAGCTTCACCTCCACCGTGCTGCTGCTGGTCGTCGCGATACTGCTATTCCGCGAGGTGAATTCTACCGTCAATACCGAGATCGCCGCCGTGGTTTCGAGCGGCGTCTACCTCCTCGGCAACTGGCCGGCCCCTTTCGGCATCGTGCTCGTGGCCGACCGCCTGTCCGGCCTGATGGTGCTTTTGACTGCGCTGCTCGCCATTCCCTCACTGATCTATTCGATGGCGAAATGGCACAAGGCCGGTGCGCATTTCCATTCGCTGTTCCAGATGATGCTGATGGGTGTCAATGGTGCCTTCCTGACCGGCGACCTCTTCAATCTCTTCGTGTTCTTTGAAGTCATGCTCGCCGCCTCCTACGGCCTGCTGCTGCATGGTTCCGGACAGCAGCGCGTCAAGGCGGGGCTGCATTACATCGCCATCAACCTCGTTGCCGCGCTGTTCTTCCTGATCGGTGTCAGCCTCATCTATGGCGTCACCGGCACGCTGAACATGGGTGATCTTGCGCATCGTATCGAGGGCCTTAACCCCGACCAGCGCATGCTGCTGGAAACCGGCTCGGCAATCCTCGGCATTGCATTTCTGGTGAAGGCCGGCATGTGGCCGCTGAATTTCTGGCTGCCTTCTGCCTACGGCGCGGCTTCTGCCCCGGTTGGCGGGCTGTTCGCGATCATGAGCAAGGTCGGCATTTATGTCATCGCCCGCCTGTCCTTCCTGCTTTTCGGGCAGACAGCCGGTGAATCCGCAGGCTTCGGCCATGATGCCCTGCTCGTTGGCGGCATCGCCACCATCATCTTCGGTGCCATCGGGGTTCTGGCGTCCCAGGCGCTCGGGCGCCTCGCCGGTTTTTCGGTTCTGGTCTCATCGGGAACGCTTCTCGCCGCCATGGGCACCGGTAATCCGACGGTTGCGGCCGGCGCGCTCTATTACATGGTCAGTTCCACCCTTACCATCAGCGCCTTCTTCATGCTGATCGAACTCGTCGAGCGCGGGCAGGATGCGGGCGCGAACGTTCTTGCCGTGACCATGGAGGCCTATGGCGAGGGCGAGGAGGAAGACGAGGAAGAGGAAGTCGGCGTGACGATGCCCGCCACAATCGCGGTGCTCGGCGCCTGTTTTGCCGCCTGCGGCATTCTTCTTGCCGGCCTGCCGCCGCTCTCGGGCTTCATCGCCAAGTTCTCGATGCTGACCGCCATTCTCAACCCTTCCGGGCTTGGCGCAAACGACAGCATTTCCACGCTTTCCTGGTGGCTGGTGTTCCTGATCGTCTTTGCCGGTTTCGCCTCGCTGATTTCGATGACCCGCGCCGGCATCCGCACCTTCTGGGCCTCCATCGAAGGAACGGTGCCGCGCGTTCTCGTCATTGAAATCGCACCGGTGATGCTGTTGCTAGCCCTGACGCTCGCCATGACCGTGCAGGCGGGGCCTGTCATGCGTTACATGCAGGAAACGGCGCGTATTCTCGATCTGCCCGCAAGCTATATTCAGGGCGTCATTTCCGCGCCACGAGCGGGCAGCAATCCGGAGGCAGAGCCATGATGAACCGTGTCCTGCCCTACCCGCTGCTGACGATCTCGCTGATCTTCTTCTGGCTGACGATCAACAGCTTTTCGGCCGGACACCTGCTGCTCGGCACCTGTGTCGCGCTCATCGCCTCCTGGGCAATGGCGTCGCTGAGGCCCGCCAAGCCGCGTATCCGCAACTGGCACAGGCTCGTGCAGCTGATCCTGATCGTGCTTTATGATATTGTCAGGTCCAATCTCTCTGTCGTGAAGATTATTCTGTTCAAGCGCGAAAGGGACCGTAAATCCGGCTTCCTGGCGGTGCCGCTCGATATTCGCGATCCCATGGCGCTTGCCGTGCTGGCGACGATCCTGACCTCGACACCGGGCAGCGCCTGGCTCGAATATAATTCCAGCCAGGGCACACTCCTCCTCCATGTCCTCGACGATGTGGATGAGGCGGCGTGGATAAGCCTTATCAAGAACCGCTATGAAAAACTGCTGATGGAGATATTCGAATGAGTTCGATTATCCTTTTCTGGTCCTTTTCGCTGGCGCAGCTGATGCTGGCCATCGCCATGACGATATCAGTCTATCGCATCGCCATCGGCCCGCGCGCCCAGGACCGCGTACTGGGCGTGGATACGCTCTATGTCAACGCCATGCTGCTTCTCTTGACCTTCGGTCTGCGCACCGGCAACGACATCTATTTCGAGGCCTCACTGCTGATCGCGATCCTCGGCTTTGTCTCCACCGTCGCCCTTTCCAAATTCATGATGCGTGGCGAGGTGATCGAATGACCAATGCCGCAGAATTTCCGCTCTGGGCCGCCATTCTTGTGGCGTTCTTCGTTCTCCTCGGCGCATCCCTGACGCTGATCGGCACGATTGGTATGGCAAAGCTCAACAGCTTCTACGAGCGCCTGCACGCCCCCACACTCGGCACCAGCTGGGGCACCGGCGGCATCGTGATGGCCTCGATCATCTATTTCTCCGTCTCCGGCGACCGCTTCGCCTTCCACGAAATCTTCATCGGCATCTTCATGACAGTGACGACACCGGTTTCCCTGATGCTGCTGGGGCGCGCGGCGCTTTATCGGGACCGGGCGGAGCAGAATACGGATAATCGCGAGCATTTGTAACGTTTTGGTAGTTTGGTAGGTCGAACCAACACTTTTCAGTTGAGAAGCTGTTCCGCCCATCCGTTCCCGAAGAATTGGTAATGAGCGAGAGCCAACACATTTCTAACCTAGCGGCTCAAAGGGGTAGGGCTCTCAACCGCGTCATTCGTTTAATAGGCACTTCATGCATGGAAGGTGCCGCCAAAATTTCGGTAAGCCGAAGAATTTCTGGCCAATGCCAAAGAAGGATAGCAGCGACCTGATTTAGAGGAGTTTTCTGATAGCCGGGCGCTAGCACGAATCCGTGCAAACCTGCCGAACGCAAGGCTGCCCTCTCAGCTGGATTTTTCAATATTCGTCCGTCGCCGGAAATGAATGTCCAAACCTCGTTTGAGGACTGCAAATACTCAATCCATTCGAGGTCGGATGAATTGCGCCCATTCGGAAGCTCTTCGACATCACGGATATGAATTGCGGCATGTCCATAGTGGCTAACGAAGCCATTGAGCGTCGACGCAAAGAGAGGAGCTGTGCAGTTGTCAAACAAGACCTTCAACCGCTTACACCGTCAATTCAAGGAATGTTCAAACTCGACGGCGCGACGTACTGAGCCTTCGGGTACATCGTAGGCAATTGATGTCTCCTCAATCCCAAGCGCCGCCGCTGAGGTAGATAGGACAGCTGTAGGGACGCTAGTGATGCCATCGATTGGTTGCCCAAAAGCTCTCGTCGGGTCTACGAGAATGTTTATCCTTCGCCCTGCGGGATACCACAGCCGAGGTGAACCGCTATCATCGAAATCAACGGTTTTAAGGATAGGTTCAATCACCTCTTTAAATTCGTATTGCCGACGAAAAAGGTTGAGCAAGCGCTCACGCTCTATTCCTTCAGCATCATTTTCGAAAACCCTCAAAAGAATGCTTCTGCCATCTGTCTTAAAGCGCTCGGCAGAAAGCGGATATTTTTCGTCAAGCACCTCGCGCGCATATTCGATTGCAGCGCGCACCTGAATAGCCGAAACGCCTGCGCGCAGAAATGCATCTGCTACCCGTATCTCCATCAAGTCTCGAAAACCAAGTATTGTGCGTTCGTTTGTGAATTCGACTGCGGGCACCCATAGTGGTAGATAATCCCGGCCCGCGATTGAATGACCCTTTAGCCAACGAGATATCTTTGACGGCGAGACGTGCAAAAGCCTTCCAGCTTCTGCGGGCGTGTACAATCCAACTCCAATCAGTCCATCCATCAAGTACCCTCGCCATGTCTAGTTCCAGCACATGACTGTTGTGTCAACAGCGCCGCGTCGGTTTTGCAAACTTAGTCCTAGCCACACTTCTTGCAAGAGGTTAGTTCGAAGAACGAATAGTTAAATGGATGGGTTTGATTACTCACAGCGTTGAGCAGATAATTAATCTGCATTTTCATAGACAACGAATATGAATGAAAGATAATGGTGCCCGGAGGCGGGCTGTGGATTTCCTTTAAAGTCAGGCGCTTGGCAAGCCGCTGGACACTCAAACATTATGCGAAAACATTATGCTTTTCGAAAGAGTGTCCAGCCACTTTTTACCGGCGCGAAACAGGCTGCAACCACAGTCTTGTCATTCCAAATTCCTCGCATCCGTGCTAGCTATTTATTCAGGTAAGCGGGCGCTCGGTTAGCGCGCTGGCACAAATCCCCGGTGGAAACGAAGACACAAGTTCCGGGTGGAAACATGAGATGGTTCGACTCCATCCCGCTCATCGGTCTATCTCGTCAATCCTCCACATCGAGGCAGAAATTCATCGTCTTGACTCTCCCTTCAAATGAGAACATTTATAGAACAAAAGAGAGAGCAAGAGACATGTCTGACGCTGAAAAAATCATCGTGGTGCAGTTCAAAAAGGGGCGCTACGGGATAGTGCCGGGCGATATGCGGCCCGCAACCAACGCAGCATCTGCCGAAAAAATGGCGAATGCAATGGCACCGCGTCACATCGGCGTTGCGGCATACGCTGTCACCGTGGATGAAGAAAGTGGCAGCATGGCAAACCCGCGCTTGCTAGTCTCGCACGGGCAGATTGCCGACTTGATGCCAGACTAATTTACCGGCGCGGGGGCGCGCGCCTTTTCATGACAGGGGTAACTTTGTGGCTCTGAAACAGGAGATTGGAAACGTGCGCCCGAACGCAATCAAACCGCCGGACGATATCGCGGCCTATGTCATTCAGTGTCATGACGGCAATGCTGTTGCCGCCGTGGAAACGCTACTGGACGAAATCCAGCACCTGCAAAATCAACTATCCATCGCCGTCGCAGCAATGGGCCGGGGATATACACGCGGCTGGAAGCCGAACGCCGAACGGGAATGACATGCGCCATCGTCGCGGCATCGATCTGACCGGCGGCAATAACGACAACATGCCGGCTAAACCAACTGGCATTTTTGTGCCTGAGCGGGACCATTCGGCTACCTTGGCCGATCTGCCACAATGGTATGTCGTTGGCGCGCGGTGCTGGCGCTGCAAACACGTCGGCATGCTCGACAGATGGGCGCTACAGCGCCGTTATGGAAAATTCCGGTCCATCATATCCATGGAACCGCTCTTGCGGTGCCTGGGCTGCGGCAACCGTGAGAAAAACAGCTTCGTTCTGGCGCGCGCAAAGAGGGATTGGCCATGAACTATGAACCAAAGGCCGGCACCTACGGATATTTGTGGGTCGAAGGCTACACGGTCACGGCATATTGCACCCCATGTAACCGCGTCGTCAAAGTCGATCTGGAAAAAATGCCAGCCGAGCAAAGCTATATCAACAGGCGCTGGAGGTGCCAGTATTGTCACGGGTTGGGGCAGGCTAATCTAAGCCCGGATCACTCACCGCGAGATTCACCTGCAGCCAAACAGCGCGATGCCGAGCGCGTTCGCAGAACAAAAGTTCTGGCGGAGCGAATGACAACCAAAACGCAAAAAAGCCGTCCGGCGTAAACCGGACGGCTTTTCGAATGTTACACGGCCGGCCGCACCAGCCCAAGGCGAGGAACAAGCCCTTCAATGATGACGCACCGCTGGAGCCAAGCGGGATTGACTGTCGCTGGGGCGGTCGCGCCGAAGCCTGGAGCAACACCATAAGAAGAGTTTGCATCGTTGTTGACTGCGTCACATGGCACACCCGCGTGGACGATAGGCATCCATCCGCCCGCCTGTGGCGCGCCCCACATCAAACCGCCGCCTGCGAAGGTTCTTACCGCTCCTCCGGACATGGTGACCAGGCTGTTGTAGGGCGTGCGTTGTACAGGGTTCGCTTTCAAAAGCATGATTGCCGTGATGTTCCTCCCGGCCATTGATGCTCGCTCCGTTGCGTCGAAGCTGTTCTGGATTTTGGAGAACTGCCCGTTTGAGGCAGACGGCGCCAGCTTCGCAGACCATGCAGCGCCGGAGCCGAGGAATATATTCGCAGGGTCCGTATCCTTGGCGGTCACGTTGCCGGCGACGTTCGTGAAATTCACCGGCACGGTGCCAGTCCAGTTCGAAAGGTCACCGTTCACAAATAGATTGGTGCCGATCGGCAGTTCCATCCAGCTCACGGTCTCAAACGCCGCCTTGCGGGCATTCTTGAATTGCGCCATGAGCGCATCAGCGACCAGCTGGGCACCCATGGAATTGGATTGGCTGTCAGACGGGTGGACGACCGGAGTAGCCTCTCCAGTCCGATACAGAGTGGCGGACTTTCCGGCGTCCAGGAAAAGCTTGTGGCTGTCGACGAGAGTCAAAGATGGAAAGGCAGCGGCAACGCCGGTGATCGCGTCGTAGACCTTGTTGTAGCCCGTGTTATCTCTCCACGGGTTCTGAGTGGTGAGAACCTGCGGGACACCCTTCCACTGCCAGCTAATGAGGCCGATAATCGACCAAAACAGCCCTCGGCCATAGGCAAGCTCATTATTCGGCGTTTCGAACGTGGACATGTTGTGGCCATGGTGGGTGATCGCCACGTCTGGTTTCGGGATGGCATCAATAGCATTCGGCTTTCGCGATGCCTCGAACATGCAGCCGGCGACTTGAGCAGGCAGAGCGGCAAGCCAGAAATCGATTGTTTGAGACGTTCCGATTCGAAGAACGACCGGCGCTGCGTATTCCTTGGGCCCGTTGGGAGAGGCGCCGCCCCATTCTGCCCAGCGATGCATGATGACCGTGCAATTATAAAGGTCACCAAGAGCCACCGCGAATTTGTAGTAAGGCCCGTATTCGGAATAGCCGGTGCTGTCGGTGTTGGCGAGAATGTTTACATTCTCGCCCGCTTCGAGCTTTGCTTTGGCAGGTCCAAAGGCGTTTGCTGTCAACGATAAATCATCGGCCTTGCCAAGGTGAACCCCTAAGCCAAGGGAAAACCCGCTCATGTCCGCGTCTCCCGAAAACCCCGAACGGCCACGTCAGTCACTTTGCCGGTCCGAACATATATCTTATCCGCAGCCGCCAGATTGACGACGATTTCGCGCGTCCCATCAGGTGTCATCGAAACAAAGTCTTCTGTGTCGTTGGCAGGTGCAGCCGTGCCGATGAAAATGGAAACAGGATAGACCGTGACTACCTGTATGCCTACGCGCCCATAGTTCGCGCCGTCGGCAACGAGCTGGTAATTCGTGGCGCCGGCCACGCGAAACGTGTTAGTCATTTTGCCCTCTGCAAGCTTTCGATTGAAAAAGATCAGGGTTTCAGCGCCAGCATGATGCTGCCGCCGGAGACCATACCGGCCACAAAAAGCGCGAAGCCAATCAGAATACGGCTCCGCGGTGGAATGTGGCCGTTGTCAATGTCTGGCGCGACAAGCGCCAGGGTACAGGACCACGCCATCATCCATGCTACAAAAGCGCTGATCGGAGAGTTGACCATCCAATCCGGGCGCTCGTGGTATCGAAGCAACATCACCCACACCCGCTGGAAGAAGATGATGCCGACGATCGAAAACACGGCAACAATCAGGAAGTCGGCGCCGGCGCGGCCATACCGCATTGCTTGCGCAGCATCGCGGAACCAGCGAACCAGAACAGCGAACGCAACCCCGAGAACGAGGCCTGAAGAAACTTCGGTCATGTAGTCGCCTGCTACAAATGCGTTGGCGATCCAGAATAGCATCACGGCAATCAGGGCAGACCATGCTGCCACACTCGTTTTAAGTCGTTTCATCGCCGGCTGCCTTTCTGCATGCTGACCACTGTTTCCTCCGCGATGCGCTGGACGCGATCGCGCCGGCGCTCGAATGTAACAACCGCCTGCGCCAGATCGGCTTTACGGTCGCGTTTCTCTTTTTCTATTTCCGGATCTGGTAAGGTCTGGACCTTCGGCAAGCGCCACCAGGAAAGCAGCCTCATTCGCCCCTCCTGTTTCCGTTCGACACCATGACCGGCAGTACCGTATCCATGGTGTCGGTGAATTTCTGGACGAGCGGTGCGAGTGTCTTTAGCGTCTCGATATGATCGTCCTGGAGTTCCTTGATGCGGGCATCATGCGCCTCGCGATCCTTGGCCCGGCCGATCCGCTCATAGATGTAGAAAATCACCATGAGCAGGGAGAAACCGCCAAAGGGTCCGTGCTGCAGAAACCAGCCCCCGATCTCGTTCGACAGTTCCATTCCCTTGCTCCTCGTGAACAATAGTGGACAGAGGCGGTCAGTTGACCGCCTTCGCCAGATCCGGAACTTTCGACAGTATGATTTCCTGCAAGGCGCTTGGCCCGACGCCGAGTTTTGCAACCGCATCCGGATTTTTTTGCATGACGTAATCCGCCGCAATTCCCAGCACTGCCCCGGAGACGGCATCCGTTTTCAAGGGCAGCCCGGTTTTCGTGATGGCGTAC
This sequence comes from Agrobacterium tumefaciens, assembly GCF_005221325.1. Taxonomy (NCBI): domain Bacteria; kingdom Pseudomonadati; phylum Pseudomonadota; class Alphaproteobacteria; order Hyphomicrobiales; family Rhizobiaceae; genus Agrobacterium; species Agrobacterium tumefaciens. The sequence goes on along the minus strand of NZ_CP039888.1, from coordinate 218,800 downwards.
TTCAGAGCGTTCAGCGCCGATTCATGCAACGCTGCTCGCAACCGCGCCTCAATCTCGACGCGCTGTTTTTCGTCAGAGATTTTCAACAGGGCGATAAGTCTGGCACCGATCCAAGTCACCAGTACCGGGCCGACAGTCGACACAAGGAGTACAACAACGGGCTGCACGACGGTCCAGAGATCGTACCAGATAGAGGATGGCGCTATTACCGGTTCCGCCTCCTGGGCAAAGGCCGGCCAAAGGATGAACGCGCCGATTGAGAAAATGGCGACGGCGAAGGCAAGAACATGAACAACCCGCATCGGCTTAACCCTCCGCCCGCTTCGCATCGCGCAGTGCGAGCGTGATGACCGTGTATGCCTCAGCCGCCTTCACAAGTGCGGTTGCCGCAGTGAATGACGAAGGATCCTTGCAGACCACATCGAGTGCTGCCCACGCCGCAGCTTCCTTGGCCACGGTCGACTGTTTGATGGCGCCGGCACTGGCGACTATGACGAAGGCGCTGTGCGCCGTCGCAGCCGCCGTGCAAATCTGCGGCAAATTCTTCTGGATCGCCGTATCGATCGATCCGGTGGTGGCGGAGCACGAGGCAAGCGAAAGCGCCGCCAGTGCGATAATCGCGAAGCGTTTCATAATCGTTTCCTTTATAGAGAGGTTCAGTTGTCAAAGTCTGGAATGTCTACCGTTTGCCCCGCAAGCGCATGGGTGCAATCAGAAAGGAATTGAATTCGGCCATCGGTGACGAAGGAGTGGCAAACCGCTGGAGGCGCGCCATCGATGTCGGCGTCCGGCCCGTTGTAGGTCACCAGAACGGACGGCGTGAACGTGGGTGCGACTGGGTTGCCGTTATATCCCCAACGCGGCCCCACCCCTTCACCCACGCCGACTTGATGCGCACCGTCACATCCGGGGCACCAGAACATAAGGCGTCCACCTTCAAGGCTTCGAAGCTTCTTTGAGATAGCCGCCATGTCATGCCTCGTTTGTCGTGACGCTGGCCGAAATCGTGGTCATTGGCAGGGCGACGTAGGGCGCATCCTGATAGGTCACGGCCCAACGGTAGCCGAGAAGCCGGGTTTTCGCGATGCGTGCGACACTGACGGAATCGGACTGATTGCCGCCGAGGATATGCAGGTGGGTCTTGTCGTGGCCGACAACAATGCCGACGTGACCTTGCCAGCCGTCCTTTGAGCCACGCCAGAAGACGGCGATGGCTCCGATCTGAGGGTCATTCAGCGGTTTGCCGAATTTCAGCCAGTTTCGAGAGCCGAGCGGGTTCGCCGGCATCGGTTCTTTCGGCAGCGCTGTGGCGATAACCACGCCGACGAATGCACCGCACCACGCGATTTCACTTGCGTCGAGACGGAGGGCTTTATCCAGCGCCTTGGCGTTCTTCACCTCGTGCAGGCCGAGGAAGCGGCGCGCTTCCGTCACCCACGGCGGAACCATGGGCTTATTGTCGTTCAGACCGAGCGCAACGAGCGTCTTCGGGCCAATCGTGCCAGGATAGAGGATAGAGAGTTTCTTATCCTCCTGAAAATGGGTGACAGCCTTTGTTGTGCTGCGGCCGGGAATGCCATCAGCGCCGGATGGCCCGACATCATAGCCGAGCGAAATCAAGCGCTGCTGTACCTCGCGTACAGTCGCCATAGATGTTCTCCTATTTGGGGATAATGCCTGCCGAGTTACGGCTAGAAAGTGGTCGGGGTGACCCAGTTACCGTTGATCAGATAGAGATGAACGGCGTCGCTGTTCAGTTCGGAGTTTCCTGAAATCTTACCGGGGTGGTACTGTGCCGAACCATTGTTAGACAGATAGATGGAGGCAGCGCCCGGCGCGCCGCCATTGGGGTTTTCGGTGCGAAAGTTGTTACCAGTTATAGAAATGCCAAATCTGTGGTCACTCGCGATGGGATCGTTGGTCGCATCGATGCATATTCCGCAATAGGTATTCGCATCGAAGGAATTACCAATGACGAGCGAGTTCTTGCGAGCGGTCGTTTTGTAAATATGCAGCCCGTGCATTTTGGACCGCTCGAATTGGTTGCCTGTCCATCGAACGCCCCAGCCGCGATCTATGGCGCATTTTCCGCCGGTGAAATGACACCCGTCCACCAGGCTGTCCGACCAGTCCACGTCAAACGCCCATTTGTTAGACGTGTCGGGAAGCCTGATAATGACGGTCTTTGCCTCATTCATCCAGCTGTCTTCCGCCGGCTCTGCTTTCTTCGTGACTATCCCGGTCGTGTTGTCCCCGACGACCTCGATCATCAAATCCCGGAGGTGGAGATTTTCGGCGGTTCGAAAATCCATGACCGCCTCGTAGTCATCGGAGCAAAGGATGTTGAGGCCTGAGATACCTACGCACCTCAGCTTGTCTGTGGGGTTTTTGTTTACGAAACAGGCGTCACCACCCCCATCGAATACCAGTCTGGCACATCCGGGCTCAACACCCATAGGAGCGCCAGAGCTGAACCCGCCACCCAATATCTGCTGGTAATCCGGAATTCTCAGGACACCGCCGATGCGGTACGTTTTGGTCGAATGGTGCAAGCTGATGCGCCGACCAGTATCTATCGCTGCCTGAAACGCCGCAGTGTTGTCAGTCCCTTGGCCCCAGGCGATACAATCGCCAATTGCGTTGAAGTCCTCAGGCGTCAGACAGTCTCCCAGGGGAATGGACATAGGAAACCTCTTAAGAGTAATCTCAACCAAGAAAACGACTGGTTGAGGATTGGCGATGACTGATGAGAAAAAGAACGGGCTGTGGCACGCGTATAATCCGCTCCTACGCGTCAAGCTGATCGACGGAAGCTATTCGAGCGGATTTGGTCAGGTTTACCGGCGCTGGGATGAGGGCAAATGGGCCTACCGTCAGGATCAGGAGACGGAAGAGGAATACTTGGACCGCCAATATTAGGCTATGACGTAGGTTACTGGCGTTTTTCGAGGCCCATTAATGGGTAGATGTGCTCTGCAACCATTGTCGCTCCAGCCAATGTCAAGTGACCGTAGTCCCACACAATGAGCTGAGTTCCTCCCGATGGTAAATTGGAAAGGCAGCCGTTCTCGTCGCATAGATAGGATATCAATGAGACGAACATCGTTTTTTGCGACGAGGACACATTCGAGACTGCTGTTTCAGCCATTTTAGTATTAGGCATTGGCGCGCCTGGAATTCTATCAGGCACTCCGGATATTTCCCCTGCGAGCCATTGTTTCACGACCATGTCAGGAAGAGATGTCGGGAAATTTGGGTATGGACCAATCATTACCACGCGTTTTCCATTCGACCGGAGCCTCGACAGGATTAGTTCGAGATCTGATCGAAAAGAATTCGAATGCACATGATCGGACCAGTTTGCGAAGATAACGATTGTGTCCACGGCGTTCTTCAAAAGATAATCCATGACCAAACGGTTTGTCGAACCACAGCCTGTTTTTCCTCCGTCAGCCGGGCTGCATCCATCTTTCGTAAACTGTGCCACCTCAACCTTATCGCCCAAAACTCTCAAAATACCGGGGTACAGCCGGGCAGCATGAGAGTCACCCCAGATTGCCACTCGGGGTTTGCCGCCAGCCTCGTGGAAATAACACTCCGGGGAAAACACCAACGTGTTGTGTTCAACCCAACAGGACCCCACTCTTGCCCCAGCTCCAGCCTCGTATGTGGAATACTGTGCCGCCGCACGAATATCTGTCGGGTAAATCAAAGCACGGGGGTCGATTGAAGTTGCCACAAATCCGTACAAACCAATCGATCCGAGAGGGACGACCAGCGAGAAAAATTGAAGCGACCCAACAGGTTGACGCTGGATGGGTAACTCGATCAGCCTGTAGGTGCCAATAGAAAGCAAAATCGTTAGGACAACAATAACACCAGTCGCTGTGGCAGAGTGGTAACCCAACTGGCGGCCGATTACGAGTAGTGGCCAATGCCAGAGATAGAGAGGGTAAGAAATTCGCCCTATCTTTACACCAACAGAATTGCCAAGAATCAGTCCAGCTATGCGCGATTGTCCGCCGAAGGCTACGATTATTGCGGCACCAACTACCGGAATAAGAGCCTGCCATCCCGGAAAGGGATTTGCCTCAGATGTTATGACGAGGGCTAAAACAAATAACAGGCAACCAATCGTGAATGCGACCTCTCTAGCTACCGGGTATCTTTTAGTGAAGGGCCGGAGGCGCCCCGACACACAGTAGACAAGTCCGCCAGCAGCAAGTTCCCACGCTCGACTGAACGGAGAGTAAAACGCAGCCACCGGATCATGGTGCGTCATCACTTGGCAGGCGACAAAGCTCCCGACGAACAGCAGAAGAAAAACATACACTCGAGCGCGTTGCGGCGCGATCATAATCACCAACGGCCAGACGATATAAAACTGCTCCTCAACTCCCAACGACCATAAATGCAAAAGTGGTTTTGTGGTCGCTGCCGTATCAAAATACCCGGACTGCGACCAGAGCACGAGATTTGAGACAAATGCTGCAGATCCGGCAACGGTGGCTGCAAACGAATGAAGTTCGGACGGCCCCATAACGTACAACGCCATAATCGACATGGCAGCGAGAACCACGATTAGTGCTGGGAATATTCTGCGCACTCGCCGTAGGTAGAACTGTAAAAGAGAAAAACTACCGTTGTCAGTTCCCCTACAGATGATTTTGGTGATCAGGTATCCAGATATGACGAAAAAAACATCGACGCCAACAAACCCGCCAGGCAGCACGGTGGGAAATGCGTGGAACACCATAACGGAAACGATCGCAAAAGCCCGAAGCCCGTCAATGTCTGGTCTGTATTGTGTTGTTGAAGTCATGCGCTCTCGTGGCACGCTCCGCTGCCTTTATCAATAGCGTCAAAACGGCAGACAGATAGTGGCTACTCCGCTTGACCGGCGACTTTGGCCTCTGGCCAAGCCACTGCATCGAAGGCAGCTTTTGCGTCATTTTCTGATCCTGCTGCGTCAATTGCAGCCTTCCCATCTAGGCGCACAGCCTCGATTGCCGCACCAATCTTTAGCCATTGGCTGTAGGCCGCAGCTACCACCGCAGCAACGCGGACAATATTTTCAGCGGTGATGCCCACTTCAGCCGCCAACAGCGGGTAGTCGCTGTCGACGGGGTTGGACGCTGAAAGATACCGCCGAGCCTCATCCGCCTTTTGCATGTACGTGAGAGCCTGCCCTACACCGGGCGTAATGTACTGCAGCCTCGTCAATTCGGCCGCCTCGTCAATTGCAGCCTTATATCCGGCCTTGATCGTCACCAGATCCTGACTTCTCCACTCCTCCTGAGAAATCAGAGCATTTATTTTCTCCACCAAATCGGCGTTGGCTACGACGAGATATGTCCCATCATAGTAGGCATCTGCCATCCCGTACGACACCAGTCGACCTACAGCCTCGACATCCGAAATGGAAAGAGGAATGCGCTCAATGGTCATGTTTTCCATCTCCTAGATTATCATAATTGTAGCCGTGCCGGTTATTGGAGGAGAATTCCCCGTTCCGGCTGCATTGCGACAGGCGACCCCAAATTGAAGCTGATCGCCCCTGGAAACACTGAACAGGCGATTGTAGATTATGCGAATTGTACGATCCAACGCAGCGTTAGAGTTATCCAGCACGCTGTCGACCAACACGCTGTTCTTCAAAACACCCAATCCCGCAGCGGAAACTAAAGCAGCGGGTTGATAGAGAGAGATCGACATGTGAGCCACACCATCGTACGGCACTGTAAATATCCCGCCAGACAACGAGCCTGAGTTGTCGAAATCCTCCAACAGCACTGTTGCGAGAGTCGTGAGGTTAACAATCGAATTTGGGATCGCACCGGCAGCAAGGCTGTAAGTACCGCTCGCAAGCGCACGGGTTGCGATGCTTTGAGGGCTTGTCGCGAGCATCCGCCAGTTGGCGCCGTCGTAGGCAAATTCGATGATAGAATTCACCTTAAGGTCGCCAGCCACTATATCGTCACCGGACGCCGTCTTTATCGGCTTCACTCCAAATCCATTGAGATTGATGGTGGCGGGGCCGGTATTGATGGTCGCAATCTTGATCCTGACGATCAGTCCAAGGAACAGACTGTCCGGAGCAGGGGCAAGGGTTGCGACAATCGCGTTGCCAGTCCCTGCAGTGGCAGCAAAGTTCACTTTGCCAGCCTGAACGGCCTGGGACAACTGAAGTCCCTCAGCAGGCGCGAGACCGGACTTAACCAGGAAGTCCACAATTTCACGCTGCGGTTTTTCGATAGCCTTGGCAGGAACCGCGGAGCCGCGAACAGCACCGGGTATATCCTTGTCGACGTATGATGCATCCGGATCAGTAGATCCGTATGGAGCGTAATATTTCATGGTGATGGGTTCCGTTCAGGTTGCCAAAACAGGAATTGCCCAAGCGGGCGAATGTTGACGCAGAAGGCAAAGCAGTCGCTCTGCCTCCCCGTAAGAAAAGAGCGGGTCGAACCCGCATTCGCTTTCACCACACCGGAAATAGTCGACAGCGAGGTCGGTAACAGTCACAAGCCAGTAAACTTCCTGCCTTGAATCGCCGACCGTGTGTTCGCCGCCGCACTCCGAAAATCCGCACTCGAAAACGGCCGGTTCTTCGATGATGATGGTGAAACCGAACGCCGCGGCCAGCCGGATAAAGTCTGACGGCGTGATGATGGCGGCAGCCATCAACTTCGCCTCCAGAGCCCTTATCCTACCGGCGATACTCTCGTCATCGACGCCGCAAGCGTCCGGAAGGCCGTACTCTAGCTCCCAGTCCGAAAGCATTTCATCCACGCCGTAGACCGTGCTTTCGCTCGTGAGCTTGAAGGCCCTGGCGTAGAGCCATTCCCAAGGCGAAATGAGGACCCGTGTAAACAGTGCGAGTCTGCTGGTCAGGGATAGCGCCTGCCCGTCCGGCGTTCCGAATGCAGCCCCGGGTGGCCAGAACGACACCGCGCCACCAATAAGATCATCGTTCGTGGGTGCAGAAAGATTGTCCCATGCGCTGGGGACGCCACCAGATGGCGCGCCGTCGCTCGGCTCTGTTGTGCGAGTATTGAAGCCGGAATCACGAGCCAAAGTCGAACTCCCCGTTTACAGGAAACTGCCCGCCGGTCAGAACGATATCGCCAGAAGGCTCCGCAAGGATGTGACGGTCCTCACCGGTTACCCCGGAAATCACTTCCGAATACCAACTGCGCGATACGGTAAAGCTGTCGCCGATCAGGCCCGGCCGGCACCTCGATAGATACATCGCGGTGATGCCATTCTTGATCGCCGCACGTATTTCAGCCGTATCTCCGGAAAGCCCCGTGACGGTCACGTCGACCGGGCGCGATACGGGCGCCGTGGCGACACTGTCATCAACACGGATAAGCCTCTGTTGATCGATGACAGCCTGCACCGCCTCGACATCGGAGGGCAGCGGAATATTGTCTTCCCTGCCGCTAAACAGGAAATGGACGACAATTCCACCGGGCGAGCCAGGGACACGAAAAGCCCACGCCTTCAGGACACCGGAGACACCCATCACGATGCGCTCATAATCCGCCAACGTGCCGCCGCCAGGAGGATTGCGCTTCCGCTGCAAGCCCCTCTCTTTCAGGCTATCCGCATCCTCGGCGTCGGCTCCTCCACCTAGTCCGTCATTGTCGACCAGCCAGCTGGTGCCAAGCGTCGGAAAAAGTCCGGGGTCAGCAAGCGACAGCAGACCGGCGCTTGCACGGTTACCGACAGAGCCTTTCACCTCTGCGGCGACAGGAACGACCAGGGAACCGTCCGCCCCGGAGGTGGCCGGTAAAGTGGAAACATAGGTCACATTTCCGGAGACGAAGCGGATACCGGAAGGATACGTCGTCGTGGCTTGGCCGATACCGATGATTTCCCCGCGCGCAGCGGCAGCCGGACGCTGGTAAATGCCGACTTCGGCGGCGTGCAACTTGATCCACGCAAGGCTCGTCGATGTCGACAGAAGGATCTGTTTCGAAAACCAGCCCATACGCAATTCGAACTCATAGGAGATCGCCGCCAGAACCTTGACGACGATCGTCACGAAACTGTTTTTGAGGGCGGTATCCGTGCCGGGCATATATCGCCGGAACGCGCCACGCACAGCAGCCGAGGCATCATCCAGCGAGCGGATATTCCACGCCATCTATCTGTCTCCATAACAGTCCGAATTTCTGATTGAACATGGTCTCGCCGTCGCGCCCGTACATCGCGATTTCGAGATCGAGACGATTTTCCGCACGCTTGGCGGTGGCAGTTGCGTCGACACGGGCTACTGAGCCCTGCGTAATGAGCGGTTGCAGGGCTTCGCGGGCATAGTCCTCGGCATCAACTTCGATGCCGTCATAGATTGAGCGCCGCCTCAGCAGCCAAAGGCGAGACCCCAGGACGTCCTCACCATCGAGACGGTCAAAGCTGTCTCCGAGCCAGCCCCGGTTTTGCTCACCGTCTCGCAACTCGCTGTCCTCTACGCGACGGTCGCTCATCAGCAGGATCAGCACTTGCGTCGCTAGACCCTGCTCCGCCCGAAAATCTCCGGGCGCCGTTGGATGGGTGAGACTGTTCAGCAGCAGGTCGCCCAGGAGGCCATCCCAGCCGAGATCGGGCGAACGATAGATTTCGTCCGCCTCATCGAGAGGTATGATGCGAAGCATTTGAGTTTTTCCTAAGCGGGCACACCCGTTTGACCGGATCCCGGAACGACGCCGGTATGGCGATGGGCATCGCCGATGTCCTTGCCATTATGGCGGACCGTCCCGCCCTCGATGTCGACGCCATCGGCCGAAACCGTGAATGTCACCCCACCCTTGCGGATTTGGAAAGCGCTCCCCGCCACATCAACAACGATGCCATCGCCCATGACTACCTTGATGATATTGCCGCCGGCATCGTAAAGCGCGGAGCCGCCACCCGGAAGGTCTGACGGCCGGTGGCCCGGATGTTCAAGCCCGAGGACAACCGCAAAATCCGGATTACCCGGCGATGGCAGTAAAAGACCTTTCGAGCCGGAAGGCGGCGAAGAAGCAAAGCCGTGGGGTTCCGGACGATGGATACGGGTATACCCATCATTGAACATGCCTCGCCCGGAGACAAACTGCTGACCAGCCTTCTCTTCAAGGCGGCCATCGAAGTCGAAACGTATGAAGCCGCTCATTCGTCCTCAAAGTCCCCTTCATCGACCGCCGCAGCGGAATAGCCGGATGTCGTCTTGCCGCGCGGGTTTTCGCCACCGAGTGAGCGAGGATCCGCGACCGAGAGCGTCGCTTTCGTCATATCGCCCTGTTCGAAATCGATATCTTTGATGACCATCCAGCCATCGAGGCCGAGCCAGTCATCATCGACATAGACAAGATAGTTTGGCTGCCAGAGCTTGCCGGCCTCATCCCGCCAGCCACTGACGACGATGCTCGCAGTCGTGCCGTTTCCCGCCGCCCGCCTGGCGTGCCATGCGGCGCGCTTCTTCATCCGTCCCGTTGACGCTTCACCTTCATGCCGCAAAATCAGCGTTCGCTTACGGCTAAGGCCATTATCTCTTGCCGACGATTGGCCGCGAAACTGCTGCTTGTCGCTGCCTTCCGTGGCCTGCCCACGAACTTTGATGTCGCTGTACCGGCCTTTTTCCGTAAAGCTGGCACTGGATCCCGGCAGGATGTTAACGCCACGCTTCAACCTGCCGGCATGTTTTCCAGCAGGTTTTGTCGCCAGCTTGACCCGACCTTCGGGCGTGTCGTGGATCAGAACACCGCGGCCCCGCGACCGGCGCTCAACACTTGAGAAAGCGCTTTCTCCGACCATCAGTTTATGGCGAGCTTCCTTCGGCAATTCGCTGCCGTCCGTCTCAATGCCAATTCCGTGACTGTCCAGTTCCCTCGCAATATCATCGAGGCTCTTATCGAGAATTTCCCCGCTTGGATGTTCGGCCGAGCATTCGACAAAATCGACCGTACGAGAGACTATACCGCAGGAAAGCGACCGGCTTTCCTCATCGTATCCGGTGTCGACGTCCCGCACATAGCCAGTGAGCAACAGATCGCCGCTCGCTGTGATCTTAGTCGGCTTCCCCGGCACGACAGGCACGCCGGATCCCGCGATGACGAAATCGGCATTTGCGCTGCGCGTAGCCTCTTCTGCCGATACTCTTATATTGATGCGGATGATCGGCGGCAGCCCATCGCAAACGACCGTCTCGAATGGTCCTGTCGAATTTTTCTGCATCACTTTTCCAGAGCATTGAAGGCAGATGGCATGAGCATCGGCGTGGATATACCAGCAATTTCGACAAGGCTTTCGGCCCTGCCGGCATCACCGTAAAGCTGGTAAGCCAGAAACGTCGAAGGCAGCGAAATGCCTGTCTCGACCCGAACCACAGGGACCGCGTCTGCCGCCTGATCCGACACCAGGCGAACCGCGATATTCGTCAGGGCAGAGAGCCAGACATAAAGATCAACGCCATCTGAACCCATGGCAGAAACTACTGTCAGGGCAGCGTCACCAGCGGCGGCGATCCGGTCGCGGCCAGCGCGCGCCTGTGGCCTGGAAATCCAGTCTGCGCGTCCACCTGCGATCGCAAGTCCTGCTGCAAGCAAAACCGAGGCCGCGTCTGCGGTCTCCGCATCCTCAAATTGCCCAGAGCGGAGTGTATCGAACTCGGAGGCCGATAAAACACTCTCGGCAATGACCCGCATAATTGACAGGCTTTCCATTGCAAATTCTGTGGCGGAAAGTGCCGGAGCGGCATCGAGGCGCGCAGCAATATTTTCGGTGTCGAGATCATCAACAACGATGGTCGTCGCGAGGCTTCCGAGCCAGTCGCATATTGCCCGTTTGTCAGCAGCCATCAGAACAACCTTCCGAATGCAGAAGCAGCCGCCGGCAATGCAGCGAGAAATGTTGTATCGACATCAGCGAGGCTGAGTGACGGCAGGACCTCGCCTGAAGCCGGTACCGCCGTGAATTCGAATGCGACATAGCCGCGACGGTCCCGCTCGCGAGACCGGTGGAAATCCTCAACGTATGCCAACTGCCCGGCATCGATCGGAAGAACCAGCCTGCCGGGGCCAGCGGCCAAGCAGGCCGACGTCAGCGACGCTGCTGAAGCATCGCTGGCATCGCCAAGGAGATAGGCCGTAACACCGAATGATGGTGTTTTAAGCCCCATCTCCTCCATGTGGGTGCGTCTGCCGCCAGCGTATTCATGCCGCGCCAGACGCTTGCCGCCTGACAAATCCTCGAACTCCACCCAGAAGCGGACACCGCGAAAACTGGCTGGCCGGAGCGTTGATGCCCAGTCTCTCATGTTTCGTGTCTCCGAATTGATGTCGTTACTGTGCGCCTGTTGGCTTCGAGATGTCCGGCGGGAAAGTCCTGCCGGTATCAGCATTTGCGAGAGCCCTGCCGCCTTGCGCCCCGATAGCTGTCGCATTGACCCGGACGTTTTGCAGCTTGTTCGCGGCGTCAAGGAGCGTTTGTGCAGCGCTGGTCAAGCCCGACAGGAAGCTATCGCCAGCACTTTGCAGCTTTTGCGACCCGCTCTCGATAGCCGCCGCAGCCGTCTGCCCACCATCTGCGATCGACTTTCCGGCTTGAGTTCCTGCGATCTCGGTCGACTGCTCAAGTTTTTCACGAATTCCGCGAAACACATCCATATTCGCGACCTCGGAAGAGATCTTCTGACCTGCCGCGCGGCCTCGGCCGTACTCCATGTACTGGCGCTGCAAATCACCGGTCGCGGAAAGTCCCACTGGCACCTCTCTCGGGCGAGGCGCAGGAACGGGTGCAGAGCCCGCAGGCAATGTCCGGTTGGTATATCCATGTCCGCCGCCCGGGAAATCCCCGATGACAACCGGCCGCCCCTGCCGACCCGATGAAGCGCGAGGGCGACGCGGATCGTCTCTGCCGGCACCATATCTGGAAGCCCAGTACTCGCCGAGAAACTTCTCGTCACGGTACCCGCCTTCATACGAGAGATCCATTTCCTCCGTGGCGGAGATGACACCGAGGTTGCGACGGAACCAGCCCCAGCCCCGCTTTTCCATCCCGCGCTGACGGGCGTTGTAACGGTCTAGCTGCTTCACTCCACCATCCATGAGCGGCGTGACAGCTGGGGCTACACTTTCGCCCATCGACGTCTTGAGCTTCTCCCAACTGTTTGACATCCTGTCGATTGATGCCTGCGTATCCCCGAAGATGCGGTTCACATCGCGGAAAACCGTGCCGTTGACTTCGGCGGAATTCATCGTGTCGATGAACCGCTTCAAGCTCTCACTGCTGGTCATCAGGGACTGCATCCCGAGGCGGAATTCCTGATCGCTGAACAACAGCGGCAGCTTGGAAAGGTCGCCCTTGATCGCTTCGTTCGAGAGTCGGATGAATGCGCTGACAGCATCCTCACCTGTCTTCTTGGCGGCTTCCATTTCCTTGCGCAAATCGATGCCGAACTTGGCAAACTTTTTCCCGGTTTCTTCCGAATACATTTTGCCGAAGATGTTTTGCGCCTGCGTCGCCGCGCTGCTGGCGTCGCCGGTATCCTCACGAATCGTCTGAAGGATGGCGACGAGTTTTTTCAACCCACCTTCACCCTCGTAACCAAGCGTCGCAAAGCTGTTTGCGAGACCGGGAATGTATTGCGCCATGTCCTTGAGTTCGAACTGGCCAGCCTTGCCGCCCATGACCATAATGTCGAAGGCGCGCTGCATGTTCTTCGTTTCGATCTTCAGGGCGTCGGCAGCCTTGAGACCGGTATTTGCGATGTCTTGCGTTGCCGCACCTGTCGCCTGCGCAGTGGCAAGCACCGATGGCAGAAATGCCATGGCTTCATCCAGCGATTTGCCGGAGGCAACCAGAGTATCAATCGCCTCGATGGCGGGCTGAACGCTGTCGTAATTCAGATCCTTTGCGATCTGCTGCGCCTGTGCGAACGCTTCCTTTGTCTGGGTCGCCGACGCATCCGCCGTGATGCCGATACGGGTCATCTGGCGCTCAAGCGCGGCAAAATCCTTGACAGTTCCTGCAATCGCGCGACCAACCTCATACACACCGTAGCCGGCGATACCGGTCCGCAGCATCGTGCCAGCTTTATTAAAACCCTCGGCGGCCCGCTGCATTCCAGCCGAATGCCTATTGATCGACGCGACCTTCCGGTCGAAATCGGAAGCGGTCTTGTTGAACCGCGACATCTGTCGCTCGATCTGGCCCATCCGGGTCGCGACAGAACGGAAAGCAGGACTGGTACTGTCCTTGCCATCAATCTCAAGCTCCGCCCGGATTTTCCGATTGGCCATAAATGCACCTATCGAGGTAAGAGGCGTTCGATCTCGTGAACGACACGCGGAAAGAAATAGTCTTCGATCACGCCCGCGAGGACATCCAGATAAACATCCGGATTGTTCGTGATGGCGTGAGCCGGGTTCGCGGCGAACAATTCGCGGATCTGCTCGCGCTTGCCGGTCGCAGACGACATCTGTGTACCAGGCACCCGGCGAAATGCGCCGACATGGCCGCTTTTCATGGCGGCGATGAAGGCGTGGCGGTATGAGCCGCGAAGCTTCGCGTAGACGCCGGATGCGTTCTGAACGGCGCCGAGACGTTGAAGCGGTATCCAGCCGGACTCGGCAACAACCTTCGAGGTGTTTCCGCCGGCGTTGAAATGCGCTGTCGTCAACGCCGCCACCAGGTCGCGCGGCATCTGGGTATGTGGCCCGAGCCGGGCAACGATGCGAGACCGTGCAGTCTGGGCAACACGCGTCATCGCCCGTCGCATTGCCTTGGTACGGATTTCGCCGGGGAGCCGCCGGAAAGCGCGCTCCAGCTCCTCGAAATCCTTGCTGTTCATTTCCAGTCTCATGACCGGCCCCGCGCTTGTTCGGAAAATTTGATCGCACGATTGCACCAATGCGCGATTTCATCGGCCGTCATGTCCTGCACACGCATGGCGTCCCATCCGAGACGGAACACCATCAGGTCGGCGACTTCGGCAATTCCGGCCGCTGCGAAAAAAAATCGCACACGGCGTTCGCGACCTCTACCGCGTCGTGAGCTTCCAGAACCGCCAGGGAGTCGTAAGAAGGCGCCAGGCAGATGTTCTGAAGATGTCCGTCGATGGCCTCATAGTGCGTCACAACCATCGGCTGACCAGCAACGACGTGGACTTCTCGCGGTTCACCTATACCGTTGATGAAAATTTCACGGTACGTCGGCGCCCGGAGGCGCACCTTGTCAAACGGCTCAACACCCGGAACTTCATATTTCCGGGAGAGCTCAACGATTTTCTCTGACATAGCGATACATTATCCCCGCCGATAGGTTTCGCCGACGATCTGAAGACCAGACAGTTCGCCGTTGAGACGGTTGGAACTCGGCTCTCCGCTGAAGAAGGCGTTGAAGAAATAATGTGTCACGCCGGTAAACTCCTCCAGGATGGTGAAGTTCTGGCGCGCCGCAGTCATCAGCGCGTTGAAATCGACATCGCTGGCATCCTTGAATGTCACCTCGGCACGGGGTGCCGTAGGAGTTCCCACGCGATCCGTCGATCCGTCCTGATTGGTGACAGTCTCGTTTGACTGTCCCGCCGACAAGACCGTGAAATTGCCGCGCAAAGCGAGAAGCGCGCTACTCGCAAGGCGAACGGTCATCCGCCCGCCGAAATCGTTTCCTGCCATCGATATTCTCCGCAGATGGGGTCAAAGAAAGAAGAGGCGGAAACCGCCTCAGATTTGGGCGTAGACGCGGGCAAGCCCGGCGAAGATGTCGAGCGGGTTCACGCGGTCCATCGGAAGGACGATATCGACCCGGTTCGGATTATCGAGGTTGCGAGTAACCGTGATCTGTCCAGCGATGTCGTTACCGAATTCCAGCACGCCGCGACGGGAAAGGTCGATGCAGGCATGCACCAGCGTCGACTTGATATCCCGCACGGTCACGATGCTCGGCAGGTTTGCCGGGTTGTCATTGGCAATCGCCTTGTTGCTGTGCTCGTAAGCCAGCTGCGAGCGAATGAACTTGAGCGCATAGGTCAACTGGTAGACCGCCTGAATATCGCGAAGTGCCGTATCCGGAACACCGTTCGTCGTCTGCTGCTGTGTGATGATCTTGTCGATCACAACATCGCCGCTACGATCCACCTTCCAGGCCGAGACGCCGTTCTGCAGCCAACCGTTGCGCGTCGGATAGTCGGGCCAGTAATTCCGGTCGCGCGGAGCGATTACGCCGACGACGACCAGACCAGACTGGTTTGCAGAGACGCGACCATCGGATCCTGAACCCAACATGGGCAACACCCTCGACACGTCGGCGCTGACCCGCTCGTAATCGGGCGTGCCGTTTCCGCCACCCGACAAGATCGGGATGAGGGAAAGATGCCAGCTGTCCAGCGCCAGACCTTTTGCGGTGATCTGGCTGTCGGTTCCCGTGAAGGGATAGAACGCATGACCATACAACTGTTGGTCATAACCCCAGCGTGACGTGACGAAAGCGTCAAGCAACGCCACGCTGGCAGCGTCACTGAAGGCGGAAACGATCGCTTCGAAAGGATCGTCGCCCATTGCAGCGAGGATTGCTGAGAGGTCTGGATTGCCAGCACCCGGCGTTGTCGTCGCCATCGTCAGGTTAGCGCCGGTGAAAACGTTGCCGCCTTCCAGGACTGGAATGAAGATATCAAGGCCAGCGGCATAAACGCCTTTGTGGCGCGCCGTGACGGTGACTACGTTCGCCGCCGCGACCGCCGTAAAAGGCAGGCTCTTTTTCGAGAGCGGATTGAAGTAGGCGTTGATCGCGGTCGCCAGCGCGGCGGCGGTATCGTTTGCCGAAGTCCCGGCCGCGATATCGATCGACACGCTCTCACCAGCGATCTGCACCACAGCCTGACCACCGGAAGCAGGCACGGCGCCGACCGTCATCGTGCGGATTTCAGCAGTGCCGGCATCTGCTACACGACAAAGGTAAATCACCTGCGCCGGGGCATTCTTGCGGGCGCGGATGAACATGCTTTCCAACATCGAACCACGGCCAGCGAGGCGGCGAGCCTCATTGACCGTGCCGCAGATGGCGATCTGGCCTTCACCGAGCGCTGCGCCGGCGGTGCCAAAGCCGATAAGGATTTCGTTCAATTCGCTGGAAAACTGCCCGCCGGACTCGATGTCGAAGGCAAGCAGCGGTGCGACGATATTGTCGGGAATGTTGTTCACCATCGGATCAATCCTTCCTGGTCGGTTTTACGGGTTCGACAGGCGTCGCCGCCGCCACTTCTTTTTCGACCAGGTCACCGGTCTCGATCATGCGACGATGCTGGCGCGACAGCGGATCAATCGGCCGCCCCTCATCGGGCCAGCCGCGAGGGATGGCGCGCCCTGCGGCGGCCACGTAAATCTTGCACATGAATAATCTCCGATCAGGGGATCAGGTCGTCTTGACCGATTGGAAGCGATACGCCGCCGGGCCCGGATGCTACACCTCGGATGATGCGAAGCTGATCAGGGTTTTCGGCGGCAAAATGAGAGGCGAGCTCCGCGAGTTTCGCCTTTGCATAACTCCCCTCAGGGAGATCGGCGGCGACAGAACCTAGCGGGTCAGGCAGGCCTGGACGCGACATATCAAAGTCATCGTCGCTTACGGCAAGCTTGAAGGTGCAGAAAATCCGCTGAAACCGGAGACCGAATTCCGGAATGGCGTGTGTTTTTTCTTCCACCTGCAGAACTTGTTTCACAAGTCGACGCCACCCGACACCCGCAGCGCTGAACTGCAGAACGCGCCGGACCTGCGCAACCAATGCGGCAAGGACAAGCCGCGCTTCTGCATCGGTGTCCGCCATCGCATCGACGAATGGCGAGGAACCGACACCATCGCTGGTGGATACAGCCAGTTCGGCCACGACGTGGAGAACGACGGAAGCTTCACTGTCGTTGAACCCAGAGGCGGGGCCAGCCGCTTCGACCGCACTCTCGTGCGTGTAGACAGCAAGGACTGGCGTGTAATCGCGCTCTTGATCAAGCTCGGTGAGCGTCGCGCCGCGGCTGTCATAAACCCGAGGACCTGCCAACGTCGGGAAGTTGCCGCCCACTGGTATCCCTGTGGGGCGCAACAGTTCCACCGTCAGCAATCTGACTGCTTCAGCTGCCAGCATTTCTCACCTCCGAGACAAACCATGCCGGTCTGCTTGATCCGTCCCTTCGGGCGGCTTCAACGCGCCACCGTTTTCCGATGATCAGGATTTGATCACCCATTTTGGGTAGCCATGGCCAGTCACCAATATGGGCCGTCACGACGGCGTCATAGGAAACAGGTCCGTTTCCGGATTGAGGATCAGACGAAGGATACCGTCTGATGATGTCGCTCGTTGGTTCAAGATCGATCGACGCCATGCAATCGAACGGCACGCGTGACGGATCATCTTCTTCCTTATGATTGACGGTGGCGCCCGGTCGCCTCGCAATGAGGCGGCAGGGCTTGGTGTCAAAGGTTGCCGCGCAGGCGGCTTCCGTGAAGGCCCGCGCGGCTTCCCAATCAACCATGGTTGCCAGCCGCAATGGCCGCGACGATGTCGGCCTTCGTGCTGCTCGAAGAGACGGTAATGCCGAGGCGGGACGCCTCGGCGATCAATTCGTCCTTCGTCAACGTGTTGAGGTCAACAGAACTCTCGTCGCCCTCGTCACCATCGTAAGACTGACCGGGTTTCAGGAATTTGCCTGCATAGAACCCGGCTTCTGTAACCACTTTTTGCGGCATGTCATGATCTCCTCAAAGTGAGCGGAAGGCCTCCGATCAGAAGGCTTTCGCGCGCAGTAGCATTTCGGGACGCGTGCATATAAACAGCGGGTAACTGTAAATCTCGATGCGGTCCCATTCGTCACGGCCAGAGACATCCGAAAGCAAGAGCCCATAGAACTCCTGGCCGCGCTTGTTCAAATAAGGTTTGAACTCGCTTGCGGGCGCCCAGCCAACCTGAAACGCGCCGCGTGCACCGATGGGGAAAAACCGGGCCTTGTCGGTACCAACGGCGATCGTGGTTTCATCATCCGTGCCCTGGTAATTGATGAAGACGATCCCCTCGATCTCGATCGACGAATAACCTTCAATATTCTCCAGGGTCGGAGCACGATCGGTACCGAGCTTCGTTTCCTTGATGCTCGGGTGGTTGACCAGAGAATCGAAGAAGGTATCGCCGACAAGCGAGCCGACTTTGGTGTTCGGGGTCCAGACGCCTTTGGCGTTTTTCTGCATCTCGCGTTTGACGTCGCGGCACTTTTTGCGAACGTCGGTCGCGGGATCATCGAGCTCGAAGTCGATCTCCGCAGGCTCGGCAATGCCCCAGAAATTGTACCAGTCGACAAGAACCGTTGTACCGTCGGCATCGAGAACCTTACCCTGAATAGCGCCGAAACGCATATGTTCCCACGTCAGTTCAAGATCATCCTTGATCTGGCCTGTGCGGTCGGTGATTTCGTCTACCACCTCCTTGGTCTGGTCTTCGAACGGCAGGGCCGCAACGCCGGCGAGTTCGATCGCATACACGGTCGATCCCTTTGCCAGGCGAACTGCCTCCATTGTTCGAACCTTTGCGCCCTTAGGAATGAGTTCTTCCGGAGGGGCACCGTTCGGCGAGGTCGGGATCAGGGTCATGGCCCCGTTCCGATCGACGATGCCAATCATGCGCGAGCGTGAATAGATCGAGGAAAAGAGGTTGAGGCTGCCGAGAAGCTGGGGCTTGAAATCGACCCGCTCGACGATCTCTTCCTGTACCTCGATAACGCCCCATGCGTTCTGGCCAAAAATATCTGCAACAAGTGCCATTGGTCGCCCCTCCTTATCGGGCTGCGATGCCGAGCGCGGCAAGCTGGGCGAGCGCGGCGGTTTTCTGGGCGTCTGTGGTGCCGGCAGGCCAGACCAGAACGGCGGCCTGTACCTCGGTGTCGCGTGCGGTTATCGTGCGGCGAACATCCGCCGCGGCCGCATCGCACCCCTCGAACAGGATAGCGGCGGCGTTTTGAGAGCCGTCAGCGGCAGCAGGTGCGATAGGCACAAGCTTTTTGGAGGCGGTAATGCGACCCAGAACAGCACCAGGTTCGACTTTGCCGCTCCCTGAAGCGATAATGCCAGTTTCGCGAGACCGGAAGCCGTTGGCCTCCGAGACGATGTAGTGCGCCGTGCGGCGCAGGTTTTCCGTAAGAACAACCATGGAAGCGACCTCCTGTTACCGGCGCTTGTTGAGACGATCGACCGATGCGCGCATGACTGCACGGGTGTCCGCGTCGGTCGATTTACCGCCATCGGGCTGGGCGAGATTTGCAGCTGCTACGCGCTGCTGCTCATAGGCGGAGGCCTGCGGCTTGCCACCGGGCTGCGCAGCGACGGCTTTCGGAGCCGCAGCGAGTGCACCCTTGATCGCGTCTTCGGTCAGGCCTGTGTCGATCAGGGTTTCAGCAAGTGCTTCACGGCCCTTCGCTTCTTCCAGCGCCATCACATTCTTGCGGCGCGTCTGATAGGCCGCGACAGCAACTTTACCGGCCTCAGCCTTGGCGGCTTCGATATCGGCGGCTTTATCGTCCGCCTTGGGCTTTTCCGTCATTTCAGGATCCTTTTCGGGTTGACGGTTGGGTGCCGTGGCGGACGCCATGGCCTTTGGTCTGGCCTCATCGTGAGACCAGTTTTTCTTGGTTGCCATGGCAACAAGCCGTTCTGGCGCCTGCGAGTACACGCGGTAATCGTGGGCTGCTACGGCCTTACTCTTTGTATCGGCGACGGAAGTTGCGAAGCCACGCTCGACAGCCTCTTCGGCGGTCAACCAAAGCTCGGCTTTCATTTCCTCGCGAATGTCATCAGCATCTTCGCCGGTAACGTCGGCATAGATGCCGGCCATGCTTTCGGCCTGCTTTTGAAGAAACTTGGTGTAACTCTCCATATCCTGCGCGGTGCCCCAGACACCGCCGGATGGATCGTGGATCATCATCATTGCACCCTTGCGCATGATGCGTTCCTCACCGGCCATGGCGATCAAAGATGCGCTGGAGAAGGCAACCGCGTCGACAATAACGGTGACTTTGCCCTTGTGGGTTTTCAGGGCGTTAAAGATGGAGACACCGTCGTCGGTATATCCACCACCTGAGTTGAGCCGGACGGTGATATCGGCTTCCCGCCCAACCTCCGCCAAAGCTTCTATGACTTCACGGGCTGTAAAGCCCATGTCCCAATAGTTATCGCCAACAAACCCGTACAAGACGAGTTCGCCATTAACGAGAACGGCCATGATGATTTTCCTTTGAGAGGGCGACTTATTGGCGCCGGTCTTTCAAAATCTCAAATTCCAGCGCCGTGCAGGACGGCAACCTGTCGTTTTGGCTTGGCAAGCCGCCTGCAGGCGAACGAGTTCCTTGTCGATGTCTGCGATGCTGCTCGAGGCGACCTTGATGCGCTGCTGCATCACGGGAGAGCGAATTTCACTTTCCTCAACCTGCTCCCCGGCAAGCCGCTTTGCTTTCGCGGCCGCTAGAGCCGCATACATCGCGCAAGGATCCTCGGGATCGACAGGCAAACCGCCGATGATGATCGTCGTCATGCGGTCACCGTTTCTTTCTGCTCGTCTTCGCTCGATGATGGTTTTCCGCCGTACCCCCGTTCGAAAGGTGAAGGCAGACCGGCTGATATGTAGCGATTATGCCAGAGAACTCGGCTTTCGAAGACTTCTTCCGGATCGTCCCCGTTCTCGGCACACTCACGCTCCAGCATGCCGGTACCGTTGGCGATGCGCTCACTTGCCGCGTTCGCACGCTTCAGATCATCTGCGGTAGGCTTTGAAGGTCCTTGACAGACCGCCCAAAGGACAGCGTCGCGATTGGCACTGAAAGCCTCGTAGCCACCCTTGAACTCGATTAGTCCTTCGCCGATCTGCTCATCAAGCCAACTGGCGTAAGGCACAAGGACGTGCGGCGACGCGATGCGGTCAGTCCGGCGCTGTGCAATCGGCCAGAGCGCAGAGTTTTCCATGTTCGTGCTGGCGTAAGTCGCTTTGGTATAGTCCAGCGTGTACCCGCCGTAGGATATACCGAGCGCTCTTGCCGTCTCGCGATGCAACGACGCCATGAAGTCCGGGAAATCAGCCCCGGGGGCCGTAATCGACTTGAACTCCAGGTCTTCTCCGGGAGCAAGATGCGAAACACCGGCGCCGGCGCCAATCCTCAATTCCGATTCAGCAGCGCGATCCAGCTGAGCTTTGAAGTAGTGCACAAAATCCGACGCAATCTCATCAACTCCTTCTGCGCCACTTTCCTTCATGCTCTCCAGCGCTTCGAAAGCCTCGGCACTCGGCCGGTCACTTTTCAGAACCGCAGAATAGATCGTCTGGAGAAACCGGATCTGGGCCGTAGCGTCATCTGTGTTTTCCGCCATTAGATACTTGCGAAACGTTGGCGCCAACGGTGATAGCCCGCGAACGTCATCTGCCCCGAATGGATCAAAGGCATGCATGACCAGCTGGCGGCCTTCAGCATCGCGAGCAACAAAGTCGACCTTTTGGGTTATCCCCGCCCGCTTTTCCTCAAAGCGATAATGCGTTGGCCGTCCATACGCATCATGGACAACACCCTGATAGAGCCCTTCAAACTCGTTCGTGTCCTGCACCAGCCGCGACGGCGACAGAAGAAGGAATTTCGTCCCTGTCCTGGTTCCCGGCAATCTCTCCCGCTGCGGAAGATAGGAGACAACCCCAACACTCTCACCGAATGCCAACCAGTTTCTTAGGCCAACGTCTGTCTGTTGCGGATTGGTCAGCTTGCCGCGGAAATCGCACTCCAGAGGGTTCCACGCATAGATTTTCCACCGCGCTTTGACGACCCGTGTCCATTCGACAGCTTCAGCCGCCGAATAACCGAACCGAGAGAGATCCGGTCGAGGATTCAACTGAAGCTCCACACCAACGGTATCAGCAAGGATCTGGTCGGCGGCGCCGCGCAGCCGACCAGAGTTTTGCAGCATGTCCATGGCGAGACCGGCCGCGCGAACCCAGACCCGGCGGATTTCATCGCGATGTTCCCGCAGTGACGCGGGACGCGCCTTGATGACGCCGGACTGCGTATCCCGAAGATATGCAGACCGGCTCCGATGCTGGGACGGATTTCCGGCAGGAACAGAAACACTGCCAGCCTTAACCCGCACCCGCATCTTTTCCGTCATCGTCTTTTCGCCCACCTGTTTTCTGCTGGCTTCTTTACTGGCGGAGACGGCGCTACCGGAGCTTCCTCCGGCGATACCCTCTCTGCCACTTGCTGGCTTTCCGGCGACAGGAGATCGACGGGTGTCGCCGGTTCATGTTTCGCGCGCAGCGCAGCCCACTGGCTTTTCGTCAGGCGAGAAATACCGAGATGCTCGGCCATCGCCATCGCGTAGATGCGGCAATCGAGGAAGTGGTTATGCTCGCGACGGGGCATCCACTCTTCGTGCAGTTTGCCCTTCACCATCTTCTGGCTGAAGTATTCCGCAGTCAGCTGCTGAAAATACTCCTCGCCCAGTTCCATATGGAAATGGCAATAGCCTGGAGGATCTGTCGCTTCGCCCGAACGCAAACCAGTCTTGTGAAGGTTCCCGTAGAACTCCGCTTTCAGCGCCCATGTGCCAACCGGCCATGACATAGCCGAGCCGTGCCGCTTGCGTTTGCCGCGCTTGTTTACCGATTTGCGCACCGGTGGGCTGATCGCAGCGACGCCGCGTCCTGGCATGCCTTTGATCGCATACGCGTTCGGACGCCGCCGGCACCATTCGAGCACCTGAGTAGGCCGATACCCACTGTCGACAGCCAACGCTTCGACCTTGCGCAAAACACCATGGCTATCCGGAAACTCCTGCTCGCAGAATTCTTCGAGTAAGAGCCACGCACCGGCTTGCGGATTATCGGTCGCACCCTCGAAGAACTCAGCGAAAACATTCCAGCTCTGCCGATCTTCTGCGAAGACAACGCCCTCGCAGTAAATGCCGTAAGACTGGACGTCCGCGCCAGCGACGAATAGCAATCCACCGGCGGGGATTGTGCCTGCAAGGTAATTTTCCCGGCGCTCCATAAGTCGCTTATGGTCAGGAGCATTACCCTTCATCTGATACGGTAAACCGCAGATCAGGTTGCTATAGTCCTTCGCGCCGGCCTCGCCCTTGCCCTCACACTTGAGTTTGTCTTCAGCAATGTCGCCATACGACATCATCAACGACATGAAGGCATCGACATGAAAGCCGGGATGCCTGTCTGGGCCAGTAAAGGTCGGGATGTATCGACCTTCGCGCACAGCGACAACGCGCTCCATCTCCGAAATATGATGCTCACAGTGCTGGCACTGCATGACGGTTTTATGCAAGTGAAGCTTGTCGATCAGGAGATATGCGTCTCTCTGAACCTGTTCCTTTCCGCACTCCGGGCAACGGATATACCACCACCGCTGATCCGACCGGCGAAAATCACGATCTATCCGGCAATGCCCCGGCCCTTCACCAAGAGTATGGCCACTATCGAGCTCTGGCGTTGAAAGGCCAAAAATTTTGTAAGTCTTCTGGCGACGAAACGCCGTGAAACGTCCAAAGAAAAGATTCTCCGGGTCGGCACCATTCGGCAAAGCCTGCCATTTCGACACTTCGTCTTTCACGCCGAAGCGCGTCGTTTTGGCCGAAAGGTCCATGACGGTGTTGGCGTTAGCGAGATAGAGTGTTCCGCCCGGAAACTTCTTTTCGTAAGTGGTCGAACCGACACCAGAGCGGCTGGTCGTCGGCTGAATAACCTGCTTTTTCGTGTGCCGCTGCCACGCATCAATCAAAGGCTGAAGCTTACCAGAGTTGATATCCTGCAAGGCATCAAGACCGGGCACGCCGTAAATCGAATTATCCGGGCAGTTCTCGGCGATATAGAGCATCCAAGCAAGAGCGAGGATGGAAACGCCGGTCTGCTGTGATTTACGAACCGTGACTTCCGTGCAGGGATGCTCCTGACTAAGACACTGCGCGATCTCGACCAGGTAAGGAGCGTCTTCCGCAGACCAGAGTTCGCCCTTCTTCGGCCCATCGACCAGCACGATGTTTTTCGCTAGCCATTTGTCGAATGGGACAGGGGGCTGTAGCCTGATGGCACGCGCAAGGGCGGATGAGACCGCTCGTATACCACCCGGATGAACAGTCACGCGTCTTCGTCCTCAATTAACGGGTCGCTCTCAGGCGATTTTTCAGCAATCTGCTCCAACTTGTCGGCAATATCGTTGCTCATCTCGAATGCGATCTGCCGAAGAAGGGATCGGACACCGTGCACACCCTCCTTGGAAACCGCCAAGGCCAGCGCGTCGGCCCTGTTCGGCAACCGTTTGATGATCGCCAGAATTTCACCGCCGGCTTTGGTCACGCCCTCGATGACCTTGTCCTTGCGAAGCAGTTCGTCGCAATCTTCCTGATGGCGGATTTTCTCGCGGCCAAGCTTCAGCCATTCGTTCTGCCGTTTGGCTTCCTCGAAACTATCCTCGTTCCGCACCGGCAATTCCGCATCAGTGCGCGGTCCTGACGGCTCATCTGGCAACCGCAAGGGCGCGTAAGCCTTGGCAGGGTTGACGAAGCGCTGGCGGTAATGGTCGTAGTGCGCAAGCGATACCGCGAGCACCTGACCCTGCCCTCCGCGCTTGATTGGTGTATCCGGTCGATCTTCCGATAATTTCTTGACTGTCTTGGAGACAGCAGCCTTTGAAACACCGTCCCGCGCAGCAATCTGCGCGATGGACCACATCACATCGCTCATCGTTAACCCGTCCGTTAACCCATGCGTTAACGCCGTTAACCCCGTTAACCCAATTTTTTCAACTGTTTGACTGGCGGCTTTTTGGGGTCGTCCCGGCCCGCAGGGGAAGAAAGCCCGGTACGGTCCCTTGACCCAGGGGGGTGGCATCCGCCCACCCTCCCTCGAAGGTAGGGATGATGCCTTGCCCAAGGGCTGCTCAATCCTGCCATGGCGATGGCGACCGTTGAACGTTAGGTTCAAACCATCGGACATTCACAGGCATCCGCCCAGAGCGAGGCGGGTTGGTAACTTGTAGGCAATTTTACGCCTATACCTACAATGCAAAAAGGCGACCATCTGGCCGCCTTGTCCTTCTTCATCGCATAGCTGTAGCACTGACCCTGAATCGGTGTCTCACAAGGGAGACTGTCAGAGCTGGGTGCGGGCGCGAGCGTAACCGCCACTAAGAACCGCATCGACCGTGGGCAGATTTGTACTCACACTTTCTCAAGCATTGCAAGCGGCATGTTGAACACGGTCGGCTTCCCGAATATGACGATGGTGACAACCGCATCACCATGTCCGGACTCACCAAACGCGTCTACTTCAACCTCAAATCCAACGAACGGGCCACTTGTAATTCTGACCTTTTCACCCTTCCTAATGGCATCAGACCGGTGGCTATGATCATAGGCGCCAGCCTCCGCCAATTCCTTGAACTCATTGATTGTTTCATTACTGATTTTAACGGCGTGATCGCGACCCATGACGATGCTTTTGACGTGATCGAAAGACAATATTCCACGGAGTGCATGGTTGTCTGGGAGGCAGAACACAAACAGTATTCCGTTGAAAACTGGGGTCTTTGCAGCGGGAATGCGGCGCCTAT
This sequence comes from Agrobacterium tumefaciens, assembly GCF_005221325.1. Taxonomy (NCBI): domain Bacteria; kingdom Pseudomonadati; phylum Pseudomonadota; class Alphaproteobacteria; order Hyphomicrobiales; family Rhizobiaceae; genus Agrobacterium; species Agrobacterium tumefaciens. Next base: position 193,184 of record NZ_CP039888.1, on the reverse strand, counting down.
GTCGCTTCCTTTCCGGCCCCATGCGCATGATCACGCACGCCTCAATACCGGCTTCAACCATGGCGATTTCAACAGCCTTTTCGCGTCCATACTCGACGCGCGCTATCACCCAAGCCGAATCAGACACGCTGTGCGCCCTCTCTTTCGACGCCGATTCGCGTTCATGAGCGATCCTCGCCGCCTCCTGAGCAATCTTGTCCAGCTTCAGCATCCCCTTGAGAGAGACGTGGCGGGAGATATCATCAAACTTATGCTGCATCATCGTCCCGTCCCTCGTTCAGTCTGGATTTGAAGTTTTCGATTGCAATGGACACGGCCTCGTCGAGATCATTCACATCGGCAGGCAATGGCGGAAATTGAGCGAACTCCAGACGTTCAGGAGCAACCGGCCAAGGCCAGCACCGCTCCGCATAGGCGCGCTTCCATTCTTCCCATACGGGTCCGTTGACCGCTACAGGCTCAAAGTCCTTGCTGAGATCGACAATGCGGTTCAGTACTGTGAAGCGCTTCCGCTCGATAAGCTGGACGGCCTCTGGCCAGCCCTGCTTTTCCTTCTTTTCGCGCCAGATCAGGTCCGCTTTCTCGGGCTTGTTATCGACGATGTGTTGCTCAATGGGCGAGAGTGAAAGCGCCCGGATCGGCTGAAAGAGCTTCGTCATTAAGAGCGCGCGGCCCGCGCGGGAAAACACCGAGACCATCTCCGTCGCTTCCGCCTGAGGTGACCGCACGCTCTGTTCGGCTAGCTTCACCCAGCGACGCTCCTTCAGGTATTTCGCGGCAGAGCAGAGATACTTCCGACCGGTGGAAAGGGCGACAACCTGATAGCTTTCCGAATGAGCCAGGGCGCTTGCCCGCTCATCAGGCGACAATGCGCCCCACTCGCGGCGGGCATCAGGTTCACTGTCATGGATAGCTGTCTTCCACGTAACAAAGAACCGCTTGAACGCTGTCTCGATAGCTTTCGGATTTTCTTCCTCGTCCCCCAAATTGCCGCGCGCAGGCGCTCTCTCTCCATCGTTAAGATTGTTCGTTAGAGATGTATCGTTAATAGGTGCCGGTCCAGAGATGGCAGGGGGTGCCATCCCAGAGGCGGCACCCCCTGCCGATATAGTGGCAGGGGGTGCGTCTGAATTGTCGTTTGATTTAGGATCATATTCCTCAGCAGCAGCGACTTGCCATGCAGCAATCGCATCGCTCGAAACGTCCCTGTCATGGATGACGCGATAGTAGTGTGCGGAGTCGCGACCGTCGCGGCTTTCCACGATCCTTTTCTCCACCACGCCAATCTCATAAAGCCGATTGAGCGAGCCCTGAACCGTCGACCGGCCGCAGTTTAGCTCATCCGCCATCTTCACCTGGCTGCGGCGGCACCAGCCCTCTGCGTTGGTGAAGCTACCCAGGAGACACAACACCTTCAGATCGATGCCCTTGAGGCGTGGATCAGTGACGATCCATGCGGGTATGATTGAGAACCGGGCGTTGCTCATTTCACACCGCCTTTCCGCGCCAGCGTCTCCATGAAGGTGCGAGCCGCGTTGAGTAGGTCCTGAACGTCGGACGGCAGTCGCCCGAAGCGATCCCGCACTGTCACCAGCGCCGATATCTCAAGATCGACGAGCTGCGTACCGCGAACGAAGCCCGCCTGACGAAGGGCGCGGTAAATTGCCGTCTGCTCGCGATAAAAGATGAATGTCGGGATGTTCAGCAGCCACCGCGCCCGCTCCGCATCCGTCCTGCAATCCTGTAGGTGTTCGATAACCGGCGACATCCCCGTCATGACCGGCCCCCTTTCCATAATTCGAAGTCCGTGCGCAGATCGATAAACGCCGCCTGCGCCCGTTCCTCACGATTGAGTTGTGTCTTGCTGGTGATGCCGATCAGGCTTTTCAGGACCGTGTCGGCGTGTTCCTTGTTGTGGATGGCCCGCGCCTCGGCGGGGTGTTGTCGCTGCTCAAGAAAGCGGTGAAACCATGGGTCCGCGCAGAGGATGGCGGCATTCGCCGCAAAATCGCCGTCCCGCAGGCGCGTTGCGGGATGCTGATCCGGCGGGGCGTTCTGGCCGCTTCTGAAGGCAAGGATGGCGCGTTGGCGCAACCTCAGGAAAAGAGCGGTATTTTCCAGTGCCCCGGTCAGAAGCTCGACTTCATCTGGCAGCGCGTCCGCGTACAGCGTGCCGAGGATGACACTTTCGCCCGTCGACCGTCGCGCGATGATATGCGTCTGGTCGCCATCCGTGTCGAAACGCCACTTGTCACCCTTGCAGCGTCCGACGATGTCTTCAAGCCGCGTGACGCTGGCCTTTTCGCGGTCGCGTATTTCCTGCTCGCGCATCGTCATGCTGCCACCGCCGTGACTGCAAGGTGGCCGCAGTTGGCAGCGACCAGCGCCTTCGCTACGGGCGGGCAAACACTATTACCCACGCAGGAAACCTGCACCTCCTTCGAGAACGGCACCCATACCGGCACATCGCCCTGCGACCGATCAAAGTACCCCTCGATCTGATAGTGACGTGGGAAGCCCTGAGCGTTGAACAGCTCGCGCGGCGAGAGCATGCGCATACCAATGTCGACCACGACGAACGTGACGCCGTCGATTTCGATCGTGACAAATTCACACTCATCCCAAACGCCGTGCACTCGTAAGAATTCCGCAACCTGTCGCGCACGAGCCGCCTGGGCTTCGGTGAAGGGAGGAACGTCAACCGTTGCCTCGATATGACCGAAGCGGTCTCGCGTCGTGATCGTGCGGCAGGCATCATCCTCGCGAGCACCGTCTCCAGTTCCGTAGTAAGATTGCAGATACGGCATGATGAGGCGGCTCTTGCCCTGCCCTTCCGGCATGATCGTCGCGGACGGCTCCGTTACGCTGTGACCTGTCGAGGTTCCGAAATCGCGCGCGATATAGGCGGAGACCAGCTGCTGATGACTTCCTGTCTGCGTCACGGTCGACAACGCTTCATCCAGCGGACGGCCCGGATTGACGCCACCGACGCGCCGGCTGTCATTGTTGGCCTGCGCCATATAGCCGACCAGAACAGAATTCTGATCTTTCTTGCTGGCTGTGATGGTATGCGACTGTCCGTCCACGGAGCGGCAAGCGCCACCCTGCTGAGCGTAGGTTAGCACCGGAGCCAGCAGGCCAAGGGGAGCCGCGCCGCCAGGACGCTTGATGTAGCTGTTTGCCGTAATCGTCGGGAGCTGATCATCCATTGCAACACCGGTCGCGCCTGTGTTGAAACGTTGGATAGAGGGCGAAACCAGCGCATGCTTGACACCGCCGGCGACGACTGTACCCAGCGGCTCGTCGAGGCTCATGCATCGCGGCGCCTGTCCATCTCGCTCACCGTAACCGATCTGAACAAGAAACGGTCTCTTCGCTTTCAATACGAACCGATCAAATCCACGCGCGACGCGAGCCTGAGAAGCGTCCGCGATCGGCCGCACCGACCTAACCCCGAACTTGTCCCAGATCTCGGCAGACGTATCGAAGATCGAAGGACACGGCAGGCTCCAGTCGATCTCATCTGCCATGATCGGCCACGGAAGCTTACGTCCGGCAATAACGTCAGCATCATCGGGCGCACCGTGCGTCTTCTCCGGCCAAACAATTGGCTGGCCGTCGAAACGCATGATGACGAAGAGGCGCTTGCGGATTGTCGTGGCACCGTAATCGCGTCCACGGATCTCGCGGCTTTCCATTTTCGCGCCGAGTTGGCGGAGCTTCTTGCACCATTTCTGGTAAGTTTGCCCCTTGCGCTCAGGATCTGGCCGCAACCCTTTGGCGGTCTGGATCAGCGGACCGTAATCCTTAAACTCCTCGACGTTCTCCATGATGACGACATCGACCTTGCCGCCGCTCTGCTGGATGCGTTCGATCCAGCCTGGAATGATCCAGCACAGGTCGCGAATGTTGCGTTCAACGGGCTTGCCACCCTTTGCCTTGCTGAAATGTTTGCAATCCGGGGAGAACCAGGCGAGGCCGATATGCTTGCCGCGCAGGTGATCGAGCGGATCGATCTTGTAGACGTTTTCCGAGAGATGGACTGTCTCGGGATGATTTGCCTCATGCAGTGCCAAAGCGGCCGCGTTGTGGTTGATGGCGTAATCAGGGGGACGGCCAAGAGCCTGTTCAATTCCGGTCGACGCGCCACCGCCGCCAGCGAAACTGTCGATGATGTAAGGTCCATGCGGACCCAATGCGGGCACAGCGACAGAATGATGAAGGTCGAAGAGATTTCCAGCGTAGGCGTTCATGCGGCCGCCTTTCTGGCACTCTCGGCCAAAAGAAACGCGTAGCGTTCATGGATCGAGGGAACGTCGAGACAATCCGATTTGAAGCCGTAGAGGTCGCTCACCTGTCGCCTCACGGAGGCCATGAGTGCAGCCTCGTCGTCGGTCAACATGCGGGTCGGCCACCCCTTTACGTAGAGCATCGGCCTTGTAATCCGCGCCTCTATGTCTTTACGCAGAGCGGCCTTGTTCTTGGCGAGGGCGAGACCCTTAATCATCTCTGGGGGGAGCAACTGAGGGGCGACGTCGCCGAGCCAGCGCGCACCCTGAAATGCAAAGCTGCTGTCGATCTCCAGCTGCACCATCTGCCGGTATAGATCGTGGCTCTCAGGCTGTGCACTGGCGGCCAGCATGTCGGGCATGCTGGACATGATGCAGAAGCGGCAAGACACCCGGCCCATACCGTAAATCCGGTAGGCGGGATGGGGGTGCAGGCCGGAGGCGTCGACCATGGCAAACACCTGATCAAGCGTGAGGTCGATGATCGGGCGCCACGTCCACACCTGCCCGGCCGCATCACTGTCTGCGACAGACATGCGCGATCGTGTCGCGCTCTCTTCCCGACGAACGCCGGTCACGTTGATGATCTTCTGACCTTTAAACCGCCCCTTAAGTTCGGCCATGATTACGTGTGTCTTCTGCTCCGAAGTGCAGAACCGCATGGCCGGCGTTGACCAGCAGGGAACAAGGGTCACCGTGCTGAGCATCTCGTAACGAGTTTTGCTCGATAGCCACCGGCTTTCCCAACGCTCCATGAGGCCACCGGCTTTGCGTCGAACCACGACGAGGTCACACTCCAGGTACTCAGCGAGTTCCTCACAGATCCGGAAGCTGTCGTCCCATTCCACTGAGCCGAGGTCGGCATGGATAAGGATGCGCGGCCCCTTGTGGCCGACAGAATCGAGATAAGCGAATGTTGCCAGTGCGGCGGCTTGGCTGTCTTTGCCGCCCGAAACACCAATCGCGACCGGCGCGTCATCGGCGATAAGGGCGTCTATTTCAGGTGAGCGAGTAATCATCATTCCGCACCGCCTTCCGGTGTGCCTGCCTGATTTCCCCAAAACTCCCACTTTCCATTCAGGCGCACGTCGCCATCCGCGAGGCTTTCGCGGCGCTGGAACATTTCGAGTTTGGGCATGGTCGGATAAAGCCGGTCGATCTGTTCGGCGAACCAGACCGGCTTTTCGCTGTGGCGACCGACTGCGTGGTCGGTGCACTTGATCGGCTGCGTTCCCGGTATTGGCGCCGGGAAGTCGCCGCGCGTGCCGATCAGCAGAAGTTCGAGATTATCGAAGCTCCAGTAGCCGGTTCCGGTCTGGTCGCCGGGGTAAATCTTCTTCCAGCCCCAGAAGCTTTTGTAGGTGTAGCCCCATCGCTCCAGCGTTTTCACGCCATTCGAAAGATCCGTCACCCACATGAGCACCGCCGAGTTGTGAGCGCCAGGGCAACCGAGATCCATTATCTCTTCAAGAGACATTGTCGGATAGTGGTTCTCGGCGCTCTTTTCGCCGCCGGTCACTTCCGAATAGGTTTTGAAACGCCACGGCGGATCAACGTAGATGATCGGGAACGCCCTGCCCTCATCCTGCCCGACGCCCTTCCACCATGGCGCCACGTTCTGGCGGGCTGCGATCTGGACGGCGAGATCGGTGCGGACGGCGTGCCGGATCTTCTGATCCTCGGCCCGCTTGATCTTGGCGACCTTCGTCAGCTCCTTGAAATTCGCCGGCTCCGGCAGGAACATGGTGCGGATCGGCTTTACCGCCGGTTGGGAAACGCCGTCACGGCCCACGATTGTCGCATGGTGGGGAATTTCCCCACCATCGACCATGCGTTTGCGCGCCGCCGATACGGTCTTGTGATCAACACCGAGCTGCGCGGCAATGGCGCGGTTGGATACGGTCGGCGCATCCTTCAGGTGCTCCTGAATAACTGCCTGCCGCTGCGCGCCGGAAAGATGGCGCCGGGCAAAATTCAGCGACCTTGCAAAAGACCGTTTACCTTCTTCCGTCAGCTGCTTGCGGATGAACCGGGGCCAATCGGTGATGTCGAGCATCTTGCAGATGGCGACACGGTGGTGGCCGTCGAGAATTTCGCCAGCCTCGTCATATTCAACCGGCACCTTTACGCCGTGAGCGGCAATGTCATCATAAAGCGCCTTGAAATCATCATCCGAGAGCGGCGGCAGAAGCTGGTACGGCCCCGTCACTACGATCCGGCTTATGTTTTCTTCCGGCAATTTGCCTTCATTTTTCGCGCGCTCGATGACGGCTGCTGCGCGATCACCCGGACGGAACAGATTGCCGTCCTTCGGGTCACGCGTGAGATAGCGGTGGGCCATTGCCGCGCAGGCCGTGCGCACCTCCTGCGAGGTCTGGCAGCGGTATTCGCCATCGCGCAGCGCGGATGTAATGATGTTCAGGCCGGCATTCTTCGGCATCTGGAGAGATTGCACCGTCATGCCGCACAGCCTTTGCGCATCAGGCGCAGGTCGGTTTCGCGGATGATCTCGGCGGCGCGATCTACCGATACGCCGCGCGCCAGAAGACGAGCAGCGAAGCGCGGTACAAACTCGAACCCGGCGTCATTTATCGCCGTGCGGAGCGGGGCTGGAAGTGCATCGAACAGTTCCATCAGTGCACCCCTCTCAACTGGCGGAGGTAAGTCTGCCCGCTGCTGGTGATGATTGCCTGCCGCTTGTCATTCGACAGGCGAACGTAACCGGCGCGCATGCACTGAACGGCGGATGGCATTTCGCCGTGGCGGATCTCGCGCCAGCCGTCAGCCTGAGAGACGTGCCGCAGAAAACCGCGATCACGATCCGCAAGTGGAACTGCAAAGAGAGAAGCGGCTGCACTCATTGTTCTGCCTCCTCGATAATGCGGCAGACCTCGCATTCAGCAAGGCCGAGCGTTGTGGAAATTTCATGGGTGGAACGGCCAATCCGCCAAAGCGCCAGAACCCGCGCGGCGCGGGCTTCCTTGACGAGTTTGGGGCGGCTGGTTTCGGCCATGCAGAGGGTCACTGGCTACCTCCGATGGCGCCAATGCGCACCATCGCTTCCTGACGCGATAGTTTCTCGGATGGAGGCAATGCGATGCGTGCAGGAAACGTCTCGTCGATCCACGTGAGGATGCCGGCCCGAAGGGTTTCTGATTTCGGAGGATGCTTGCGGCCAAGTCGAAGCGCGGCGCGGCGTTCGGCAGCATCTCGGTCTACGAGGTCCCAGATATCGAACTTTTCCAGGGCACCGACAAAACCCGGATTCGCCAGCGCTGGCGGTCGCTCTGCCAATGCCAGCAGCAACGGCATCAACAATGCCGAATCCCAGACCTCGCGATTGTCGTTGTAACCTTCGGCCTTCATCAAGACCTTCAGCGCGGTCACAATAGTCTCGCGTGGTCGTGTCTCGATGACGGAAAGGAAGCCCTTCACGCCGTAGATATCGCCGGGCAGCTTCGAAAGGGTCGAGCCGTTGGACGTCATCAGCCGGCAACCACCATCCGCTGCGATCCGCTGGGCGTTCACCGCCCACTGCTCGCCAGCCGCAAGTGCGGCCTTCAGGAGCTGCCACACGGTGACTGCCGTTACGACGCCATTCACCGCGGCGAATGCAGCGGCCTGTTCCGTCTTGTTCATCTGGACGATCTGACAAGGAACCTGCGAAAAACCGCATATCGCTGCAGCGTGGGTGCGGTGCTGACCGTCGATTATTGCGTACGCCCCCCCCTCCACCGGGGAGACGAACACGGGAGAGAACATCGACCAACGAAAATTCGCCGCGATACGGCGGATCGCCTTCCAGTTCTGAAGCTTCAGGTCACGCTGGTAATCTTCATCGATCACCAGCTGATCGATATCAATCCATTGAAGGATTGGAGCTGAACCGGCGGAAACTTCGGCAGGCCGGTCAATTTTCGAGAATTCTACCTTTCGCAATACCATGCCAGTCAGCCTTTCTTTATATTTACGAGCATCTCTTTGAGCTCGCGGATTGCTTCGTGGATTTCCTTGCCGATCCGCTTTTTGGCGGCAGCCGTACCGATTGTTCCGGCAGCCTGGGCGGCCTGAAGTTCGCGCACGACATCCATGACCTCGCTCATGAGATCGATCGCATCCGTCTCGGTAACGGGGCGGGCATCGTGGGGGTGGTCATCATCAATGGTCAGCTTGAAGCCGAGGGCTCGTGCCATGGCGCCGACGATGACGGGGCTTTTCGCGCGGCGATCCGACTCGATGGCGACATCGATCGGGATCAGCGCTTCACCATTCTCATCATTGAAGCTGGCGTACTTGGAGAGCGTCGAGACGTTGACGCGTGTCAGCAGCGGAAAATCGGTTACGCCGCCGCCCAGCTTGTAGCTGGCGTCTGTCGCGCCTTTCAGGCTGCGGATTTCTTCTTCGGAAATAGTGCGCACGAAAACACCCCTGAAAACGCGTCAAGGAAAGAAAAACGGAAAAGGATTCGGTGAAGCCCGCGCAGGCGCGGCCTATTCGTTGCCCATCAGATCAACCGCAGCCCCGCCACATGAGCGGCGGCAGAAGCTGGAGAGACAACGATGACGACAACGAAAGAAAAAGGCCGCCGGAGCCGGGAGGAGAGGTATCACGGCGGGTGCGCAGAGGGGAAAGGAGTAACCCTCGCGCAACAGGAAAGGCGATCCGGACGGAAGGGTCCGCAGGTATGGAAAACCTCTTCCGTCCGGCATCCCGTGCGCGCTCTGCCAGGAAAACGCCGGGATTGGTTGCAGCGGCAGGATTCGAACCTGCGACATCGTGGGTATGAACCACGCGGGATGACCGCTTCCCTACGCTGCGGAAAAAATGGAGCGCCATCATTCTGCGGCCTCCTGAGAAATTCGAAAGAAATCATCGGGCGAAAGCTCGATACCCTGCGACCGTGCGTGGGCAAGCAAAACGAAAGCATCGGCCTGCGGGATGATGCCGCCAGTACCGCCGCGCTCCTTTGGATACATCCAACGATAGACCCGAGATATGTGCTTGCCGGTTACGGCAGACACTTTCTCGATGCCAATTTTGGCGATCACAGACTTCGCTGGCTCTAGATGGTTTTCGCTCATATCGCGATCTTTGCGATTATCGCGATTTAATGTCAATCTATTTGTTGCGATTATCGCGATAGATTTTTTTGCGAAATACGCGAAAGTCTGCCCTATGCAAGATCCTCAGTACGAAATTAAGAACTGGCTCGACCAGAAGCTCAAGAATTCTCCGCGCGGAACGGCCAGCGAATTGGCAGAGACGATCGGCGTCTCCTCGACGATGCTGAGCAGGATGAAGCCAAACACTAAAGAGCCGCGGAAAATCAGCCTCCAAGAGATAGAAGGTATCGCCAGGTTCTTTCAGGAGCTTCCACCCGGCTATGAGGAAATGGCCAGCTGGCTCAACCCATCGAACGATCTTCCAACGCAGCCTTCAGCGCCACGACCGAAACCAAACGCAAGCTTCCCCCCTCGCTGGCAAGCCTTTCCTGGCGACGTCTCCATTCCTCTAAGGGGCCAGATTTCTGCGGGTCCGAACGGGCGCTTCATCATGAACGGCCAAGACATTGCGCGGGTTTTTTGTCCGCCTGGCTTGGAAGGCGTCGAAGGGGCTTACGCGGTTCAAATACAAGGAACTTCAGGCGAGCCGCGTTTCTATCATGGCGAGACAGCGTGGGCTAATCCCCATGCCCGCTACCGCAAAGGCGACGACGTAATCGTTCAGATCCTTGGTGATTTCGAAGATGACGAAGTGTCGAGCTACATTAAGCGGTTCGAGAGCCAAAGCGGCGACGTTTTGCGTCTTTATCAGTACAATCCAGGATCTGGTGAAACACACGAATTGGAATTCCCGACAGACAAAGTCTTCAGCATTCACAAGGTCGTATTTCACGCGCTGCTGTGAATAGAGTATTCGGCGCGCCACGTCGGCCGGATCGTCAAATTCCTAAATGCCGGAATTGTTTTTGGGCACTCGCTGCACCTGATCTTCCGGCATAATTGCGTGTAGTTATGCACCCCAAGCTCGCTCGCTTTTCGCAGGTTATCCAGACCAAGAATCCGAGAATGGCCGCAGTCGTCGCAGGCCACATAGAGGTTGGAAAGCTCCACAATTAATCGCATCGCATCCGGGTGATCGATTGGCGGCCGCTTCATTTCCTCGCCCCTTGTTCTTGTTTCGTTCACGCTAAAAAAGCATCTTCGCACAAAAGAGTCGAGTCGGTTTTTGCTGATTCGGTTTTGCGATCTGCGCACCGCTGTCGCGGCCCATCGCAACAATAATCGCGATAATCGCGAAAATACTTCTTGACTTATTTTGCGATTATCGCGAAATTCCGTCCATCCGAGCAAACCACATGGCTTGGAAAAGACCGGACGGCACCCTACCCCCTCGCCTCGATGCCGTCCGGTCTCCCTTTCAACGGACGGAGACCGACATGAACGTCAGTGCGATGAACGACAATGAAAAGATCGATGCCATGGCCGCCGCGATGCGCCGCTTTGGCGAAGGCTGCACCCGTGAACAGCTGAACCTTTACTTCCCCAACGCAGATATCGACCGCCTCCAAGAGAAGGCACGCATGAAGGCGAACGACGACGCGCTTCTTGAAGCCGCCTGACGCCACGTCCGGTTTCGGTGTCCGTCTCTCCCCCGCGAGGCGGCATCCGAAACGGATGGAGGCAGCTTTGATCCATATTTCCCCAATGATCCCGCAGACCCGCCATGACCTCGGCACCTTCCGCAAAGAAGCCGCCGTTCCCTATGGCCGCTTTTTCCTCGCCTGCGTCACAGCCGTGCTTCTGCTCGGTTGCCTTGGCGGCGTGGCTCTCTGCGCCACCCGTCTCTCCGAAATCGAACGCATGCACGCCGCTGCGGCACGCGTCTGACCACGTCCAGCCCAAACCAAAAAGGACCAACCCATGACAACGACTGCCGAACCACAGACAATCAGCATTCACAATCCAAGCCCCAGCGCGCCGATCCTGATCGCTACCGGCCCGACCTCGATCTCCATCAAGGCCGGTTCGCTGGTCGAGATCGGTGACCGCACGTATTCCTATGACCGCGAAACGGCGATTGCGCTCGATGAGCTGGTTCCCGGTCGCGATTATGCTGTCGGCATCAATGCCATGGGCGATCTGTTTGCCACCGTCGCCAACGACAACCCCCTGAAAGCGGATTTCTTTGCCGGTTTCCACTTCGCTCCCGGCGGCAATGCGACTGAACGCAAGGGCGGCGACAGCAATCCCGCCATCAACCCGCATTCGCTCTGGGATATCGAGTATCGCCCCGCCTGCCCCGATCCTCGCGGCATGGTGCGCGTCATTGCCGGAAACATCGTCTGGGTCGATATCTATCTTCTCGGCGTCGATCACGCCGTGCACGGCACCAGCCGCCTTGGTGTGACGCCAGCCACCGGCAGCACACTGGACTTGCTCGATTACAAGACCGCGAAATCCATCCTTGAAGGTCACGGCAAGCGCCTGCTGACCTATGACGAGTTCCGCACCGCCGCCCACGGCGTGACTGAACGCTCCAGCGCCGACAATCGCCCACGTACAACCGGCCTCGATGCCGCCCGCACCAGCCTATACGGCCTCATGCAGGCGACCGGCAATCTCTGGGTCTGGGGAACAGACGGCGACATCGACGATCCGCGTCCGTCCCTCTTTGGCGGCTCCTGGTTCAGCGGCGGGGACGCCGGCTCCCGGTGCGCGAACTTGGGCTACGGGCCCGGGCTCTCGGTCGGGAGCATCGGGGCGCGCGGCGCGAGCGACCACCTGACGCCTGCCTGACGCGCGCGAAAGCGCGGGTCTCTTTCCTCCTCTCAATCAGGATTCTTATGATGACAGCAACAGCCGAAAATACCCTTGGCGGCATTTCCATCCAGCGTGTTGGACCCGTGGCATCTGCCCCGGTGCTTGCAAAATCCGGTCGTCTCGACCTTATCATCAAGGCGGGCACCATGATCACTACCAGTGAGCGCCCCCATTTCTTCGACAAAGATACTCCCGTCCTGTTCGACGAGCTTGTGCCGGGCCGTGATTATGGCGTCGGCATCGACGATGACGGGTTTCCGGTCGCCGAACTGCTGGACAGCAAGCCCACAGCAGAGAAGTTTTTCGGCGGCTTTCATTTTGCACCGGGCGGCAATGCGGGTTCCCGTGACGGTGGCGACAGCACGCCTGCAATCAACCCTTATTCCATCTGGGATATCGGCTTCCGCCCCGCCTGCGCAGATCCGCGCGGCATGGCGCTGGTCGAGACCTTGGGCGGAAAACTGTTCTGGGCGGATATCTATCTTCTGGACGCCGACCACCACGAACAGGGCGCCAGCCGCGCCAGGGCGATCATCGCCGACGGCCGCGACTTGCCGATGAAGTTGGGCGGCCAGAGCCGATACAGGAAGCTCGACTATGCGACGGCGGTGGAAATCTACGCAGGTCACGGCAAGCGCCTTCTCGGCGCGGAAGAATTCTTCGCCGCCGCCTATGGCGTGAAGGAACGCGCCTCCCGTGACAGCGAGCCGACCGTGACGGGCGCGCTTGATGAGAACGCCATCAACTTCATCAGCAAGTGGGGCCTGTTCGATATCACCGGCACCATGTGGCAGTGGGGCACGGACGGCGATCCGGATAACCCGCGTCCGTCCATCTTTGGCGGCTCCTGGCTCAGCGGCGAGGACGCCGGCTCCCGGTACGCGGACTTGGGCTACTGGCCCGAGTTCTCGTTCGAGGACTTCGGGGCGCGCGGCGCGAGCGACCACCTGAACCATGCCTGACACGCGCGGAAGCGCGGGTCCCCTGAAACGGATGATCGCCAGCCATGACACGAGATGAATATGTAAATCCGCAGGATCTGGCGATCGTCGAGAAATTCGAGAAAGCCGTATCCTACCTCTATCCGATCTTCCAGAAATGCCCTCGCAGCCATGGCGTGCTGCGGGACCGGCTGATCGGATTGTTGTTTGACCAGGTCGGTTTTCTTTATCAGGCAGCGAAGTCGAAACAGGCCTCAAAGCTCTACGCAGCAGACGCCAACCTGGCAACGCTGCGCTTCTGGTTGCGCTTTGCCTCCGATCCGAAACTGAAATTCCTTTCCCATCACCAGCACAAGGTGGCACTGCGCCACATCGCTGAAACGGGATCGATGCTCGGCGGGTGGATCAGATCGGCAAAAGGCAACGGGCGGTCGGGGTCATGATGCTGTTGCGTCCGTCCATCTTTGGCGGCTCCTGGATCAACGGCGAGAACGCCGGCTCCCGGTACGCGAACTTGGACTACTGGCCCGAGAACTCGAACGAGAACATCGGGGCGCGCGGCGCGAGCGACGATCCATTCACGACTCGGCGCGAGCCACGGCCACGCCGGTCATCTTCCACGGTCGGCACGGCGGTTTACGCCCAGCTGACAGGGTGGTCGGCCCGATCGTCCGGCTTCGGCGAACACATGACAGGGTCCGGTAAAGCGGGGAGTAGCGGCAACGCCGTCGAAACCCGCGACCGGCAATCCGGAGCGATTATCATGGGAAAGAAATACCGCAACCTTATCGGAAAGATCACGGCAGACGCCAACATGCGTCACGCCTTCAGGCGCACCACCCTTGGCAAGCGCCTGACGACGGGCTTTCTGGAGTTCAATGAGTTCTCGATCCTCAATCTGGAGGATCTGTCGCAGGCCATGCGCGACGGCACATATCGTCCCGGCCAGCCGCATAATTTCAAGATCTTCGATCCGAAGGAGCGGATGATATCGGCTCTGCCATTTGAGGACCGCGTGGCGCAGCATGCATTGTGTGCCGTCATCGAGCCGATATTTCAGGCGACGCTGTTGCCGCGCACCTTTGCCTGCCGTCCGGGCAAGGGAACACATGCAGCTGCAACGGCATTGCAGGCCGATATGCGGCGGCTGACGCACGACGCAGAACCGCTCTATATCCTCAAGACGGATTTTTCCCGCTACTTCGCCAGCATCGAGCACGGCGCGCTGTGGCGGTTGATAGAAGCGAAGATTTCTTGCCGCGCCACGCTGCGCCTGATTGAGACCATGCTGCCGCGTGATGGCATCGGCCTGCCGATCGGCAACCTACTGTCGCAGATCTTCGCCAACATTTACGGCGGCGTGGTGGACCGGCACCTGCAACAGGAACTCGGCGAGCGCTACTGGTATCGCTACATGGACGATATCGTGGTTCTCGGGCAATCGTCGGAGCATCTGCGCAAGGTCCGCGCCTCGATCGAGGAGCTGTCACGCGAGCGGCTGGGCCTCAGGTTCTCCAAATGGAGCATCCAACCCGTCAGCCGTGGCGCTAACTTCGTCGGTTACCGCATCTGGCCCACCCACAAGCTGCTGCGCCGTGACAGTGTTGCGCGGGCAAAGCGCAAAATCCGCGCCTATCGTGCCGGCGGCGAGCACCAGCGGCTGGAGAAATTCCTTGCCGCGTGGGTCGGTCACGCCAAGTGGGCGGACAGCCGCAATCTTCTCAAATCCCTCAATGTCCACGAAAGGAGTGTCCATCATGCGGCACACCGATAAGCGCGGCGGCAGCAAATTGCCGTCACCCGTCATGCTGGCACGCTGCGTTCAGCGCGGCATGGGCCGGAACCAGATCGCAGACCACTACGGCGCTAGCTTCAGCCGCGTCACGACGCGATGCAAGGAGCTTGGCCTGGTCGCGCCGATCAACGGCAACACCTGGCAACAGGCAAGGTTTGATTTCACCACCGTCGTCATCCGCCGCTTCGGCAGCAGCATCACACTGCCCTGCCCCAGCATGTACGCGAAAATTCTGGAGAGCCGCCAATGCAGGTAAATCAGGAAATCACGATCAATTTTTCAGATGATCACAATGACGAGCGTATCGCCGCATGGCTCAAGAAGCATTGTCTTCACCCTGCGATTGTTTCTGATCTGACTTTCAATGCGAAGGTACAGGTCGAAATCGGCGACCTGGACGAAGACGACATCATCGACGCCTACGATCAGCTGCATAAGCTCGACGACAGCGACCTTTATCATGTCGGCGAGGCATACCGGCGTATGGCAGAAGGCAACGTTGATGAGGCGATGGAAATCCTGTCGCGTCACTTTGATCTTGCCCCCCCCTCCCACGAACGTGGGATTGCCGACCTCCTCACCGGAAAACGGAGCTGAGGGCGACATGAGTAAAGATCCTATCCATTTCCGCGCTCATCGGTCCGAGCTTCTGGTGGCCTTGTCGGCGGTGACCGAAGCCGTTCCGGCCAAGGACAACATTCCGATCCTCGAAAACGTGCTGCTGCAGCCAGATGGCGAACGCCTCCTGCTGCGCGGCACCAACCTTGATCTTGAAATCGGGACGCGCTGCGAGCTGCTGGAGGCAGCGGCCGGCGAAGGCCTGACCATAGCAGCCGATGAGTTCTACCGGATCGTAAAGAACATGCCGGAGTCGGCAGAGATCACAGTCAAGCCAGGACAGTTCCCCGGTCAGGTCACAGTGAGTGGCGGACGTTCGCGTTTCAACCTGCATACCCTGCCCGCTTCCGATTTTCCATCCATCGGAGCAGATCGGCCGCCATTGGCGTTTGCGGTGCAGGCCAGCGTTCTGACGGATGCATTGGGTCGCGTCGCCTATGCAATGAACACGACGATGAAGGATAGACCCTATCTGTCCGGAACCTTCGTCGAAGGGCTGGAGAGCGGCAAGCTTGCAATATGCGCCACTGATGGCTTGAAGATGGCCGTATCGCGGATCTCGCCCAGCGAGTTGAATGCATTCGAGCCGCCAATCATCCCGATCAAGACGGTTCAGGCAATCCGCAAGCTGTTCGGCCACAGCAAGGCCGCTTGCTCATTCTTCATCAATGACCGGAAGATTGTCGTCGAGTGCGAGGATATCACCCTTGTTTCAAAACTGATTGACGGCCAGTTTCCGGATTACCACCGCATCATTCCCGCGCGCAGCAATGTCTTCCTGCGCGCCGATCGCTCCACTGTCAGCAAGGCGATTACCCGCGTGAGCGTCATTGCCGGCGACATCAGTAAGTCTTCCGTCCGCCTCGATATCCAGCAAGGCTTGATGCAGATCGAGCTGGTGGCGCGGGACGGCCAGAACGCGTCCGAGCCGGTCGATATCGAATTCGACGGCGACAGCCACCTGAGGGGTTTCAATCCGACATACGTCAACGAAACCCTGTCCAGCATTTCCACCACATCTTTTTGTCTCCACGGCACGGACCCCGGCGCGCCGGGACATTTCACGCCAGATGGCGACGCCGACGAAGATTACATCGTCATGCCTATGAGGGTTTCCTGATGACAGAACAGTCTGCACCTATCCATCGCATCATCGGCCCGACCATTCTTCTCGGATCCGGCACCTATTTCGACTTCGACAACCCGGAAGGATCCGAGTTGACGATTGAGGATGTGGCCTATGGTCTCGCCTTTCAGTCGCGCTTCTCCGGCCAGTGTGTCAGTCGCCGCACAGGCAAGCGGGTTTATTACTCCGTTGCCCAGCACTGCATCATCATGGCTGGTTACGCTGAGCCGGGAAGCAAGATGGCGGCGCTGATGCACGAGGTTGGCGAGGCGACCTGTGGCGACATGAGTTCGCCTCTGAAATCCAAATGCCCTGACTACAAGGCAGTTGAGAAGCGCTGCGAGGCTGCTGGCCTTTCCCTCTTCAGGGTTAAGACACCTTCCCATAATTACATCAAGCATCTGGATCTATGCATGCTGGCGACAGAGCAGCGTGACCTGATGCCAAGCAATGGTGAGACGTGGGGAACGGTCGAGGGCCGCAGACCATTTGAGGCCGAAATCTTCCCTTGGGAAGATCCGCACGGCGCTGCCGAGGCCTTCCTTGAAACATATCATCACTTGCGGAGGAGCGGCCAGTGACGAAATCTCATTTGCATCGCAGGAAAGCCGCACGTCGAACCGGTTTTGAAGAAGGAAAACTTCAGGCTCAAAAAGAGCTTGGGGTTAGATGGCTTCCGATTTCCCAGGCCGATCGCTCGATAACCGACGTTCAGGATTTTTCAGAGGTCGGCGTGATGCTCAGGCTCTCCGAGCGCTACTGGGTGCGGGATGAAGATGGCCGGATTTACGAGGCCGTCTGGACTGATGACAAGAATGGATACTGGTGGGATCTGGAAGGCGAAAGCCCAGTCGATCCTGTTGAGTTCATGCCTCATCCACAGGACAAGCGTTTCTCGGGCTCTGCGGGAGCAGTTGGCTGCACAGAAAAATTATACGAAGGTGACGAGATTGCGTCTCTGCGGGATAGACTAAACGAAACGGCCAGAGAACGAGACCACTTTTACAACCAGTTCCGCACGGCTTGGGCTGCTCTGACGCCTCAAAGCGAAAATGAAAAGCGGGGCTTTGAGCGCGTTTTGGCAATCCTGCACAGCAAGCAAAAGGATGCCGTCGAAGAAGGGAATGGCTTCGGTCCGAATTGGAGCGCCCGAAATAAAGCATTCAAAGAATGCGCTGAAATGCTACGCCTCGCCCTCTCCGCACAAGTGCAGGACGTGGTTGGGAGCCCCGCGATAAAGGCCATCGCAGCCGAGCGCGCCCGCCAGATTGAAAAAGAAGGCTGGTCTCCCGAGCATGACGACAAATATACGAACGGCGAACTGCTGGAAGCTGCGGCTTGCTACGCCCTTCATAATAGCGGCGAACTAGATGACGCACCAGGCGCATGGCCTTGGTCTCGCGATTTCTGGAAGCCAACCAGCCGTCAACGCGATCTTGAGAAGGCTGGGGCGCTCATCGCTGCGGAACTAGACCGCGTTATGCGCGCCGCAGCACCCGCAAAGCAGGAGGGTGGCCTGTGAGCGACCTATTGACGACGCGACGCGCCATCTTCTCCGATTGCGGTCTTTATCGCTACCTGCTTGAACACGACTACGGTCGATCCGGCCCCGTCATTTCGCTTGGCATGGTCAATCCATCTGATGCGGACGAGGAGAAGAATGATTCCACAATGACGAAGGTGGATGGCTTTGCGTTTCGCCTCGGCGTCAGCAAGGTCATTGTCTGGAATTTGTGCGCGCTCGTAAACAAGGATGTGAAGGCATTGGCCCGCGCCGCTGATCCGGTTGGACCAGAGAATGACGCGCATATCGCGAGGGCGATACAGGGTGCGGATATTCACATCGTGGCATGGGGTCCGGCGGCCAAGCTGCCAAAGGCTCTTCGCACGAGATGGCGCTCGGTCGTCGGTGTTCTGGATCAGGCTGGAGCGAAGCCGATGTGCTGGGGTACAGCGAATGACGGCCAACCTCGTCATCCGTTGATGGTGGCCTACGCTACGCCTCTAATTCCTTGGAGTGCGCCATGACGATTTTGAAGGCGTACGCGGTACTCGAAAAATACGAGATGACCGGCGATATCTATTTCGCTGAAAAATCGATCTATGCTGCCAAGTGGGGCGCGAATGAGTACGCCGAGGGCGAGCTCGGCGGCGTGCAGTGCCGGCGTGCACCATGGGCCGACCAATATGCAGCAACAGGCGTTCCAGCCAAGGTAGCCGTAGAATATGGGTGGCACTTCGAATGCGTTGGTTGTGGCATTACCGTCGATTCCGACCTGCCCTATGAACACAGACTGCCGGTCAACGGCATCTGCGGCAAGGTCAGCGGTGCTGTCTACTGCTCACCCCGGTGCAAATGGAAAAAGATGCGACACGACTTGCGCCGAAAGGCCCAGGAGCTGTCAGCGATCGAGGATTTCAAGCGCATCGTCGCAGGCCGGTTCCCGGACGTTGAATTCGTCGAGGATAAGGAAGCGTCTCGCGGACATCACGCCTATGTCACAGAGGGCGAGAACGGGGGTTGGCATCGAGGGCAGGTTATCATTGCCTTCAATTTTCCCGGCATGAAGATCGGGCCGGCTCATTTTCGGATGGATCAGCTCCATAAGATCGGGCCGCCCGAGGCGGGCTATACCTGCTGTAATGGCGATGCGAACGCATTCATGGCGTATGCGGCGCAGCACCCAAAGCGGAGGCTTTCTAGATGAATACCTCCGGAAGAACGGAGCGGGTTACGGCCTGCCCACTGCCATCAATCCTTGGCCTCAACCGGGAACAGGCCGCCGCCTATATCGGCGTCTCAGTATCCCTATTTGACGAAATGGTGGCTGATGGCAGAATGCCGAAACCCAAGCGAGCCAATAGCCGCAATATCTGGGACCGGCGGTCGCTGGAAAAAGCATTCGCGAGGCTTCCGGGTGGCGAGGATGATGATAACGAGGAGTGGGATTTCGCGTAAATGCCGAAAAAATTCAGCAAAAAGTACGTCGTCGAGGACAACACCGACGGCGTTCTTCGTTTTTACTTTCGCCGCAAGGGCCAGAAAAAAATAAGGCTGCCAGGCGTACCGGGCAGCGATGAGTTCAATGCCGCCTACTATGACGCACTGAACGGGAAAATGAAGGAAGACAGGACCGGCCCCAAGCTCTCCGTAAAAGGAACGCTGCGCTGGCTGTGCGAGCAATATTTCCAGAGCGCCGAATACAAGCAGCTCGACAAGCGAACACAATATGTTCGCAAACTGATCATTGAAAGCATCTGGGCCGAACCGATCAAGCCAGAATCATCAAAGCTTTTCGAAGATGTCCCTCTGTCGTCGTTCAACGCCAAGGCCGTGCGCGTTCTGAGGGACAGGAAAGCAGACGTGCCGGAGTCGGCCAACGGACGCCTGAAGGCGCTACGCGCTGTTTTTAACTGGGCGATTATGCCAGCCGTCGAGATCTGCGCCACCAACCCGGCCCGCGACATACCCTATTTCAAGACGGGATCGGAGGGTTTCCATTCATGGACGCCGGAGGAGGTCGAGCAGTTCGAGGCGCGTCACCCGATCGGCACAAAGGCCTATCTGGCGCTGACCTTGATGCTATACACCAGCCAGCGCCGCAGCGATATTATTCTGTTTGGAAAGCAGCACATCAGTAAGGGCTGGCTGCGCTTCACCCAGTTTAAGGGCAGGAATAGCAAGCCTCGGAAACTGGAGATGCCCATCCATCCACATTTGCAGAAGGCGATCGACGCCGGACCGTGCGGGGAAATGACGCTTCTGGTTACCGAATTCAAAAAGCCGTTCACGTCTAATGGCTTTGGTAACTGGTTCAGGAAGCGGTGTAACGAGGCAGACTTGACGCATTGCAGCGCCCACGGCCTGCGTAAGGCAGCGGCCGCGCGGCTCGCCGATCGCGGCGCGAGCGAACACCAGATCATGTCCATAACCGGACATACAACCTCGAAGGAGGTCACGCGTTACACTAGGGCAGCACGTCAGAAGGTGCTTGCAAAGAGCGCCGTGGAGTTGATGCAGGACACGGTCGAGCCTGAAGAAGAATGATCGAAACAGGAACAAAAGTGTCCAGCTTTTCGGGGTGATGTTTAAACTCTGGTCAAACAGAGGAGAAAAACACAATAAAAACAATGCTGGAAAATTGTAATGGTGCCCGGAGGCGGATTTGAACCACCGACACGCGGATTTTCAATCCCCGCGTGAAGCGCCAAAAACAAAGCCTTACGAAAAAATTTCCGTCAAACCCGCGTTTGAAAGTCAATCACTTAGCGGCGACTTGTCAAACTCATTGCGAGCCATTGAGCCCCGCGTTCGCGAGGCAGCCATGTGGCTTTGCCGCAATCCTTTGGTCTCTCATCCAGTCGTCACAATCCGCCGACGCTTCGCCCTGACGGTCATGGAAGCCGCCGAGGCGGCGAAGCTTGCTCATTCGCTCTCAAAGCCGGGAGCGAGTGAATGACGGAATACAGGCCATCATCCGCGCTGCTTCGCAGTCGTATCGTTTCCCGCTCCGCTCGATCCCATGACGATTATTTCGCCAACGGTAAGGCCACCAGACCCGCAACAAAGGCTTACGAGAAGCAGACGGCCAGCGGGGCGGCAGAGAGCGTCGTCAAGAAAGCTCGGCGTCAGCGCATGTCAACCGACAAGAGCCGTGAGCGGCGCGCCAGAAAGCGCCGGATAAGCGGGCCGTCCAATATGCCGCCCGAGATCCGGGAACACTATTCCGCCGGCGAGGGCGCGGCGCTGGCCGTCATTGCCGAAGAATGTAAGCGGCACGGCAACCGCTGCGAAATGTGCCTGGATGAAATCGCCAGCATAGCCGGTGTGAGCCGTACAACCGTTCAGAACGCGCTTCGCAAGGGAGGCTCGAAGGAACTCGGGCATATTTCCGTGAAGGAGCGGCGCCGCCAGTTTGGAAAGAGCCTGACGAACGTCATCAAGGTGATTTCCTTTAGCTGGATGAAGTGGCTTGCCATGAAGATAGGGTTCAAAAAATTACGCACTTCATGGACTCAAGTTAAAACCTCTCTCTTTGAGAACGACAAACCGGAAAAAACGGCTTTTGAGAGGGAGTATGAGGGCCACCCTTGCCACCCATCGAACCGGAATGACCAGCCTGATGAGCCGAGAGACAAACCCACAACTCGGGGATGGGGGTGGAAAGGCTCAACCGCCTCGGCGGCGTACGGCTGAAATCGGGATACCGGGAACCGATGGGCGATATCGATCAGAAAACAGTGAAAAAGCTCGGGAAGCTGTTGCCGATGCTATCCAGCAACCATGCCGGCGAAGTGGTAGCGGCGGTTTCGGCCATTGGGCGAACCCTTTGCGGCGCTGGTTTGGGATGGCACGATCTCACCGCCGCGCTGACAAAGCCGCCTGCAACGGTAGAGGTCATCGTGTATCGCGAGCGTGTCGTGGTTCAGGAAAAGATCGTCTATCGCGACCCGCCAGAGCCAGAGCCGTGTCCTGCTGAAAGCCAGCATCCAACGCGTGATGAGGTCATAGGCGATGCTCGACGCCTGTTGCTGGAAGGCGGCGGATTGACGGACAAGCAGCGAGACTTTGTCGAAAACGTTCTGGCGTTAGCAAAGGCTTCGAAGGGCAAGTTCCACCTGAGCGATAAGCAATGGCAATGGTTTCGCACGCTCTGTCATCTTCACCTCGAAAAGGAGGGTGAGGACGATGGCGAAGTGTGACCGAAAAGGCCACCGACCCAACCCCCTGGGTGTAGGGACCGTACCCGGATTTGACCCTCTGCGGGGCGGGACGACCCCGGAAAAGCGCCAGTCAAACAGGTCGAAAAATTGGGTTGTCAGGGTTGTCAGGGTTGACGCTTGGTTAACGCCTGCGGTTAACGCAAACGCATTGGTTGCAGCCGGAAACGGCGGGTGCGTTTCGGTAGCTGAATTGCCGCTGCGGCCTGAAAATGGAACACCTGTTCCAAATCGCTTTCGCGGTTTCGGGGGCGTCTTCCATGGCTGACAAGAAGCGCTCAACCGATCCCGCCTTGCAGGCTATCTTCGATCTCGTGGAACACCTCATGGGTGGCCGGCGCATCCCGGAGCGAAGCCGTATCCTCCTGATGGAGGCGCTCAATGCCAGCATCGCCAGCGGTTTCAAAACCTCGCTGTATGCCGAGCTTGGCCTCAAGACATGGGGCGGGACATCGCCGGTTCGCAAGCTTGAACTGGGCCGGCGCGACCGCCGCTTGCTTGGCCTATGGGCCGCCGTGCCGGAATGGTCGAAGCTGCCGCCGCCAGCCGCCGCGAAAATGATGGCGGCATCTGCGAAGCGCTACCAGTCGGACAGATGGCCCCGCGAAAGCAAATCTTTCGACGCACCTGCTGCCGAGCCTGCAGCCACCTGGTGGAAAATCCTCCGCTCCGGCGATTGCATCCCCGGCGAACGGCGGCTGGCTCAAATTCTTCATTCCGGAAATTCAAGTGCGTTTTGAATTTCCGAACATGCGTGACAGCGTGACGACCAAAGGAGACCGACGAATGACTTCATCACCCACGATAGACCCCGGCAGGCTTGAGGTTATCCGTGCGCAGCGCGACGCCATTTTTTCGAGTTGCAACGATCTCTCGGAAAAAATCCGCGATATGGCCGCCGCGAAAGGTCGCCTCCAAGCCGATATCGCCCGCATGTTGCACGATGCTTCCCAGAACATCCTGCGGATCGACGGCGACGAGTTGGCGCGGAAAAAGCAGGCGCTTGAGGCTCAAATACGGCAGATCGACGCGAAGATAACCCAGATGAGAGCGGAGCTTGAGCCGCTCAGTGAGCGCCGCCAGTCGATCGGAGAGCTTTTCACCAACTGCGCGAATTTCATGGGAGTTGATCCATATGGCCGATAAACCGGCAAACGCACTGGCTGGCGTACGCTCCGTTTTCGCAGCGTTCTCGCAAGGCCTCGAGAACATCAGGTCACAGGTCGAAGACCTGAAGGCGGAGCGCGATGCGATTGAGCGCATGCCAGTCGATGAAGCGACGGCGCATCGCCGCGCCGAAATGTGGGTTTCCAGCGCCGTCACCCATGCGATGGAGCGCGCCCCCAGCCCGTCGCGCTTCGCAACCGATCCCGGCCGCTGGCGCTTGCCCGGTTTTGACGTGTTGGCGGACGCGCTGGTTGCCTATCAGGGTGACGTTCTGGCGAGCGCCATGAAGCAGGAAATATCGGAAATCTATCAGAGCGAAAAAGGCCTGACGGACGCGGAGCGCGCCAAGCGGCTTGCCGACCTGGATCAATCCTTGTTGAACGCCGAGCTTTCGGAAGAAGCACTCATTCGCGAGGCGGAAACATCCGGCATTACGGTCAATCGCCGCGCCGACGCCGACCCCCGTGCAGTTCTCGCCCATCAGGACGCGCTGCCATGACGGTCATCACCTTCACGCCGAGACGGACATACCTCGACGAATGCCGCGCTCGTGGCGTTCGACAGGAGGCGGCAGAGCGGAGTTCGGAACTGGATCGCCTGCTCGCCGTCCTGAGTGACCAGCGACGGGACCGCAGCGCCTGCGTTGTCGATCTGGCGGCCAGACACCCCGGAGCGGCCGAACTGTCGTCTGCCGTCGATGTCGCGTTAGAGCGGTTCCGGTTTCGGTGCGAAGGGATTTTGAAGGCTTTCGAGGCCGCCAGTCTCGGCGCTGAAAGCGTACCGTTCCTCCGCCACATTCTCTTTCAAACCACACTTGGGCCGGAGGCGTCACGGTCTCTGTTCTCAAAAATGGGCGCTAACACAAAGGATCAACAGGATGCCTGAAGCTGAAAAGAAAGGCCGCGACAAGCTACGCAAGATTGTCGCCAACCATCATCGCAACACGGAAAAAAGCAGCGATGAAACGCAGCCGAAAAAAACCGCCAAGCTGACATCGCTCGTCAGCAAGGCTGTTTCTCGGCGGGGTTGACTATCATGGCTGGCGCCGATCAGGGCGGCAAGCCGCAAAAGGAAAACAGGTGGAAACGGCGGCGGATATCGGCAAGCGCGCCCGCTGCGCTGGCTTCCGACTTTACCTCGCCGTTCGCCAGCAACGGAAAAAAAGCATCGCCGTCGATCTCGGCTCCCTCGGTTTCTCCTTCTCCTGAGGGGGCAATGAGAGGTCCCGGTGTAGGAGCGCCAAGGGCGGACGACCTTGGCGCTCCACTCTCTATCGCTTCTCCTGTACCGGACTATCCCTCGATGACGGGATCTGCGCATGGTTCGGATCGTCTACGGTCTGGTACCAGTTCAGGCGGTCGCCATGAGCGATGACACCCCGGATAATCTTTTCATGTGGTCAGCAGAGCAAATCGCTGCCCGTGACAGTGTGACGAAACAGGCCGTCTCGAAGACGATACAGGCCGTCCTCGCCGTGATGAAAGGTGTTCCGGTTGATCGCGACGGACGCGGCCGGGTGCTTCGGATATCTCTTGCCCATTACGATCATCACCGCGAGCGGTTCATGAACCCCGCCAAGATGGCAGCGCCGCCGGCCGAGAAAACGTTTCAGAGTGACAGTTTTGAAGAAGCCAAGCGACAGGCGGAATGGATGCGTGTCAGCCGCGATAAAATCCGGCTCGACGAGGAAGTGTCATCCCTCGTTCGTCAGGACAAATTGAATGAAGCCGTGCGTTCGGTTGAGCACGAGATCAGCCTAATAGTCGATCGTCTGCCTAACCGCGCCGATGAACTGGCGTCGATCGTCGCCAAGGAAGGCGTGCACGGCGTTCGGGTTGCGCTGCGCAAGATCGCTCACGACCTCTGCAACGACATTGCTGATCGGATGGAAGCCATGGCCTCCCAGGCTCCGGAACACGATCCTCTCATCGACCAAGCAACGAAGGAAATACTTCAATGAAATATTACCCGCCCTACGGATCGACTGATCCTGATGCATCTTACGTCGACAAGGATATACCTGGTGCTGTTCGCGGCTCCGCGGTTCCCGCTAAGGCCATCGAAAAGCCGCAGCGCGAGCTTGTGGACCTCTTGGTTAAGTCCGGTCTCGTACCTGCTGATGGGCTGCAGTTATCCCAGGCTGTGCAGGCCGGCAAGGTGAACTTTGCTGCCACTGCCGGGACTGGCAACGCGATTGTCGCAACTCTTAATCCAGCTCCACCCAGCCTGTTTCTCGGACTGATCGTCATGGTCAAGATCTCGAACGTCAATACCGGTCCAGCGACGATAAACCTCAATGGCCTTGGAGTAAGGCCGATAAAGACGGCCTCTGGCGACGATGTCGTGGCCGGCGATCTTAAGATGAACTCTATCATCGAGTTCGGATATGACGGCACCAACTGGCGCATGCTTGTGACCAGTCCTCAAAGCGTCGCCACTCGCGCACTTGCTAGCGGGGCTTACAATCTAGCGACAGGTGCAATTCCCAACTCGATCGACAATCTGACACTTCTCGCTTCGGCGTTGGTTGAGGACTATGACAACTCAGGCTCGCTGTCTGGCGGGATATTCACCGTACCATATGACGGAGTCGCTCACATGTCGATTTCGGCGTACCAGGAGGCCGCCCTTGCCTCTGCGGTCGGCCTTGGGGTCTTCAATAATGGAGCGTTGGTCGACAGTACCCTTTCCAACGGCAACCCCGGATTGGATCGGACAATGCGCACCATCTACACCCGCGTATTCAGGGTAGCTAAAAACGATCGTTTGCAGTTTGGTATTGCATGTCGGAACGCCGCGCTCACGGGCGGTTCCCCGCCGATGACCGGTACTGCAACAATCATGATTATTTGAGGAATGGAGCAGCTGGCAAGGGTATGAGAGACGCCGACACGGGCTGCACCTTTCCGCCGGAGATCAGCAAACCAGGTGGCGGCGGCGGCCGGTAAGCTTGTCGCCAGAAATGATTTAGGCCTGCCAGCGCTTTCACGCTGGACAGGCCCGCAAGCCCCTTTCGGGAAGTGACCTTGATATAGTCTGTGAACGCAGAAAATTCAAGTCCAATGTGAAGCCATGCTGTTGCATCATGTTGCATGATGTTTCATTCGGCTGGAAAACCCAGTGCATGTTTGAGCGCATTTTCGATGCTCTGTAGATCATCTGCCGTGATGCTTTCAGACAGGAATTTCTTGCCAGATGCTACACGATCAAGGCGGGCATGGGAGACGTGCGCCACCATTTCGCAGATCGCCCATACCGGCTTCGTGACGCTAGCGTATCGATCATCAGGAATAGCAACGTGCGAAGGTTGAGGCGTGCGGGGTTCGGTCGCTGACAGCGGCACCACGATGCATTTGCCCGGCACGGCCATGCTTGGCCGCTTGTTATAAGATTTGGGGGAAAGGACAATAACACGGCGGCGCTTGCGCATCTCTGGCGGTACCGTTGCCATGTCAAAGTCGCACATGAGGATGTTGCCGCGCGAAGGCGTGAAAGTAATCAATCGAATCTTGCCTGGATATTTTACCGATGGCGGATATCAGTGAACAGGAAGCCGATAGTCAATTCCAATTCGCATACCGCATGCGCGCCCGCGATCTTCACAGAGGATATCAATAAGCGCTTTTCAAAGCGAAAAACACATTCGCAGCGCTGGCGACAAAAGCCCATAGTGCAAGTAGACCCGCGAATATCGAAAGCAGGCGTGTTGCACCAACAGGATCGGCCTTATTACTGTCCTCGGGGAACTGATCGGTCTTGTAGACCATCAGTGGGTTAGCCCAGTCGTTGTAGATATGCGCAGCGTACTGAAAATTTAGCCAAGCCGATAATCCGGCAATTAGAACGAACACGATCCCTGCAACATTCCACTGCGCTCCCACTAGCAGTCCATGCATGAGTGTTGGTTTCGATCCATCTTTGATAGCGTTTATCGCGTATATCGCTCCTCCATGAACAACTAGTCCGGAGGCTAAAAGCCACTTTCCATATTCAATGTTAGCTTTAAAGGCGACCTCTCTCGCTGCCTTATAGAATTCGTATTTTTCGCGGGCATAGTACTGGTAACGCTCCCGGCGTTTTTCGTCGGTCCAATGTTCCACCAGTGTAGAGTCGTCAGGATCTTCCATTTTTATGCCTTCGCCACATTCGGGGTTCGGTTTCCTAACAAAAATGCTTGCAAAAAGCAGCTTGGGGCTTTGCAGGGCAGACGGATTGTTGAAGAATGGTTGTTATCCGGACAGGTGAGGGAGGATCGGTTGCAGCCGTCCTCCCTCTTCCGGGGGTCGCCAGTGCACGGGGAGTAGATCTTTGTTGCGATTCTAAGCGCATCTACTCTCCGGCACACGCGCATTATGACTCTGGAATCGCTGGCTTTGTCACCAGCTTGGATAACTATCCACAAGCGATTTGCGAGAAACGCACGAATCCAGACGAGAAATGTTGTCATCCCATCGCCAAAAGAGTCGCCAAGTTGGCGGCTCTTTTGGCGATGGTGCATGCTTTGGCTCGGTGAGAGCACACCATCTCACGCCGAAGGCGTTCCAACAAACCACAGCACGAGCTGAAGCAGAAAATACAATATTGAAATTGTCCCTGCGAAAAGAATGGCCAAAACAGTCACATTGAACACGGTGGAAAACTGCCTCTGGGGTACCATTTCCACCTGTTTCCCAATGCCGCCTAGCCATCGAACCGACAGAACAGCGGGAAGCTCATTTACGGTGTCGATCATTGATAGCGTGAATATCTCCCGGCTGTTGAGAGAGGGTATCTTGATCACGAAACGGCGGTCTGGAAGAAAATCAGCTCCCCAATGTCTGGGGTCCCATATTTCGAAGTGCTGCGGTTTCCAATTGAATACGACTTCAATTTCCTGAATTGGAGATCGCCCAGTGTTTTGGAACCAGACCTGTTGCGTGACGACCGGAAAAGTTTCACCGTTTGAAAGGTTTGGCATGCGGTAGTGGTGCTGGTGAGAAACGCCCCATATCAGCTTGCCTTTGGGCGTGAAAATACGCGCAACAATCGCCGTAATTGCTGCGATGATCAGCGCCTGACCTACACCCGATGAAGCAAAGGATTTTACAAGCTCAATCACTATAATGCCTCTGCTCTAGCGAGTCAGGATAACGTCAACGTTTTGCCCATTGCTCACAGTGATGAACTTCGTCAGATCGCCGCCCTGTGTACTGTCACCAGCCCGCCAGTTGACGTTCGTAACCACGAGATACTCGCCATCTGGAACGCCGTGAAACGAAAATCTTCCCTCTCCGTTCGCTTGAGCGATTTTTGTATAATCCTTCAACCGGATATCAAGATTGGTGACTGGCGGCGCGCCGTAGACCTTTTGACTGGTGTCATATAGTTCGCGGACATAGCTTGAGGCTGGTAACAGCATTGCATTGCTGCCGGCAGCGTATACCACCATCCCGTCATTTCTGCGCATGAAGGCTTGAGCGCTAACCGTCGCTTTACCTGGCTTGGCGGCGAATTCATGCTCCGCTGTATTGAATGGCGTTTTCACCGTGACAGACTGTACGCAGCTGGCCAACATCAGTGTCGCCAGTGCAACTATTGCTTTCTTGAATTTCATATCTTTCCCCCGAAAATCGAACAACACAAGCTGCCAGAAAATTATTATCCGTTCAATCAAAGCGGGAAACAAGAGACACTTATACATTGTGGGTGTCGGATGCGGACACGGCAACTGGGAGAAGATCCCCCCGGTTGATTGCTGGGGAAATTCCCCACCAGTTTTCAAGTCGCCAAGTTGGCGATCTGAATTTTCCCTGATAACGTTCATTCATTCTTATACTCAATCCATAATCGCATCGAAATTCGGGGGTTTAAATGTCGATACGAAAATCGTGGCTTAGTGCAGCGTTCCTTCTTGCATCGGCTGGCGCGTCTTTTGCCAACGGCTGGTTCACGAAATCGGAAGAGGACGTATTCAGCGGTAAGCAGACGGCTGTCATGCTTGGCAGTGCTGTTTCCGGATCCGTCTACATAACCTGTGACGCCGAGCGTAACGTCTCCGTCTCTTTCATCTTCCCGATGAAGGAGGATATCGACACTTCGCTTAAAGGCGTCATTGTTCTCAAGGTCGATAGTGGTGAAGCAGTGCGCCTTGATGGCGAGGCCTACCAACACAATGAGAAATACGGAGGCTTTAAAGCAGACGTTCAGGATGATCAGAAAGCCACCATCGTGAAATCCATCGGCGGCGCAAAAAAGAAGATTCTGGCCGGCTTGCATGTCGAAAGTCTGGACAGCAAGCATTCCGTTGATATTTCGCCCGATGGTTCGACGAAAGCGGCCGGCCAGTTCCTGAAGGCATGCGAACTACAATAGTTATATGCCGATCCGGATATGATTTTTTCATCGTATTCTTTGAGGGTGAGCAATGGAAGCAAGCGCAACTGCATCGATCTGGGCCGTTCTAGGCCCGGTAATAGTTGGCGGCGTGATCGCCGTTGTTGGCACGGCGATAGGCCCGCTTGTCACTCATACTCTCACATCGAAGGCAGCCAAGCGGGAGAAGCGCCAAAAACTATTTGAAACGCTGATTACTGCCCTGTTTGAATTCGATCACTGGCTAGAGGTTAAAAGAAGTACTCATGTGTACGGCGAAGCTAAGGAGCTTCCAATTTCTCCGCTCTCGAAAGCTATAGCGATAGCGTCTATGCATTTTCCAGAGACTATGGTCGCTTTACGTGACATTGACGTCAAGGCCACTCAGTACGAGGGTTGGATGGCAAATGCTAATCAGCGGAGAGTTAATGGCGACTTGAAAAACATGCACGAGGGTTTCACTGACGCATACATGCCTTACAAAGAGGCGTTTTTCGCTTTTCAACGTGAGATCCCTGCGATGGTCTCGAAGTACCGAATCTAAAGGACGCACCGCCGGCGGATGCCAATGTCGCTATTTTTTGCGCTTATCTCCGTTTGTCTCAGGCCCATCAGGAATCTTTGTAGGGTCGCGCTGTGAAATATCGTTCGTGATGAAATAGCCGTTGTTGCCGAAAGCCTGCGCCCATGGGTCGCTCTCAGCACGAGACCGCGCGTTTTCTTTCACATCCCGCGCGATTTCATTCATCTCTTCTGTTGCGCTGGTGATCTCTTCAGGACCGCTCTCGCGCAGAATTTCCCCAGTAAATATACCTTCCAGCGTTTTGTGAGCAAACGAACGAATGTGTTCTGGAATATTCACGTCATCAGCCAGGAGATTGCAAAGAGCTTCGAGAAACAGGACATTTTGCCGGTTCGCGCCTTCCGCTTTTTTTAGCGCAAAGGCGAGACTGTTTTTTTCGGTTATGACGCGGACGGTTTGATTTATGTATTCGCGCAATTGCATGCGCTGATCATCGATAGTCCTGTTGAGTGTTTCTCTGTCACTCAAGTTGCTGTCCAAAGTGAAGCTCAGGCGTGCGATAATTTCGGCGTTCATCGAGCGTCCGGCTTTGTCGGCCTCGAGCGCGATGCGGTCGCGCATCCCATCGGGCAGGCGCAAATTGAACTGGTCAGAGCCGCGACTTGGAACTTTCAACTAAAATTCTCCTGTTTTGATATGTCCAGCATACTATCCTGCTTGACGTCAATGGTATGTCAGGCATATGGTCTGCTCGACATACCAGTAAGGAGGCGTCAAGGTGAGTCTTTCAGATAGAGCAGTAGTGGATCAATTTAATCTGCGGTTCCCGAAAGGGATGCGCGAACAGTTGAAGGATATGGCGATGCGCAATTGCCGTTCCATGAACTCGGAAATTATCTTCCAGTTGCAGACGGCAATATCCGACAATGTTGAAACGAAAAAAGCCGACGCTCAGGCCTAGTAAACCAGCGTCGGCTTTTCCTAACCCCGTGAAAGGTCATTCAATGCGTATGAAGATTAATCAGAAAATGGCCGGTGGCGCAAGTGCCATTGGCGCGATGTCGCGCCGATCCTTCCTTGCGGCGACTGCGGCCGCTGCTGTCCCGACCGTCGCCGTGGCCGAAGCAGCTGCCAAAACTGACCGCGTCCCCCAGAGCCTCGAAAGCCAAATGGATGATTGCGTGGCGCAGCTGCGGTCGATCCTGATGCAAATGCATCCTGAGACAACAGGATGTAATCATCACTTGGAGAGCCGGGGCGATGGCACTTTCTGGATGTCTATACAAGGCTATCGCAAATTTGCCGAGTACGATGGTCCTGGTCTTTATCAGGTGAGCGGCAGGTTAAATGAAATTGTCGAGTGCTGGCTTGAGCGCTTCAACCATGTGAACGTCCGGACCGGCGAGCCTATCGCCGGGTGCTTCTATTTTTCGTCGATCTTCTGCGTTTATGGCGCAGCCGCCGAGGAAATCTGGAACTATGCACCTAAGATAATCCGGAAGATCAGAGACGGATTTCCGCCATTCATCGAGGAACAGAACTAATGGCAAGCGCAACGCTCAACATTAGAGTTGCGCCCCGGCGCATGCTGACGCTGAAGGAGGCCGCAGATTACTGCGGCCTTTCTGTCCGTAAATTCCCTATCGACTGCCATGTGAAGCCGGTGGCGATGCCGTCCGGCGGGAAGGTTTACGATATGCAGGATCTCGACGCCTTTCTTGACGCCCTGAAGGGCGGCGAGGCCTCGGGCGACGACGCGATTATTGCGAAGCTCGGCTAATGGCAGACAGGAAGCGCCCGAAGGGCTTTCAGATTTTTCAGGATAAGAAGCCGCCTCACAGGTGGCGGTGTTATCATCGGAAAACAGGCTCCGTCATTGACCTGGAGAAATTCCCGCTCTGGACGATGGAGTTCTACGGCGAATGTTACCGCATAAGCCAGCTTCATCAGAAAAGCGAAATCACCCGCGCCGGCACGCTCGGCGCGCTGATCAAGAAGTATCGCGCCAGCGGTGCTTTTCAGGATGACATTTCCGACCGGACGCGCTCCGACTATCAGAAATGCTTCGATTACCTGAAAAGCATTGAGGACACGCCGCTCACCAGCTTCACGCCGCCGCTGATCGTCAAGATCCGCGACAAGGCCGGAGAGAGCAAGGGCCGGAAATTCGGCTCCTACGTGCGCACCGTCCTTTCCCTGCTGTTCGCATGGGGCAAAGAGCGCGGCGAAGTGAAAGACAATCCAGCGACCGGCATCAAGGCTATCAAACGCCCGAAGAACGCGCCGCAAGCGAACCGGCCGTGGATGGACGCGGAGCGGGACGCGGTTCTTGCCGCCCTGCCGCCGCATATGCTGCCTGCCGTCACCCTCATGATGTTCTACGGCCTCGATCCGCAAGACGCGCTCTCCCTGCCCCGCACAGCGGTTCAGGCGGGCATGATCGACACGCGACGGGGAAAGACTGGTGAAGCGGTCTATCTGCCTCTGGTGAAGCCTGTTGAGGAAGCTCTCGCAGCTGCGCCACCTCACTCGGCAATCACCTTGTGCGCCAACACCCACGGCAAGCCGTGGACGGTTTCAGGGTTCAGAGCTTCATGGCGACCGATCCGCCTTAAACTTGAAGAAGCTGGCAGCGTCCAACCTGGCCTCACGCTGAAGGGTCTACGCCACACCGTCGCGACCATCCTGAGAGAGATGAACATGGACTACGGAACCATCGCGAACGTTCTCGGACAGCGTACCGAGGCGATGGCAAAGCACTATTCCCGCCGTGCCGACATGTCGAAAAACACCGTCGCCGCAGTGAAGGATTTTGCAGCCGAAGTGAACAGACGAAAAACGAAAGTTGTCAAACCTTCTTGAGAAAAGTGTCAAACCCGGTTTTATGAACGGATGCTAAATAATGGAAAAAGATAGACATACCAAGGGCTTAGAATGGTGCCCGGAGGCGGATTTGAACCACCGACACGCGGATTTTCAATCCGCTGCTCTACCAACTGAGCTATCCGGGCACTTCAGGTCCTTGAAGAACCTCCGCTTTTGGCGGGCGGGGCTGTTTGGTGCCCCGAAAGTGAGCGGGGTTATAACATCTTGTTCGGACATGGCAAGCGCCATCGCGAAGTTTTTTGACAGTTTTTTCACAGCGCCTGTGGATGGCTGAAATGTGTGCCGGATGAAAGCCGGATTGCAAGGGAAAT
Organism: Agrobacterium tumefaciens; assembly: GCF_005221325.1. Classification (NCBI taxonomy): domain Bacteria; kingdom Pseudomonadati; phylum Pseudomonadota; class Alphaproteobacteria; order Hyphomicrobiales; family Rhizobiaceae; genus Agrobacterium; species Agrobacterium tumefaciens. The sequence goes on along the minus strand of NZ_CP039888.1, from coordinate 159,633 downwards.
CCTCTCTCAGGCATTCGCCGGAGGTGACGCGTCCGCCCCAACGCAGGGTTGGGGCAGGACCAATTCGAGCGAAACGGGGTCCGTACCTCGACGGCGGCTATGCCCCTTGGCCGCGCCGTGCGGCAAGGCCAAGTGCGAGTGGCACCACAGCCACCAGCGCCGCCATGACGGGCGAAGACGCGAAGATGCGGCTGGCGAGCGAGGTGACGGCAACGGAGCGCACCACGGTCATCAGGCGGGAATTCTCACGGTCGCGTTCATGCTGCGGCAGTGCGGGCCTGTGGCGGGAATGCTGGGCGGCCTCCAGCCGTTTGACGTCGCGGCGAATCTTTTCGACCTCTTTGCGAAGCTCATCCAGTTCGGCACGCAGCTTCGGATCGATGGCATCGGCAGCACGCGTTCTCTTTGCTGCGGGTTTTTCCACCTGTGCATCCGCCGCCCTTGCCTCAGCCTCTTCGTCCAGTTCGGCCAGATGGTCATCGAGGTCCGAGGGCTTGTCGAAACCGTGGGATCGCAGTGGTGCTTTCATCGCTGTCTCCTGAGGCGTGCTGATTGTGTGGCGCGGGCGCTTTTGCCCGGTTAGCCTTTTCAACGCCTCAGCCCGGCAAAGGATGCACGGAAAGCAGGGAGACAGGCATAATAAAACAGGCCCCGAAGGGCCTGTTCGATAATCTGCCTTGGTGCCTTATGCCGCCTTGGCGGCGCTGGCATAGGGGTCGAAACGACCGTAGAAGGTCTCGCCCTTGGCAGCCATGTCCTTCAGAAGCGGCGTCGGCTTGAAGCGCGGGCCATAGGCTTCGCTGAGCTTCTCAGCCAGCGCGACGAAATTCTTCACGCCCATGCCGTCAATGTAAGACAATGCCCCGCCGGTATAGGGCGCAAAGCCGAAACCGAGGATGGAGCCGACATCCGCCTCGCGCGGATCGGTGACGATGCCCTCTTCCACCGTGCGAGCGGCTTCCAGCGCCACCGTGACGAGGAAGCGCTGTTTCAGCACCTCCATGTCCACGTCTTCAGGTTTCTGCTGAGGATAGAGGTCCTTCAGGCCGGGCCAGAGGGATTTCTTGGCGGGCTTTGGCGGGTAGTCGTAAAAGCCCTTGGCGTTCTTGCGGCCGAAACGGCCCTCGCCTTCCACCAGCTTCTTTACCAGCTCCATATGGCGCGGATCGACGGCCTTGTCGCCGAGATCAGCGACGGTGGCTTTGAGGATCTTGTAGGAAAGATCGATGGCCACCTCATCGTTCAGCGCCAGCGGGCCGACCGGCATGCCGGCGAATTTCGCGGCATTTTCGATCATGGCAGCGGGCACGCCTTCGATCAGCATGTCGTAGCTTTCCGCCATGTAGCGCAGCACGCAGCGATTGACGAAGAAGCCGCGCGTATCGTTGACCACAATCGGGGTCTTCCTGATCTTGGCCACATAGTCCAGTGCGACGGCCAGCGCCCTGTCGCCGGTTTCCTTGCCGAGGATGACTTCCGTCAGCATCATCTTCTCGACCGGTGAGAAGAAGTGAATGCCGATGAAATCCTTCGGGCGCTTCGAGTTCTTCGCAAGCCCTGATATTGGCAAGGTGGAGGTGTTGGAGGCGAAGATAGCCCCTTCGGGCAGCACGGCTTCCACGGCCTCGATAACGGCCTTCTTCACGTCGCGGTCTTCGAAGACGGCCTCGATGACGAGATCGGCATCGGCGAGCGCGGCGTAATCGGATGTCGGGGTAACGAGGTCGAGCAGAGCCTTGCCTTCATCTTGCGTCAACCTGCCCTTGCCGATGGCGGCCTTGACGCTTTCCTCGCAATGGCCCTTGCCCTTGTCGGCCGCTTCTTGGTCGCGATCCACCAGCGTGACGGGAATGCCGGCTGCGGCGGTGACATAAGCCACGGCAGCGCCCATGAAGCCCGCGCCGACGACGCCGACCTTTCTAAACTCCGTCTTCGGCTGGCCGGCCGGGCGGCGCGCGCCCTTGCCCAGTTCCTGCATGGAAATGAACAGCGAGCGGATCATGCCGAAGGCTTCCTTCGAGCGAAGGATTTCGGTGAAATAACGCTGCTCCACCTTCAGCGCCGTATCGAAGGGCAATTGCAGGCCCTCATAAACGCATTTGAGGATAGCGAGGGCGGCCGGATAGTTGCCGGCGCTTTCGCGGCGCAGGATGGCCGGTGCGGCGGGCCAGAGCTGGGCAGCCGCCGGCGTCCAGATGCCGCCGCCGGGGGCCTTGAAGCCCTTTTCATCCCAGGGTGCGACGGGCTTCAGGCCGTCCTTGATCATCTGCTTTGCGGTTGCGACCAGCTGATCCGGCTCGACCACCTGATGCACCAGTCCCATGGCCTTGGCGCGTGCGCCGGTCAGCGACTGGCCGGTGGTCATCATCTGCAAGGCGGATTGAGCATCGGTCAGACGCGAGACGCGCTGGGTGCCGCCGGCGCCGGGGAAGATGCCGACCTTGACTTCCGGCAGAGCGATCTTGAGGCTCTTGGCACTGGAGGCCACACGACCGTGGCAGGCGAGCGAAAGCTCAAACGCGCCGCCCATGCAGGTGCCGTTGAGGGCCGAGACCCAGGGCTTGCCATTGGTCTCGATCTTGCGGAACAGGCCCGTCATGCGGCCGACCAGTTCGAACAGCTTTGCCGCCGCCTCATCCGGGTTCTTCGCCTTCTCGTCATTGTAGAAGGAGAACATCGACTTGATCATCGAAAGATCGGCGCCGCCGGAAAACGTGCTCTTGCCTGACGTGAAGACGACGCCCTTGACGGCGCTATCGGCAACAGTCGCGTCAAGAATGGCGCTCAGTTCGTCCATCACTTCAGAGGTGAAGACGTTCATGGATTTTTCCGGCATGTCCCACGTGACGAGGGCAATGCCGTCTGCGTCCGTCTCGATGGTGAAATTGGTGTAAGTGCTCATTTGGGATTCCTCTTCCCTGAATTTCATTTTGCCATCTTCAATCCCTCGCCGTCATTCCGGCCTTGAGCCGGAATCCAGTGACGCGACGTCTGTCGCGTCAAAGAGCCCTTTCGCGCGGCAGACGCCGCGCTGCTGGATCCCGGCTCAGGGCCGGGATGACGGAGGAGAGGTTGGCGGCCATACGCAAATCAAACGCGCTCGATAACGGTCGCCGTGCCCATGCCCGCACCGATGCAGAGCGTGACGAGCGCGGTGTTGAGGTCGCGCCGCTCCAGCTCATCCAGCACCGTGCCGAGGATCATCGCGCCGGTTGCGCCTAGCGGATGACCCATCGCGATGGCGCCGCCATTGACGTTCATCCGGTCGTGGCTGATATCGAAAGCCTGCATGTAACGCAGCACCACGGCGGCGAAAGCCTCGTTGAGTTCGAAAAGATCGATATCGGCAAGCGACATTCCGGTCTTTTTCAGCAGCTTCTCGGTCACATCCACCGGGCCGGTCAGCATCAGCGCCGGGTCGGAACCGATATTGGCGAAAGCCTTGATGCGGGCACGCGGTTTCACGTCCATCGCCTCGCCGCCCGCCTTCGAACCGACCAGCACGGCGGCTGCGCCATCGACGATGCCGGACGAATTGCCCGCATGGTGCACGTAGTTGATCCGCTCCACTTCCGGATGCGCCATGATGCCGACGGCTTCGAAGCCGCCCATTTCGCCCGGCATCTGGAAGGACGGATTGAGGGAGGCCAGCGCCTGCATGTCCGTGCCGGGGCGCATATGCTCGTCACGGTCAAGGATCGTCAGGCCGTTGGAGTCCTTCACAGGAATGACTGACTTGTTGAAATAGCCCTTTTCCCAGGCATGCGCCGCACGCTTCTGGCTTTCGACGGCATAGGCGTCCACGTCGTCACGGGAGAAACCGTATTTGGTGGCGATGAGATCGGCCGACACGCCCTGCGGCATGAAGAAAGCGGGGAAGTTGACTGAGGGGTCCATGTACCAGGCGCCGCCGGACATGCCCATGCCGACGCGCGACATGCTTTCGACGCCGCCGGCGATGACGATATCATCAGAGCCCGCCTTGACCTTGCCGGCCGCGAAGTTGATGGCATCGAGACCCGAGGCGCAGAAACGCGAGATCTGCATGCCCGGTGCCTTGTTGGAATAACCGGCCTCGAAGGCGGCGGCCTTCGGGATCACCGCGCCGGCATCCATGACAGGATCGACGCAGCCCATGATGATGTCATCGACAGCAGAGGTGTCGAGCCCGTTGCGGTCACGGATGGCTTCCAGCGTCTTGGCGGCAAGGCGAACGGAAGGCACCTCATGCAGGCTGCCATCCTTCTTGCCGCGCCCGCGCGGGGTGCGGACATGGTCGTAAATGTAAACGTCGGTCATAAACTCTCTCCCTGCGGCGTGTTTACCGCCAACCTTCTCAGAATGCTTCCGCAGCCAGTTCCATCATGGTGTCCGCGCCGGTTTCGATGCGGGCCTTGCGCAGCGCCGTTTCCGGCATGATGCGCTCCATGTAAAACTTCGCCGTGACAAGCTTGGTCTTGAGGTAATCCTCGTCCGAAGCGCTGCCGGCCGCAAGCGCTTCGCTGGCGGCCTTCGCCATACGCGCCTGCATGTAACCCAGCACCACGATACCGAAGAGATGCATGTAGTCGGTCGAACCGGCACCGGCATTGTCGGGCTTCGCCATAGCGTTCTGCATGAACCACATGGTTGCGGCCTGCAGGTCGTTCAAGCCCTTCTTCAGGCCCTTGGTATAAAGGCTGAGCTTTTCATCGGCACGGTTTTCCTCGCAGAAATCGCCGATTTCCTTGAACAGCGCCATGACAGCGCGGCCGCCATTCATGCCGAGCTTGCGGCCGACGAGATCGAGCGCCTGAATGCCGTTGGCGCCTTCATAGATCATGGTGATACGCGCATCGCGGACATATTGGCTCATGCCATGTTCCTCGATGTAGCCGTGGCCGCCGAAGACCTGCTGCGCCATGACAGCATGGTCGAAGCCCTTGTCGGTCAAGACACCTTTCAGGATTGGCGTGACGAGGCTGAGCAGGTCATCCGCCGCCTGGCGCTGCTTCTCGTCAGCGGCGCGATGGGCGATGTCGGATTGCAGCGCGGTCCACAGAAGGAAGGCGCGGCCGGCCTCGTTATAGGCCTTGATGGTCATCAGCGTGCGGCGGATATCCGGGTGTACGATGATCGGATCGGCCTTCTTTTCCGGGAACTTGGCGCCGGAAAGCGAGCGGCCCTGAATACGCTCACGGGCATATTCGACGGCATTCTGATAGGCGATCTCGCCAACGGACAGCCCCTGAAGGCCGACGCCGAGGCGGGCCTCGTTCATCATCACGAACATGGCCGACAGGCCCTTGTTCTCAGCACCCAAGAGATAACCCGTCGCCTCATCGTAGTTCATGACGCAGGTGGCGTTGCCGTGGATGCCCATCTTGTGTTCGATGGCGCCGCAGGTGACGCCATTGCGCTCGCCGAGCGTACCGTCTTCCTTCACGAGGAACTTCGGCACGATGAACAGCGAAATGCCCTTGGTGCCTTCAGGCGCGCCTTCGATACGGGCGATCACCAGATGGACGATATTGTCCGTCATGGAATGTTCGCCGGCGGAGATGAAGATTTTCTGGCCGGATATTTTATAGCTGCCGTCGCCCTGCGGCACGGCTTTGGTGCGCAGAAGGCCGAGGTCAGTGCCGCAATGCGGCTCGGTGAGGTTCATGGTGCCCGACCAGGTGCCTCCCACCATCTTCGGCAGATAGGTGTCCTTCTGTTCCTGCGTGCCATGCACGAGGATTGCGGCGATCGCACCCTGCGTCAGGCCGGGATACATCATCAGCGACAGGTTGGCGGACGACATATATTCGCCGATCGCCGCATGCAGCGTATAGGGCAGGCCCTGCCCGCCAAATTCCTGGGGAACGGCAAGACCGATCCAGCCGCCCTCGCAATAGGCGTCATAGGCCGCCTTGAAACCCTCAGGCACGGAAACCGAACCATCATCGGCGCGCTTGCAGCCCTGCTGGTCGCCGGAAAGATTAAGCGGGAAAAGCCGTTCTTCGGCGACCTTGGCCGCCTCGCCGGTGATCGCCTCGATCATGTCAGGGGTTGCATCCTCGAAGCCGGGCAGGTTGTTATACCGCTCGAGGCCAAGAACGTCGTTCAGGATAAAAAGCGTGTCTTTGACTGGGGCCTTGTAAACAGGCATTACCGATGTTCCTCCGCATCGTGGGCGCCGGAGCCAGTCCGGCCGATATGCCATGACAATATTTGACGTGCGCGTAAACGTCAAACAAATTTCCGCGGAATATCGCCCTCCCTTTTGGGCCTAACCGATACCTGGCCCGGCGCAAGCTCGCCCCCCGCCATAAAAGTTAAAAAATTCCAACCATAGTTAACCACTTCTTTACCACGTTTCGTGAATTCTCCCGACAGAGGTAACTGCTTCGTTCATCGGCGCATTTTCCTCCAAAGGGGCAAATACCGGCTCTGGCATTGCTGCATGTTGCGGCGACGGCGTGGTGAGACAGGCGACGTCGCGACAGATAACCGGGCACGGCGGGCGGAAGCGAAGCGAGCGAAAAGATGAACGGATTGCGATCGAAAACCCAACAGCCAAGCGACAGATCGTCTCTTGATGCGCTCAATCGCACCATTGAAGGCCTTGAAGCCCGTATTGAAGGGCTGATGAGCCAGAAGTTTCCGCGCGACCCGCGGGCCGCGAGCGCTCAGCCGGAACCGAAAAACGAGGCCTATGCCGCGCCGCGTGAGCCCCGCGCCGCCATCACGCCGCCGCAGCTCGACCCCGTCAACGAAATCCGCCAGCGCCAGCGTCTTCTCGAAGCGAGCTTCCAGCGCCCGCAGGGGCCCGCCGCCCGCTCGGAACGGACGATTACCCGGCCGCTCGCACCGGAATATGGCTCAAGGGACGCGCAGCAAACGGCCGCTCCCGCGCCGCGTGCCCGCGCCATTCCGCCCTATCAGGAACAGCAGCGCAATGACGCAGCCCTGCAGGAGATCGCGCAAGCACTGGTCAATCTTCGCCATGAGCTGAAGCATGATATTGCCGAGGGCGTTGCCCGCGAAGCGCAGGGGCTGCGCGCCGAAATCCGCAATATCCGCGCGGTGGCGGAAGATCAGCAATTCATCGGCGATCTGCGTGACGACATCGCGCGGCTTGCCGGCAGCATCGACCAGCTCGGCAATCTGGCATCTCCGGACGCCTACGGGCTGCGCAACGAATTCGAGGACCTGCGCCTCACCATCGACCAGCTTGCGCGCGAAGACAGCGTGCACCGGATCGAGAGCCGCTGGAACAATTTGGAAGACACGCTGCGCGGTTTCGATGCGGCCTCGCTACAGGATGAGATCGTCTCGCTCGCCTATCGTCTCGATGACATCAAGACGCAACTTGGCGGCATGAGCAACAATCCCGCCGTGCGCGTGCTCGAGGAAAAGCTCATCACCATTGCCAGCGCCGTAGAGCAGCTCGGCAAGCACATGCAGCCCAACGAGGCCGCCTTTACCGAACAATTTTCCGGCCTCGACCAGCGGCTGGACGAAATCAGCCGCGCCATTGCGGCAACCGGCACACGCGCCAATGCGCAGGCAACGGACAATGCGCTGGCACAGCGGTTGGAAACCCGGCTGAACGGCCTTGCCGAACAGCTCGGCGACATCAACCGCCTGGCCGTCGCCAAGCCGGAACCGGCATCCGACCTCACCGCCCGCCTCGAGGCGCTCTCCGGCAAGATCGATGAGCTCAGCACCGCGCGCGACGCCGCGCAACTGCATGACCGGCTGGATCAGCTGTCACTGCTGCTGGAAAAGTCACAGCGCCCCACCCAGCAGGCGGAACTGACGTCTTTCCTCAGCGATATCTCCCGCAAGATCGATGCGCTGGATCACGGCGCGGTCAATGATGGCCTCGCCGAGCGGCTCGACCTGCTCTCCCGGCGGATCGAGGACCTCGATTATCGCTACAGCCAGCCGCAAGCGGCTTCGGGCCTCAGCGAAAGCGCATTTTCCCGTCTGGAAGAGCGGCTGGGCACAATCGCCGCCCGCCTGGACGAGACCGCCCATGCCGCTCCTGCCGATAGCCGCGCGCTGGCAAGCCTCGAAAATCAGATCGCCCATCTGTCGACGCTGATCAGCCAGCCGGTGCAGGTGCAGGCAACTGGCATGTCACCGGAACTCGACGTCCGTATGACGGCGATCGAAGACTACATGGCGTCGAACGACGAATATATCATCGAAGCGGCGCGGCAGACGGCCGAGGCCGTTCTCGACGCCTATACTCGCAACAATCTCTCGGCCGGCGCAAACCTCGCCGACATGACGATGCTGACTGATCTTGCGACCGATCTGCGCAGCCTCGAAGCCCTGAGCCGCAACACCGAAGAGCGCACGCACCGCACCTTCGAGGCGCTGCATGAGACGCTGGTGCAGATCGCCGGCCGTCTGGACAATCTCGACAGCGCGCCCGCCTACCGCCAGGACGCTCCCCGTAACGTCGCGCAGCACATGGTTGCCGCCAGCCGCGAAGACGTGGCCATGCCGGCCGCCGTTTTCCCGGAAGAAGGCTATATCGCTGAAGAGCAGGCCATTCTCGACGATGTCAGCGAAAACGGCGCGACCGCGATCGTGCCGCCGGCTGCCGCCAAGCCCGCAAAAGCGGAAAAAAACAGCCTGCTCGCCGGCCTGACGAAGCGTTTCAAGACAAGCACGGCCAAGCCCGCAAAGACCAAGGAAGAACCGGTATCGGCTTCCTCCGCACGCACGCAGGTTGAGCCCGCCCCGTCGCTCGATCCGATCGACGTTCTGCCGGCTGGCCAAGAGAACGAACTTCTGGAGCCGGGCTCGGGCGCGCCCGATATCAAGAAAATCCTCGAACGTGTGCGCGCCAGCCAGGTAGCCGCCACCGGTAAGGCCGCGGATGCGGAAGGACGGACGGATTTCATCGCCGCCGCCCGCCGCGCCGCCCAGGCCGCCGCCATGGAAACATCGCCGGAGAAGCTGGACACCGGCAAGAAGAGCCGCAAGGCCGACGCTTCGGCGCTGTCACGCTATCGCCGTCCGCTGCTGCTCGGCATCGGCGCCATTCTTCTGGCAATGATGGCCATGCCGCTCGTCAAGACGCTGATCGGTGGCGCGGAAGCCCCCGCACCCGTTCTCGAACACAAGATGGATAATGCTCCGGTTTCCGCCCTTCCCGAAAGCAGTGAAAAGGCCGTGACCATTCCCTCCGGTCTTGCCCTCGATCCCGAGCAGGCGGCATCGGCCGACAGTATCGAAAACGCCGCACCGGCGCAGAACACCATCGATAACCGCACCATCGGCGGTGCGCCGCTGCCGGATGAGCCGCCGGTTGCCGATGTTCCCGCCGTGGACCCCGCAAAGTCCGACACCGTCGCGCAGACTGAACTGCCGAAACCGGCTGCGGTCGCCACCACGACTATTCCTGCCCAGGACGCCATTGCGGTTCCCGCCGGCATCGAGCCCGCATCGCTTGCCGAAGCGGCCGCCAAGGGTGATACACAGGCGCTGTTCGAGATTGCGGTGCGCTACACCGACGGCCGCGGCGTTGCCGCAGACCGTGCGGAAGCAGCAAAGTGGTATAAGATGGCGGCCGATCGCGGCCTTGCCCCCGCGCAATATCGTCTCGCCAATCTTTACGAGAAGGCGAATGGCGTCGAGCGCAATCTTGTCGAAGCGAAGCGCTATTACACGCTGGCTGCCGAACAGGGTAATGCCGGCGCCATGCACAATCTCGCGGTCCTGCTCGCCTCTGACGCGGCCGGTCAGCCGGATTTCGCCACCGCCGCACAATGGTTCATCAAGGCATCCGAACTCGGCGTTCGCGACAGCCAGTTCAACCTCGCCATTCTCTACGCCCGCGGCAGCGGCGTGAAGCAGGATATCGAGGAATCCTACAAGTGGTTCGCGATTGCCGCCAGAGATGGCGATGCTGATGCCGCCCAGAAGCGCGATGAGGTTGCCGGAGCGATGAGCCCGCAGCAGCTTCAGAGCGCCAAGGCCAAGGTGGATGCCTGGAAGGTGAAGCCGCTTTCGGACGACGCCAACAGCGTCACCCCGCCTGAGGAATGGGCCGGCAAGGAGGGCGTGAAGACTGCCTCCGTGGATATGGAAAAGGCGATCCGCAACATTCAGGCGATCCTCAACAAGAGCGGTTTCGATGCCGGCCAGCCGGATGGCAAGCTTGGCAAGAACACCGTGACGGCCATCAAGGACTTCCAGAAATCCGTGGGCCAGACGCCGGACGGGCGCATCACCAACGAGCTGGTGACCGCGCTGCTCGCCCGCAACAAATAAGCCTTGAAGAACCGGTGAAGCGGGGCCCCTGGCCGCTTTCGCCCAAGCCGGCGCAGGAATGTGGCCGGTTGCCGACACACGGCCGCTATCTTTCCAAATTATCAACGCATTTACCGTTGAATGTTGACAGGTCAGGCCCTCGCGGGCATGACGGATGAAGGCCGGGCATGCCCGGTCTTTTCAGACAGAAAGTGTAAATCGCGGCGCGGCCCCCTCACCCGGACAGGCCCTGCCGCCCGGAACCATTTGCCCGAGGTCCGAGCCGTGACTGTCTATCTGCCGATCGCAGAACTGTCGGTGAATATTTTCATCATTCTCGGCATGGGCGCGGCCGTCGGTTTTCTGTCCGGCATGTTCGGCGTGGGCGGCGGCTTTCTAATCACTCCGCTTCTGATCTTCTACAATATTCCGCCCGTAGTCGCGGTGGCGACCGGTGCGAACCAGGTGGTTGCCTCCTCCGTTTCAGGCTCGATCACGCATTTCCGGCGCGGGACGCTGGACGTCAAGCTCGGCGGCGTGCTGCTCGTGGGCGGTCTCGCGGGGGCCACGGTGGGCGTGTGGATATTCTCCTTCCTGCGCAGCATCGGCCAGCTCGACCTCATCGTTTCGCTGCTCTATGTCATCCTGCTCGGCACCGTCGGCACGCTGATGCTGAAGGAAAGCATTTCGGCGCTGCGCCGCGCCGCCCGCAATGAAACCGTGACGCTGCGCCGGCCGGGCCATCACAACTGGGTTCATCGCCTGCCGCTGAAAATGCGGTTCAAGAAATCGAAGATCTATCTCAGCATTATTCCCATCGTCGCGCTGGGCTTCGGCATCGGCATCCTCACCTCGATCATGGGTGTCGGCGGCGGCTTCATCATGGTGCCGGCGATGATCTATTTGCTGCGCATCCCCACCAGCGTGGTTGTCGGCACCTCGCTGTTCCAGATCATCTTCGTGACCGCCTATACGACCATCGTTCAGGCCGCGACCAACTATTCCGTCGATGTGGTGCTTGCCTTCATCCTGATGGTGGCTGGCGTCATCGGTGCGCAATATGGCGTGCGCGTCGGCCAGAAACTGCGCGGCGAACAGCTGCGCGCGCTGCTTGCCCTTCTCGTCCTTGCCGTCGCGCTTCGCCTTGCCGTCTCGCTGGTGGTGCGGCCGGAAGACCTGTTTTCGGTGGCCGTGGGGGGGCTCGGCTATTGACCTTCCGTCCGCTGCTCGCCGCGCTTCTTCTACTGCCCTTCCTTGCCTTTGGCGAAACAGCCTCGGCGCAGACGCCGCCGCTTGCCCTGCCGCCCGGCCCGCAACAGCGGCCGTTGCAGGAAAACATCGAAATCGGCGCATCGACGACCGAAATTCCCATCGCGTCCGATTTTCGCGGGGCGGATTTCACTCTCTTCGGCGCGCTTAACAATACCGACCAGCTGCTGCTGGCCATCGGGCAATATGATATCGTCGTGACGCTGGAAGGGCCGAGCGACTATATGACCGTGCGCAAGAAGGAGCGTGTGGCGGGCATCTGGATCAACACCAGCGCCATCACCTTCACGCCGCTGCCGGAATCCTACTCCATGGCCAGCACGCGCAATATCAGCGACGTCGCCTCGCCCGGAACGCTGCGCGCCATGGGGCTCGGCGTCGATCATCTGTCGCTCAAGAGCGCTGTCTTTTCCGGCGTGCCCGACAATGTCTTCGATTTTCAGGAAGCCTATCGTCGGCTCAAGCTTTCGAGCGGTATCTATCGCAATGACACGACCGGGGTGCGGCTGGAACGCACCGGCCTGTTCTGGGCGACGCTTCGCCTGCCCGCCAACGTGCCGAATGGCGTGCACACGGCGCGCGCCTATCTCTTCAAGAGCGGCAAATTCATCGCCCAGCGCGAATTGAAGCTGCGTGTCGTCAAGACCGGTATGGAACAGGCGATCACCGATGCGGCACATCAGACGCCGCTTGCCTATGGCGCGCTCTGCGTTCTCCTGGCCGTCGTGACGGGCTGGGGTGCCAGCATCATCTTCCGCAAGGACTGATCCGTTTCCTCCCGCAAAATCGGGCGCACACCGCCCCTTCCGCCAAAGATAGCATTCGCTTCCGTCATCGGTTTGCGGTAAAATTCAAGGCGTTACAACCACGCGCGCCGATCATGGCAATGAGCGCGGTTGCGACCGGGATGAAAAGGAGAAATGTCATGTTCAAGCACATTCTCATTCCCACCGATGGCTCGCCGCTGGCGCAGATCGCAATCGACCAAGGGTTCGCTCTCGCCAAGGAGGCAGGCGCAAAGGTGACCGTCGTGACGGTATCGGAACCCTTTCATGTGATTGCCAGCGATGTCGAGGACATTGCCGCCATTGCCGAAGAGGAATTCCACCGCTGCGAAGAGGCGGAGCATCTGCTGCGCGATACGCAGGCGCAGGCAACGTCCATGGGGCTGGATTGCGAAGCGCTGCTGGCGCGGGCGGGAAGGCCCGACGAGGCGATTATCGAGGCCGCCAACAGGAGCGGCTGCGACCTCATCGCCATGGCTTCGCATCGGCGCCGGAGCTTCGTGGAAATGCTGCTCGGCAGCGTCACGGCCAAGGTACTGAAGAATTCGAAGATACCGGTGCTGGTTTACCGGCAATAGATCGTTTCCAGTAAAGCTGCATAAGCGGTTTTACGTCCGGAAAATACGCTCAGCCGAGAAGATTTGAAAACCGCACCGAATAGATGCGGTCCCTCCCCATCAGATGCGCGACGAGAGCAGTGTGGTCGAACAGGCCACGCATGGCCTTGTGCCGCAAATCCAGCCCGCCGCTCATGACCCCGAATGCCGGCATCAAAAGCCGTGAACCGTCGGTGGCGAAACAGGGACGCCGCACCGTCTTTTCGCGGCGACGCACGGTGGCGGAGGGATGCAGGTGCCCGGCGATTTCACCGGCGGCATCGCCCGGTTTCGGCTCGTGGCGGAAGACGAGAGTGCCGTAAAACATCTCATCCACCGACGAGCCCGGCAGGTCGACCGTCCCGTCGGGATCATGGTTGCCGTTAATCCATATCCATTCGCGGCCACGGGCCATCTCGCGGATGAGTTCGCGCAGCGGCAGCGGCAGATGCTGCGAGCCGACGCGATCGTGAAAATTATCCCCGAGGCTGACGACGATCTTCGGGTCATAACGGCTGATGAGGGAGGACAGGATCTTGAGGGTGGCGATGGTATCATAGGGCGGCAACATGCGCCCGCGCCGGGCAAAGGCCGCGCCCTTTTCCAGATGCAGGTCGGAGACGACGAGCAGTGACAGGTCCGGCACGTAGAGCCCACCCAAAGGATCACACCAGGCGGCGACGCCATTGATGGCGGTTTCGCTGCCGAGGCATTCGAAGCCATTTGAAAACCTGTCGCTCAATGTCAGCCGGCTCAGCACTTTTATCGTCGTTCCTTCATTGCGTATGTCAGGACATGGCCTCGGCGATCAGCGCGTCGGCGGCTTCCGCCAGCACATCGTCCATCGCCTCGCCTGCCACCGTCTCCCGGCCGATTTCCAGCATCACCGGAACGGCAAGCGGCGAGACATGCTCAAGCGCACAGTGGGTGGTGTGGCCCTTGATTCGCTTCAGCATATCGCCAAGACGACCAATGTCCAAAAGTCCCGCCGCCGCATCCCGTCGCGTGGCTTCAAGCAGGATATGATCCGGCTCATGGCTGCGAAGAACGTCATAAATAAGATCGGCGGAAACCGTGACCTGCCGGCCGGTCTTTTCCTTGCCCGGATGGCGACGTTCAATGAGACCGGAAATGACGGCGCAGTTGCGGAAGGTCCGCTTCAGCATGAAGGATTCGTCCAGCCATGCCTCCAGATCGTCGCCCAGCATGTCCTCATCGAGAAGGTCCGCCAGCGACAGGCGGCGGGATTTCAGCCGCATGCCGATATCCTCCATAGCCCAGATAGCGAGCGAATAATCTGTGGCGACGAACCCCATGGGTTTTGCGCCCGCTCGTTCCAGCCGCCGCGTCAGAAGCATACCCAGCGTCTGATGCGCCAGCCGTCCCTCAAAGGGATACATGACCATGAAAAAGCGCTTGCGGAACGGAAAGGTCTCGACCAGCAGCTCGTCGCGCTTGGGAATGATCGATTTTTCCTTCTGGATCGCCAGCCAGTCCCGCACCTGATCCGGTAAAGCGTGCCAGCGCGTCGGGTCCGAGAGCATGGAACGCACCTGATCCGCGAGGTACGTGGAAAGCGGAAACTTGCCGCCGGCATAGGAGGGTATTTTGGGGTCCATGGAGAAGGCCTGGGAGACCAGGCATTCGTTTTCCCTGATACCTTCGAACCGCAGGACCTTGCCGGCAAAGAGGAACGTATCGCCCTGCACCAGCTGCTCGAGGAAATATTCCTCGACCTTGCCGAGCGACATGCCGCCGCGCCCGACCGTGCCCTTGGCATTACGCTTGACCATGCGGACATTGAGTTCCGCCGCCTCGACGATGGTGCCGAGGTTCAGGCGATATTGCTGTGCGACCGCCGGATTGGAGACACGCCAGCGGCCATCCTTCATCTGGCGGATGCGGGCGTAACGCTCATAGGTGCGCAGCGCATAACCGCCAGTGGCGGTAAAATCCACAACCCGGTCAAAGGTGGCGCGCGGCAGGTCGGCATAGGGCGAAGCGCTTGTTACTTCACGATAGAGCTCGTCGGCATCGAAAGGTTCAGCGCAGGCCATGCCGAGTACATGCTGGGCGAGAACATCGAGCGCGCCTTCAGCAATCGGCGGGGTATCCTGCGCGCCGATGTAATTGGCATCCAGCGCTGCCCGGCACTCCATCACCTCGAAACGGTTGGCGGGAACGAGGATCGCCTTTGACGGCTCATCCATGCGGTGATTGGAACGGCCGATGCGCTGGGCAAGGCGGCTCGCCCCTTTAGGCGCACCGACATGTACGACGAGGTCGACATCGCCCCAGTCTATCCCGAGATCGAGCGTCGAGGTGGCGACGACGGCGCGCAACTTGTTTTCCGCCATGGCCGCTTCCACCCTGCGGCGCTGGCTGGCATCCAGCGAGCCGTGATGCAGCGCAATCGGCAGATTGTCGTCGTTGATGGTCCAGAGTTCCTGAAAGACCCTTTCCGCCTGTGAGCGCGTGTTTACGAAGACCAGCGTCGTCTGATGCTGCTTCAACGCCTCGTATAAGTCCTTGCCGGCATAACGCGCGGAGTGGCCGGACCACGGAATGCGTTCTTCCGTCTGCAAAATGGAGATATCCGGTTTTGCGCCGCCCTCCACCGTGATGAGGCCGGCCGGCGGTTCGCCTCGCCCCTGCGGCGCAAGATAACGACGCAAATCCATCGGTTCGGCCACCGTGGCCGAGAGGCCAATGAAGCGCACGTCAGGAGCGTGCCGACGCACCCGCGCGAGCGCCAGCGACAGCAGGTGGCCGCGCTTGGACGTGACGAGAGAGTGCAGCTCATCCAGCACAACATATTTCAGATCGCGGAAAAACCGCTCGGCTTCCTTGTTGGCCAAGAGCAGCGACACCTGTTCAGGTGTCGTCAGCAGAATATCGGGTGGTTTCATCTTCTGGCGCTGGCGTTTGGCCTGCGGCGTATCACCGGTGCGGGTTTCGATCACAATCGGCAGACCCATTTCGGAAACGGGTCTGGTGAGGTTGCGTTCAATATCCACCGCAAGCGCCTTGAGCGGCGAGATATAGAGCGTGTGCACACCCACAAAGCCGGAACCCGGCGGCATCTTGCCGCGCTCCGCCAGATCGGTGAGCGAGGCCATGAAGCCGCCCAGCGTCTTGCCGGCCCCCGTTGGCGCAATCAGCAGCATGTTTTCACCGCCGCGCGCCCGTGCCATCAGCTCCAGCTGATGGGCGCGCGGAGACCATCCCTTTTCTGCAAACCATTTCTGGAATGGAAGGGGTAAGGTGCCGACATGCATGCCGGAAGTGGGGGGCTCGGTATGGTTCACTGCTTCAAGGTAGTGAAAAAGCTGGGAAAAAGAAGAGCGCAATGCCTCCGCTTGACAGGAAAACAAAATCGTGGATAAATAATATCCACGATACTGAAGCAACGGGACATGGAAAAGACCGATGAAACTCGGAGACGGCGTTGAACAGGCCATTCACAGCGTGGGCATGCTGGCGGGACTTTCCGAAGGCGGCGTGCTGTCGGCAGCGGCGCTCGCGGAATTCCACGGCGTCTCCACGAGCTATCTGCTGAAACACCTGCAGTCGCTGTCCAACGCCGGCATAGTCGCCACCGTGCCGGGGCCGAAGGGCGGTTATCGCCTGGCCCGGACGACCGACAAGATCACGCTGCTCGACATTGTGCTTGCTGTCGAAGGGCCGCAGCCGGCCTTTCGCTGCGCGGAAATCCGCCAGCGCGGGCCGAACCCCTTGCCCGGACGATATTTCACCAAGCCCTGCGGCATCAATGCCGCGATGCTGAAGGCGGAGAAGGTCTACCGGGCGGAACTTGCCAAAACCAGCATGGCCGACATTCTGGGTGATCTTGCCGCCAATGATGATGGCGGAATTGCCGCGCGCGGCTGCGCCTTTCTTGACATGAACGAGCGCAAGACGACGGCGCGCTAAAGACCGCAGAGCGGACCACCACAGAACGACCAATCGAAATACCGGAGAGCGACACAGCTTTCCGGAGTGACCACCCGTGACTTGAAACAGACCTGATCAAAGGAGAAACCCATGAAAACCCGTCTCAACTATGCCAAGGCATCCCCCGAAGCCTTCAAGGCCCTCATAGCCCTGGAAAACTATGTTCAGGGCAGCGGCCTTGAGCGACGCTTCATCCACCTCATCAAGCTGCGCGCCTCGATCATCAATGGCTGCGCTTTCTGCGTGGACATGCATGTGAAGGAAAGCCGCCATGATGGGCTTTCCGAACAGTGGATCAACCTGATGAGCGTGTGGCGGGAATCCCCTGTTTACACCGAGCAGGAACGGGCGCTGCTCGGCTGGGTGGATGCGGTGACGAAGATTGCCGAAACCGGTGCTCCGGATGATGCTTTCGAGACCCTGAAGACGCATTTTTCCGACGAGGAGATCGTGAAGATCACGGTTGCGATCGGCGCGATCAACACCTGGAACCGGATCGCGGTCGGTTTTCGTTCGCAACATCCGGTCGAAGCTGCAGCAAAGGCAGCCTGAACCACCTTGACCGCATCGAGCGACCGCTACATGGCGATGTAGCGGTCGTTTCTATGATTGACGGCAAGCGTGAGGTTCATGACCAGCGCGCCCAGGATGGAGCAGAGGATAACGAAAGGTGTGGCGACGAAGAAGGAGCACGCCAGCACCATGCCATCAAAGGCGAGCTGGACGAGGCCGGCGCGCCAGCCGAAACGATCCTGAAGATAAAGCGCCAATATGCCGAAACCGCCGAGGCTAGTGCGATGGCGAAACAGCGCCAGCATGCCGGCGGCGACCGTCAGCCCGCCGAAAAGTGCGGCTGCAATCGGATTGATGCTCTCAAAGGCGAAAAAGCCCGGCATATATTCCGACAGTAGTGCCGTCATGGCGATGGCGCAGAAGGTCTTGACCGTGAAGGCGAGGCCGAGGCGGCGGAAGGCGAGATAATAAAATGGTAGGTTGGCGAGGAAAAACACCGCGCCGAAGCTAAAGCCACTGGCGTAATGCGCCAGAAATGCGAGCCCGACCACACCGCCGGTGAGAAGACCCGCTGCCGAAAACAGCGTGACGCCGAGTGAAATCAGCATGCTGCCAGCCAGAATGGCCTGCGCATCTTCCAACAGCGAATGACGATCTGGCGCGGAGGTCCAAAGGTTCAAACGCCTGCGCGCGCTGGTATCGTCCATGCATTTTCCCCTGATTTGCCCGATCTGGCCCGACCTTGCCCAGCTATTGCGCCCAAGCCCGACAAATTTCAAGCGCTCAAACTTAGCGCACGACGATGTATCTGTCCGAGCGGTGGTTGATGGCGAGGAATATGTTGAGAACGAAAGCGCCGACAATCGAATAGGCAACGGTTGCGGGATCGATGACGAGGAAGGCGCACAGCATGACGCAGGCATCAAAGGCCAGCTGGATGAGGCCGGCGCGGATGCCGAAGCGATCCTGAATATAGATGGCGAGAATGCCGATGCCGCCGAGGCTGGCGCGGTGGCGATAAAGCGCCAGCAATCCGTAACCGAGAAGCAGGCCGCCGAGCAACGCCGCCCAGAGCGGATTGATGCTGTCGATGACCATCCAGCGCGCTTCCACTTCCGTCAGCACCGAAACAAGGCCGATAGCGATGAAGGTCTTGAACGAAAAGGCGAGACCAAGGCGACGGAAGGACAGGTAATAGAAGGGCAGATTGACGAGGAAGAACAGCAGGCCAAAGCTGATGCCGAAGGCATAATGAAGGAGAAAGGCAACACCGGCGGTGCCGCCGGTCAAAAGACCGACCTTGGCCAAGAGATAGAAGCCGAGCGCAGAGACGATGGCGCCGGTGACGATGCCCTGTACGTCCTCCACCGGCGCATGTTTGGCCGGATCGGAACTCCACATGCCGTAAACGCTTCTCGTTGTGCTCACGCTTTTCCCTCAAGTTTCCTGCATATTTTGCACTGCAAAAAACATCAGATCAAGATGGATACGTAAGCAAGCCTGACCTATCGCGAAAAAGGCAAGAAACGGAATGTTCAGGCTTTGGCGCGGGCAAGAAAAAGAATGCCGGAAAGGGGTTTTCCGGCATCCTTGCGAATGGTGGTTTTGCGGGTTTCGACGGGGGAAAAGCCCCAGCGCTCGAGAAGATCGGTCACGTAGCTTTTGGAGTGCGCGTAACGAAGGGATTCCCGCAATACGAAACCTTCCTCATCCCCCGCATCCTCAACCGAGAAGGCAAAGAAGCCCGATGGCGCGAGCAGGGCGGAAACAAGCGGCATGACGGTTTCAAGGCTGCCGAGATACATCATCACATCGGCAGCGGCGACGAGATCGGCACGGTGCTGCGTGAGTACCGGGGTAAAGAGCCCCGATGCCTCCGCGTCCAGCGAAAGATCGGCCTGGGCGAGATGGTCGTAAAGACCCTTTTCCCCGGCCTTGGCCAGCATGTTCTGGGAGATATCAAAACCCTCGAGCCTTTTTGCCAGGGCGCGGATTTCGATGCCAAGGAGACCGGTGCCGCAACCAATATCGACGATGGTGTCGAAGGCGCCGCCTGTCGCTGCCTTGCCGATCAGCTCCGCCAGTTTTTCCGGCACGCTGTAGTCCAGCTTCTCGACAAGCGAGGTTTCAAAACGGTCGGCGTAATCGTCGAACAGCCCTTCCACGTAACGGCTCGGCGGCTGTTCAGGTGTTTCCGCGGCGCCGAGAACCGCGAGCTTCAGTTCGGCCGCAAACAGCCCTTCCCTATCCAGCTCGGCGACTTTCTCGTAAGCCGCCACCGCCTTTGCGGTCTCCCCCGCCTTTTCATGATATTCCCCGAAGCGAAACCAGCCCGCCGTCCACCGTGGCGCAAGTTCAAGCGCCTGTTCCATAAGTTCGGCGGCGGCGGGATAGTCACCGCCTTCCGCCAACATGCGGGCATAGTCCGCCCGGCGGTCGGCAATGACGTCACCGGAAGAAAACTGGGTTGGGGCCATCAATGATTTCCTGAGAAGATGCGGGCTGTCATTTATCAAGCCATAAAAAAACTCAAGTCCTATTTCATGGCACCCGCGTGGAATTGGCTGATATGGCGCGATATAGTGCGCGAAAACTTGCATCGAAGCGGTGCGCCCCATATGTCAGGATAAAACAGGAGACTTGCTGATGGCCGGTGAGGTCAACAAAATGTTGGGTGATACGGTGGCCCGCACCGTGGTGAAGCTGCTCGTCGTTTCATTGCTCGTCGGTTTTCTGATGGCGATCTTTGGACTGACGCCCTGGAACATCATCTATGGCGCGCGCGATTTCGTGGTCGATCTTTGGCGTAGCGGTTTCCATGCGCTGGGCGCGATCGGCGACTATCTGATCCTTGGTGCTACGATCGTCATACCCATTTTCATCATTCTTCGCCTCCTGAGCTATCGCCGCTGACATGACAGATACATCACTTCAGACGCTTTCACGGCGCGGCTTCGTGCTGCTTTCCGCCGGTTCCGTTCTTTCCGCCTGCGTCTCAATGCCCACCAATAAGGGAATGCCGTCAGGCACCCGTGATGAGACGGCGTCGGCGCTTCCGATGGTCAATGATCTGCGCCGCTCGAAGGGGCTTTCGCCACTCGCCATCAATGGTGCGGCAAGCGGTGCCGCCGCCTATCAGGCCGGCCGCATGGTCAAGGCGCAGAAGATGGCGCATCTGATCGGCCTGACCGACAGTTTCCTCATCCGCATGAAGGACGGCAAGGTGCCGCTTCCGGCAGCGGAAAACGTGGCAGCCGGACAGGACAGCGTGGAACGCGTGGTGAAGGCCTGGATCGGCTCACAGCACCATCTCGAAAACATGCTCGGGCCTTATAATGGGCTTGGCGTCGCGGTCGCCTATGATGCCGCCAGCCGCAACCGGCCCTATTGGGCGATGGTGCTCTGCGCCTGAATTCAGGGGCGGAGATCACCCCGCTCCTTTGCTCTTCAGCCGAGCTTACGGTCAGCCCAGCGGTCCACCGCGCTGTCGCGCAGGTCGCGGATGGTCTCTACGCCCTCTCGGGCGACGAGCTTCGACAGGCCCTTGACGATGGCCGAGGGCAGGCCCGGACCTTCATAGACCATGCAGGAATAGAGCTGCACGAGATCGGCCCCTGCCCTCACTTTTTCCAAAGCCGTCTCGGCAGATGAAACGCCACCAACGCCGATGATCGGCAGATTGGCGCCGACGCGACGGCGCATCTTGGCAAGAACCGTGGTGGAAAGTTCAAAGAGCGGCTTGCCCGACAACCCGCCAGCCTCACCCTTGTTGGGGCCGGGACGCAGGCCTTCGCGAGAGAGCGTGGTGTTGGAGACGATCAGGCCATCGAGATCATGGGCGAGCGCCTCTTCGGCAACATCGTCCAGCCCTTCTTCCGTCAGATCGGGCGCGATCTTGAGGAAGATCGGGATGCGTTTGCCGAGGCGCTCCGCTTCCGCCTTGCGGCGTTCCAGCACGGCCGTGAGGAGTGCGGCAAGACTTTCACGTGCCTGCAGGTCGCGCAGACCCGGCGTGTTGGGCGAGGAAATATTGACGGTGAAATAGGACGCGACCGAATAAAACGCCTCGATGCCCTGCACATAATCGGCGATGCGGTCTTCGCTGTCCTTGTTGGCGCCGATATTGACGCCGACGATGCCGCGCAGACGCGCCTGTTTCAGGCGCTCCAGCGCCGCGGCATGACCTTCATTGTTGAAACCGAGGCGGTTGATGACGCCCTCATCCTCGACCAGGCGGAATATGCGCGGCTTGGGATTGCCGGATTGCGCCCGCGGCGTGACGGTGCCGATTTCGGTGAAGCCGAAACCGAGCCTCAGAAGCGGGCCCGGCACTTCCGCATTCTTGTCGTAGCCAGCCGCCATGCCGAGCGGATTGGGGAAAACAAGGCCCGCGACCGTCTGCTGCAGGCGCGGATCATGCGGCACCATGCAGGTGGGCAGGAAGCCGCTTTTCAGCGCCGCAACGGAGAGCCCGTGCGCCTTTTCCGGATCGATGAGAAACAGGCCCTTGCGGCCGACAGAGGAAAATAATCCGCTCATCACAAAATCTCCGGAAACTGGTGCTGGCCATCATGATCAAGCGAGAGAGGCGTTTCCCAAAGGACGGCGCTTAGGGGAAGCGGGGCGTAGAGATGCGGGAAAAGATCACCGCCCCTGGACGGTTCATAGACCAGCTTGTCGCCAAGCGCTGCACCGTCGACCGCAATCAGAAGCAAATCCACCTGGCCGGAAAAATGCCGCGCGGCGGTCTCTGCCACCTGCTTTGCCGTCGAAAAATGAATGAAGCCGTCGGTGAGGTCGATGGCCGCTCCCTCGAACACGCCCTTTGCCCTCGCCGCATTCCACAACGTCTCCGGCACGATTTTATAGATGATCGCGGGCGTTTCCTGCATGGGGCTCTCCAAGGCTTTCCAGCGCTTTCCTGTCTGGGCGGTTTGCCGCAAAGCATGAAGATTGTCCACAGTTTCCACGGTATTTTTATTACGGAAGCCCTGAAAGGCCGCCTGTCCACAAGCTTTTCCTTGTAATGCCGGAGTGATTGGCGCAACCTTTGGCGGAGGAGCCGGACGTGTTTCGACCACCGGCAAAGGGAGTAAGCCAATAGCTGCGAAAGAACCGCATAACGCCCTTGGGAGGGGGCCAGAATGTCGGAACTTGTTATTATCATTGCAGATGACCACCCGCTTTTTCGCGGCGCCCTGAAACAGGCCGTAGCCGGTCTTGACGGGCAACAGACCATCATTGAGGCCGGGGATTTCGAGGCTGTCCGACGTGCAGCCGCTGCGCGCAACGACGCCGATCTCATGCTTCTGGATCTCGCCATGCCGGGGGTCAGCGGATTTTCAGGCCTGATGGCGCTGAGAGCGGAATTCTCCAGCCTGCCGATCGTCATCGTTTCGGCAACGGATGATGCGACCACCGTTCGCCGGTCGATCGAACTCGGCGCTTCCGGTTTCATTTCCAAATCCTCCGGCATTGACGATATCAGGGACGGCATCCGCGCGGTTCTGGAAGGCGATGTCTGGATACCTTCGGGCCACCATGGCGAAAAGGAACAGGATCCTGACGTGGCCGATCTGATCGGCCGGCTCAGAACGCTGACGCCACAGCAAAGCCGGGTACTGGGCATGCTGGCCGAAGGGCTGCTGAACAAGCAGATCGCCTATGAGCTCAATGTTTCCGAAGCCACCATCAAGGCACATGTTTCGGCTATTCTGCTGAAGCTCAAGGTCGACAGCCGCACGCAGGCGGTCATCCAGTTCGCCAAGATAAATACATCGGCAATGGTGGCGTAGGGCAAGGATTTTATTCCTTTCTTTTCTTTACTCCTGACCGGATTTGGTCTAGATTCCGGTCAGTAAACGACAGGAGCTTTCCGCTATCGGCTCCACTTCGGGCTTTCTATCATGCTGTCACACGAGACGATCTGGAGCGCCATCGATACGCTTGCCGAACGCCATCAGCTGACGCCTTCGGCATTGGCGAAGCGCGCCGGCCTCGATCCCACCTCGTTCAATAAATCGAAACGCTTCGGACCGGATGGCCGCAAACGCTGGCCCTCGACGGAATCCGTCTCCAAGGTGCTGGAGGCGACGGGCGCAAGTGTCGACCAGTTTTTCGGTTATGCTTTCGGCAGGGCGCAGACCATGCAGCCTTCCGGTGCCGACAACGCCATTCCCCTGCTCGGTTTTGCGCAGGCCGGTTCCGGCGGCTTTTTCGATGATGGCGGTTTTCCGGCGGGTCAGGGCTGGGATGTCGTGGAGTTTCCCTCTTCTCCCGAGCGCAAGCAGGGCGTCTACGCCCTGGAAGTGCAGGGCGAGAGCATGATGCCGCTTTACCGCGATGGCGATATCCTCATCGTGGAGCCGGGCGCGCAGGTGCGGCGCGGCGATCGCGTGGTGCTGAAAAGCCGCGATGGCGAAGTGATGGCCAAGGTGCTGGCGCGGCAAAGCCCCAAAAACATCGAGCTTCTTTCGCTCAATCCAGAACATCCCAATCGCAGCTTCGACATGGCGGATGTGGAGTGGATCGCCCGCATCATCTGGGCCAGCCAATAGGTTCGCAATACCGCCCCGTTGCGCGCGCTGAGAATATTCCTTTACAGGCCGAGTGTCCTTGCCGCAGCATCGACCGTCATGATCTTCGCACCGCCGGACGCCGCCCTGCGGACGAGGCTGTGAAATCTGTCTTCCGGGCAACCGTAGAAGCTTGGTGTCTGCGAAACGTCATGGGTGAAGATGATGAGCCAGCCGCCCTTTTGCAAAACATCCTCAAGCCAGTGGTCGGCGGCGTCGAGGTAGTTTTGATCCGCACGCAACTCGACGGCGGCAAGATTATACGGGTCGATGCTGCCCCGGTTGATGCCGGGCATGATACCGCGTGCAGTTCTGAACCGGCGCCGCAAGAGCGGCTGCATGACCGGTGAGGCCATGCCGAAGGGAACGGAGAAATTTCGGCTGTGCCGGTTTTCATCGAATGCGCTCAAGACGCTGTCATTGCGCTCGAGATCTGCTTCGAGCCCCCGCCGTGAAAAGCTCGAGAGTTTGCGATGGGAAAAGGTGTGGCAGGCAAGCTCATGGCCGGCCGCTGCCAGTTCCGAACAGCCTTTGGTGGAGATCATCTCCTGCTCTCCGTCGTGCCTGTCGACAAAGGTGCCGGCGATGTAAAACGTTCCGCAAACGCCCTCGTTTTCCAGGATGCGCGCACCCTTCGTCCAGGCGGTGGCCGGCACATCGTCGAATGTGAAGGATACGATCGGTTCGGACGTTTCGATCCGCACCGCCGGTCCCGGAAAATACCGCACCAGCCGGTTATTGATCCGGTCAGCAAAAGTCCCGATTTTTTGCGTCATACAAAGCCCCCCGGCCTGTCTGCAAATTACTACCCCTGTTCAAGTATGTCGTGAGCCTGATGCCTCAAACAATAGACCGCGATCAGCAGAGAAGACCAAATAGGCCCGGTTCCGGTAAAGAAATTGCTCTCAAGACACGAAGAAAGCAGCGCATACACCCAAATTCGTGCAAAAAGTCGGGTCAGTCCCGGGTCCGTGCCCTTGTCCACCGCCGTATGGAAATCATTTGCGGGTATGATGACCAGCCATATGACGGTGAGAATGAAGGCCGGCAATCCGCCATTCAGCAGACTTTCGACATAGCCATTATGGGCATGAAAGGCCGTGACCGCCCAGGTGCCGGCAATATCGGCCTGCGACAAGAGACGGTCGCTCGTCCAGAATGCCTGGAACCCCTGCCCAAAGATCGGCGATTGCGCGAAGGTGTCGAAGGACAGGCGCCATATGTCCGTCCGGCCGGTGAACGTGGAATCGATCCCCAGGCTTTCGACAAAATTCTGTATGCTCGGGAAATAGGTGGAGCCGACCGCGACGATGTTGAGGAAGGCTAGAAGACCACCGATCATCAGCAAGGTGCGGTGGGCATGCCTTTCCATGATCCAGACCAGCGCCACGGTGACGGGCAAAAGCATGGCCGCCGTTTTTCCATTGGTCTTCCAAAGAAAGAACCCGGCCAGCAGCGTAATCGCGATGCCGCCCAGCACCGACCAGGCGTTGCGCAGGTATAGCCCGACCATGAAAAGAATGATCATCGCCGGGGCGGCGGCGTTCTTGTGATTGAAGATACCGCGCCAGTCACCCGCTAGCGCCTTTTCATCAAGGTCAAATGGTTGATGAACCGAACGCGACCGCAGGAAGATCACTCCCAGATAACAGAGCGCCAGCAAAATGATGGCGAAGATGGCCATCATCCGGTCGAACTGCCGCCGGTCTCGTGGCATGACGACGAGAACGCTGGTGATGACACATAAAAGGGTGGTGAAGACCAGGCGCTGCAGCGAGGTGCCGGGTTCGGCGCCCAGCATCGAGCAAAGCGCCAGCCAGAAAAACAATAGCAGGATGGGCAGGCGCGGCCTCAGCAAAAGCCCTGTCAGCCGGTGGCGCAGCGCGAAAACGGCCAGGATCAGCGCAATCACGAGGCCGGTCAGCTGGTTTGCGGCAGCGTGCGGCACAGGCGGCGCTGCGAGATTTTCGAAGGGCGCCACCGAAATCCAGATATAAAGCATGGTGGCGACGAAAAAAAACGCGTCGCGCCGGCCGCCGGCTAGAGATATGGCGCTGCCTTGCGCAGCGATGGGCTGCGTATCAGCCAAACGCGGCATGGTCGCGTGCACCGGAACTGGACAATCGGATCATGGGCCTGCCTTGTGACGAACAACGAAACCCTTTGGAAACAGGGCCATGTCCAAATAACCATAAACAGTCATTATCGTCATTATTATGCAATTGCTTTAACCCTCTCTTACCTCAAGAAGGATAAGACAGGATAAACTGCAATCCATTCGGGTTGCGGGCTTTCATATTATTGGCCGGTTGCGGCTTTTTCAGTTCGCGGATTTTTAGAAAAGAAGCGCAGTCATTGTTGGATTTGCCCGGCAATGCCGGAAAACATGGAGAATGAGGTGTCGTTCAACACGCCGCGGCTCGGCCATCTAGTCAGACTGGGATTGACCTATATGGCGTCCGGCGGAGCGCTTCTCATGTCCAGCGCCGCCCAACTCCTGACCTTCGCGCTGCTTGCCCGCCATCTCGGCGTCGAACAATTCGCGCTTTATGCCTCGATCACGGCCGTCACCAATCTTGGCGTACAGATCTGCGGCATCGGCTCGCAGGAATCGCTGATCCGTCGCGTCGCGCAGGATCGCAGCATTTTTCCCGTCATGCTCGGCCACAGCTATCTCCTGAGTGCGGCGACCGGCGTGGTGCTGACAATCATCGGCATGGTGACGATCCCGGTGTTTTTCCCGACCTCGGAAACATTGCTGCACACGCTGATCACTACCTTCCTGATCCTGTTCACCAACCTCGTCCTCCTGAAGGTCATCTCGCTTTCCACGCAGAGTTTCATTGCCCATTCCAACTTCGCCTCGGCCAACAAGCTGGAAGTGATGTTCGCCGTCGCCCGCACCATTGCCGCGGTGGTGGCCTGCCTCATCTTCAAGGTGGAAACGGTTGAGGCCTGGGCGCTGTGGAACCTCGCCGCACACACCGTTGCGGCCGTGATTTCCGTCAAGGCGATCAGCAGGCTCGGCCGGCCGGTTTTCCGGATCGTGCGCGAAGAAATCCGCATCGGCATCCTGTTTTCCACCCAGTTCCTGTTCAAGGCCGTGCGCGGAAATGCCGATATTCTCGTTCTCGGCGCCATTGCCAGCGCCGAGGTGCTGGGCAGCTATTCCATCGCCCGGCGCATTCTCGACAGTTCCTATCTTTCCGTCGAGGCCCTCAACCGGCTGATCTATCCGGGCTCGGCCTCCGCCGCCCTGCAGGGCATCACCAAGACCATAGAGCGCGCCTATAATGTGCTGAAGGCAGCGCTTGTCATCGCAACCGGCAGTGCGCTGGTGATCTTCATCATCGCCCCCTTCCTGCCGCTGCTGTTCGGCGACGAATATGTCTCTCTGCCCATCATCACCCGCGTGCTTTGCTGGGTGGTTCTGCCGATGGCCGTTGCCGCCACCGCGCTCGAGGCGCTCGGCGCCTCCGGGCGCCAGGATATTCGCGCGAAGATATGGAACAGCGGCAATCTCATCGGTTCCGTCGCCGTCGCCTTCTTCACCTGGTCCTTCAGCATTTCGGGAACGATCGGCAGCTATTTCCTGGTGGAGACAGCCATCGCCGCCGCCGTGTGGATCGCGCTTCTGCGCCTGCGGCGAAATGAAGAGGTTTTCGCGCCAGCCAAATAAAGGCTGTCGTCAGACTCGATTGGGTGAGCTATTTCTCTAATAGAGGCCGTAGGGGAAATAACGCCGGTAGATTTCTTCCAGCCGGCCGTTTCGGGAAAGAGCGGCCAGCGCCTGATCGAAAGCCGGCACCAGCACATTATCCGGATCGACCGTCATGATGGACAGGCCTTCGCCGAGAAACCGGTCGGACATATAAGGACCGCCGAAGAGCGCGCAGCAACTTTCGGAAGCACTTCCCGAAATCCAGAAAGGCAGGCGGAGACCATCGGCGAAGATGGCGTCCACCTTGCCAGTCTTCAACGCCTCATACATGGGCTCATAGCCATCGAAACCTTCGACCTTAGCTTTTGGAAAAAACGCTTTCAGCATCTGTTCGTGCCGCGAATTGCCAACCACACCCACCTTTTTTCCCGAAAGCGCTTCCGCGCCGGAACCGGTGAATTTTGCCGCCTTGTTCACCGCCAGCCGGGCGGGCAGCAGCAGATAGGGCCGCGAGAAGGTGAAGCTCTTGCGCAGATCGGCCGTGGTGGCGAGACCGGAAATCACCGCTTCGCCCTCACCCATTTCGAGTGCGGCTTCCAGCTCGTCGAAGGGCAGCGCCTGCACCTGGCATTTGCTTTCCACCTTCAGCTGGGCGCAGATTTCCCGCACCAGATCGACATGGAAGCCTGCAAGCCGGCCCTCCTGATCCGTGAAATTGAAGGGCGGGAAATCCACCGACATCAGAAACCTGATGCGGGGAACGGAGGAAAGATCACCACCCGGAAACCGCTCCTGCGCGTCGAACAGCACCGGCATGCGGTTTCCATCCGACAGACCTTCGGCATAAGACTCACTAAAGTAACCAACAAATTGTAAAGCGAAAGCTAAAATAAAAGATAGACTTATATTCCGCGTTACATCAGTTATTCTCATCTATACTATCCGTGACAGGAAATGGGCGTTACCATGACGGCGGCGGCGATGCATGGATTATTTCAGGCAATATACACGAGATTCGTTTTGCACGACGCCGGCAGAAGGAAAAATTACATTTTCCCATGACGATGGGAACCCGCTTCGGACCTCTGTCGAACAGGGCCAGACGGGACAGGTCCGTTTTCTCCATTCGCTGGGATTGGACGAGTCGCATATCGCGGCATTCGAACAGCGAGCACTGGAAAACGGCTCGACACTGGACGACGAATTGCTGGCAAGCGGCCTCGTCACGGCAGACGTATATTTCAGCGCCTTCGCCGGATATCTGCGATTGCCGTTTCTCCCGGAAATCCTGTCGGAACGGGTGGCGGATTTAGATAATCTCGATCTTCAACTCGCAGAACCAAGGTTTCTGCGATTGATGCCGCAGGGCGGTAAAACGGTGCTGCTGATCGTGCCGGAGCTGGCGCGGATGGATTTGCTGAAAAACCTGTTGGATGAGCGTCCGCATCTTTTCGACGAACTGGCCGTGACCACGCCGCAGGCCATGCGCGACGCGATCTGGAAAGCTGGTGAGGCCCGTCGTCTCGCGGAAACCCGGCAGCGGCTTTTCAACGCCGCGCCCCAGCATTCCGCCAGGATCACGCTGCATGGCCAGCAGGGTTTTTATGGCGGCGTTGTCGCCACCCTGCTCGTCCTTTCGCTGCTGACTTATACTGAAATGGCCCTGATCTGGCTTCACGCCACCCTGTCGATGCTCTACCTCAACACCCTGTTGTTCCGGCTTTTTGCCCTCGTTCATACCCCCCGCGAAACCAAGGCAGAAACAGCCTTGTCTCTTCGGCACGAAAACGAACTGCCGGTTTACACAATTCTGGTGGCGCTTTACCGCGAAGAGGCTGTCGTCGCGCAGCTCGTCAGTGCATTGGAGCGTCTGGATTGGCCCCGTTCCCGGCTCGATATCAAGCTTGTCTGCGAGGCCGACGACGGCGCGACGATCGAGGCGATCCGGCGGATAAATCCCGGCCCACATATGGAAATCGTGAGGGTGCCGCCTTCCCAGCCGCGCACCAAACCCAAAGCCCTCACCTACGCACTTTCCGGCGCGCGCGGTGCATTCGTTGTCGTTTATGATGCCGAGGACCGGCCCCATCCGCAGCAATTGCGCGAAGCCTATGCCGCGTTCCGCGACCAGCCGGAGGATATCGCCTGCCTGCAGGCGCCACTTATCATCAGCAACGCCTCCTCCTCCTGGCTGAGCGCCTGTTTCGCACTGGAATATTCCGGGCTGTTCCGCTGCATGCTGCCTGCTCTCGCTGCCCACGGCCTGCCGCTGCCGCTTGGCGGCACCTCCAATCATTTCCGGACTGGCGCGTTGCGGCGCGCTGGCGCCTGGGATCCCTACAATGTCACTGAGGATGCCGATCTTGGCCTCAGGCTGCATCGGCTCGGCTATCGCTGCGGCGTCATCCGGCGGCAGACGCTGGAGGATGCGCCGACATCGCTGCCCGTGTGGCTGAGCCAGCGAACGCGCTGGTTCAAGGGCTGGCTGCAAAGCTGGCTGGTAATGACCCGTACACCCTTTGCAACCGCGCATGCCATGGGATGGTTTGCCTACATGACCTTTCAGCTACTGATCGGCGGCATGATTCTATCGTCGCTCGCGCATCCCTTGCTCTTCATTTCCCTGGCATTCATGGCTATGGCCATCCGGGAAAACGGCTTCCATCTGCTCTTCACATGGCAGGGCGTCCTGTTTTTTATCGATGCGCTGAATATCGTCGGAAGTTACACGATCTTCGTGCTGATGGGCCGAACCAGAATGATAGCCTATGAGAAGCGGCAGGTCGGAAGGCGATGGCTGGCGATGCCCTTATATTGGCTGATGCTATCAGTCGCAGCCTGGCGGGCCGTGGTGGAGCTTAAAACCCGACCTTTCGTCTGGAACAAGACGCCGCATGCACCGGTCGCCAAAGACGAGACCTGACACCCGGCATTCACGAAGGGAGCCAAACGTCGACGTTTCTTTCGGTCAGCAAAAGGCATCCCGCCGTTTCAGCCGATTACGAAGCCCATTCACTTCGCGCCGCTGCCGCCATCAATGCGTGTAATATCGACCTACCTTGCCGGACGAAGCTCTTCCTCCGGCAAGGTCCTCATTTTTCTCTGACGGCGGCTGAATCGCCTATTTGGCCACGAGCTTGTTCTTGATCAGGCCGACGATGATCTGCACGATCAGACCGCCGACACCACCGCCAACGAGCTGGCCGGCAAGCGCGCCGATATCCACGCCGCCGGCGGCCGCATTGCCCGCGGCGCCGAGCAGCGATCCGAGTACGGTTCCGCCGCCGATCCCGCCAATGGCGCCGGCAATCAGATTACCGAGCGAGCCAAGATCGGAATCTTTCACTATTTTTCCACCGGCCGTGCCGCCCACCGCACCGCCGACGATCTGGGCCAATATCGAAGTAAGATCCATGCCATCCTCCTCAGTCGCTCCCCCGACCATTCGGGAGAACAAAGCCTCTTATTCACGTCTGCGCGGGCTGAACCGAGCCGGCGTGGCCGGCCTTTTCTTCCTCGCCGAAAATTTTCCAGACCACGGCGCCAATGGCAGCGCCAAGAATTGGGGCGAGCCAGAACAGCCAGAGCTGTTGCAGCGCCCATCCGCCAACAAACAGGGCCTGTCCGGTCGAACGGGCCGGATTGACGGATGTGTTTGTGACCGGAATGGAAATCAGATGAATAAGGGTGAGTGCAAGACCGATGGCGACAGGCGCGAAACCGACCGGAACCCTGCCATGCGTCGACCCCAGAATGACGATCAGGAAAAATGCCGTCAGGATGATCTCGATCAGCAGCGCCGACAGGAGAGAATATCCGCCCGGCGAATGCTCACCATAGCCATTGGCGGCAAAACCGCCGATTTCGGCACCCGCCTTGCCGGTGAGAATGACATAAAGCGCCGCGGCCGCGACGACCGCCCCCAGAACCTGCGCCACAATATAAGGCACGAGGTTCGCCGCCGGGAATTTGCCGGCAACGGTGAGGCCGACGGAAACCGCCGGATTGAAGTGACCGCCGGAAATGCCGCCAACCGCATAGGCCATGGTCAGAACCGTCAAGCCAAAAGCGAAAGCCACACCAAGGAAGCCAATGCCGAGTTCAGGAAAAGCGGCGGCAAAAACCGCACTGCCGCAACCTCCGAACACGAGCCAAAAAGTACCCAAAAATTCCGAGAGAAACTTGCGACTCATAACACTTCCCCATTCATGTTACGACTGCATCAACTCTTACGTGCAATTTAATCGTAGTCAAGACAAATTGCATATTATCCCCTGCCGAACGGTTCGAAGGGTGAACAGCACGCGAGCACGCCCCTATCGCGACTTGCCGAATTCCTTGCGAAGCTCATCCTTCGCGTCTTCCAGCACTTCCTTGCGTTTTTCGGGCAACGTCCGGCCAGCCCGGTTGATGTAAAACACCAGCATCGACATCGCAGACCGGAAAGGATTGGTCTTGCGTCTGGTGGATTGTTCCGCCGAGGCTTTCAGGGAATGGGCGATCTGCGAGGGATCGTTTTGAGTGAACACGTCTTTCTCAAGATCAAGCGCATCGCTTTCCTTGGTCACCTTCTGCGACCATTTCTTTTTCTTTTTTGCCTTTTTCATCGTTCTTCTCCCGAAGGATCATTATTTTCGTTCGGGGTCATGGGTGTGGTGACTGTCACGCTCACCTCCTCCCCCGGAGACCTTGCTTTTCGAACGCTTGTCGTTGTCCGCCGCAGGTTTCTTGATTTTCAAAGGCGCCTTTGCGTTTTCATGAGAGGACCCCGGCCCGCCCTGCCGGATGCTTGCCGGTGTTTTCGTCGAGGTGGACATCTATTCCTCCTGTCGTTGGGTGCAGCGGATGAGCCGCCGCACCTATTGGTCGTCGCGGGTTTTCATCGCATCGGAAACACGCTTCTTCCGCGGGTCTTTGAGGTTTTCACCAACGGCGTCCCGATCGTGCTCGGGATCGTCCTTGGGTTTCATGTAACCTCTGGGTCGGCTTTCCTCGGGCCCCTCCCAGCGCGGTGATTGTTCGGTGGTGCCAGGAGCGCCATCTCGTGGAGAATTATTGGTCATCATTGCCTCCGATAGGATTTTGACGCTTCCCAACCACTTTGCTGCGGCAATGTTCCGCAAAGATCGCAGGCCAGCAGGGGATTTTTTCGAAACAAATGTGCTCTCTCCCGGTTAGGCGAGCCAGACATCCGATCCGAGGGAGCAGACGATGACCGACAAATCCGGAAAATCCGATCGCATCTCCAGAATTGCATATGAGCAGCAACAGGATTTTCTCAGGCGCTCGTCGCTGCAATTCCTGGAATGCGCGATCAATTTATGCGCGACGAATATGAGCATTTCCGAACTTGCCACGCGGCTTGAGAAACAGGCCCAATATCTGCGGCAGTTTGGCTAGGACAAGCCGCGTCATGTGTCAGCGGCGACCATGTCATTCCTGGGAATACTGCCATGCCGAGATTTTTCTTCACCGTGATCAGCGGCAAAAACGCCCTTGATGACCTCGAGGGGAGCGACCTGCCCTCGCTGGACCGGGCGATTGAAGAGGCCTTCAAGGACGCGCGCGCCTTGATGAGCGAAGCGATCCTGCAAGGGCGTGACATTTCCGAGGGGTGCATCATTATCCGCGACAGGCAGCAGGAAGTGCTGAAAGTCGTCCGCTTCGCCGACGCGCTAGACAGAAAAGAGTGATGGCCTGGCAACATCCGTCTGCATACGCGTCATCAGTCTTTCATATTCTTTTTCCGGGACGCCATAGGTCATGCCTGCGACGTCTTCCAATATGGCGCGATTGATGATCCGGACGTTTCCGCGGCTGGCACGGATGGCGTGGATGCCTTCGAGAACATGCAGCTCGTTGGTAATGCCCGGCCGCCGCACCCCAAGAACAGTGGAGAGAAACTCATGGGTGATGGGCAGATCATCGGTGTCGAGCCGGTCATGACACATCAGCAACCAGCGCGCGAGCCTCTCCCGCAGACTGTATTGCCCGTTTGCCAGCACAAGCTGGCCCACCTGAAGCATGCAGATATTGATGTAGCCCAGCAAAAGCTCACGCAGGCGCGCGTCCTTTTCCAATTGCCTCTGTACATCCAAAGCCGGAATGAGAAAGCCACGACCACCCACCCTCATGACCGTTTCGTCCGGTGTGGTTTCCGCACCCAGAAGAACCGGCCAGCCGGTGATACCCTCGCGCCCGACGAGCACGGTTTCAATACGTTTGCCGCCATCGTCATGAACGACCGTCGATGCGAGACCGGTTTCGATGAAACAGAGATGCGAAATGGGAGCGCCAGCCGCCACCAGCTGATGTCCGGCACGCAGTTCCACGGGCTCCATTCTCGACATGAGCTGCAAAAGCCCTTCCGTGCCGAGGGTTTTCAACAATCGGTTATAAACAACAAAATTTGATCCAAGCATAGCGGTTCGCCCGGTTCGCCCCTCTGCTCGAAACATCAACCTGCAGAGGTCATATTAGCAGGGGAAAATCGAATGAAAACAGTGAGTACGTTACCGTACAAATTCGCGGACGCAGACGTCTCTGCCTCGCAGAACGGACGAAATTCCAAATTTCGGCCCATTTTCGAGACAGCATCATAAACCGAAACCCGGCCATTGGGTATGTCGCCCCGCACCGCCAAGGAATCGGGGCCTGTGGCCACGCCAGCGGGAGAAAACACCATGGCATCACGCGCAGGAAAAAGCCGTCCGCCACCCGCCTTCCAGCCGGAAAGCGCTGGTGCGTCCTCTCTGCGCGCCTTGAACAGCGAAGCGGAAAGCTGTCAAAGATGCGACCTTTACAGACACGCCACGCAACTGGTGTTTGGCGAGGGCGACACAAGGGCGCGTGTTGTCCTCGTCGGCGAACAGCCCGGCAATGAAGAAGATCTGAGAGGCCGGCCTTTCGTCGGCCCGGCTGGCCGTCTGCTCGACGAATGCCTGAAGCAGGCCGGTATAGATCGTTCGCAATGTTATGTGACCAATGCCGTCAAACATTTCAAATTCGAGCAGCGCGGCAAGCGACGGTTGCATGCGCGCCCAAACAGCGGGGAAGTGCAAAGCTGCGCCTGGTGGCTGGGAGCAGAACTGCGCCTTGTCGATCCGGACCTTATCGTGGCGATGGGCGCCACGGCCTTTTATACGCTGACCGGACGCACAAGCGGTGTGACGAAGGAACGCGGACATGTTCTTTTGACGCCGGGCGGCACACGCCTTCTCGTCACCATCCATCCGTCTTATCTGCTGCGTCTTCGCGACCGGTCGGAGGCGGATCGACAGCAGCGCGCCTTTGTCTCCGACCTGCACAAAATAAGCGAAATCCTTGGCGAGACGACCTAGCGCAACCGGCCTGTCGCAATCGGCCCCACTATCAGGAACAAGCTTTTCCCATCGTGGTTAGGTGCGACCGAACAGGGAGGCTTGAACACCATGGAAAAGAACATCGAATACCAGATCATCGCGCATGAAAACGGGTGGGCCGTTGTCGTCTTTGAGGTCATGAGGGCTGTTTACCCCAGCCGCCATCTGGCCTTGGCGGCCGCAAAGCTGCTGGAGAGCGATGTAATTCCAACGCAGGAAGCGGAACACTTGGCTGAAACAACGCATCTGACCTTGACCGACGCCGCTGTGCCCAACCGGTTGCGCACCTCGCTCCAGGTGATGGTCGCTGTGCCCTATCAGGTGGATATTCCATTGCGGCGGAGACCTGGAGAAGTCAGCTTTCCATCGCCGGTCAACGGTCTCAATGTGGCGGCCGGCAAAGTATAGGCCGGATGGCCGGATGGCCGGACAGCCTCACCTCACGCGGCACCGCCGGGATGCGTTGCCGTTAGAAAAGAGCGCGCGATCGCAGCGGTCAGTGCGAACATGACCAGCGCGTGGCACGTCTTGACTTTCCACATCCGTTTGCACCTGCGAAAATCGCCTTCCACCATGCCGACGGGCGAGAATTTCCAAGCGAGCCTTCGCTAAACGATCGATTCCTATCCTCTCCCGGCGTGCTACGTTCACACATTCGTATCAGTCGGCTCTGTTTTTCAGCGGCATCGGATATCCCCTCACCTGCGCTTATTTGATAAATTCGGTGACCGGGCGGCTGAAATCAGCTTGGTCAGGCGTTATGGTGGGAAACGGGCACATCCGTGACGATGGTAGCCGAGGAGTAAAGCATGCAGACTGTTAAACGCCTCACCATCGCAATCATCGGCATGCCGGATACCGTTACATTGGAAATCAGAATGGCCTGGTTTCACGCGCAGATCGGCCTGGAGGGTCCCTATTCCGCCAGCTTCATAGAGAGTGAAGGCGTTCTCAAATTTGCCGCTGCGATTATCGACGTTCGTTACCAGGCGGATGTCATGCTGCGCCTCACCGAGCAACTGGACGGCGAAGCCATTCCCTATCTTTTTTTCGTACCGCAGACGGTTATCGACAGCGAGCCGGGACCTTTTGTCCTCTCAGGACGTTCAGACGACATCGAAAACATTGTTTCCGCTTTGATGGCGCAGGCGGGAGGCATCAGGCACTGAAGCGAGGCACATGTTATGCTGAAACGATCCGAGGGCCATGGTGAAGCGAATATTCTGCTTTCTCTTCTGCCCGATGACATCCGGCATGAGGTGACGAGCGTCTGCAGACCCATCAAGCTTGCATTGGGCGATGTGCTGATATCCGCCGGCGCGCCCGTCGAGCGTGTCTTCTTCCTGTTATCCGGCATCGCCTCCGTCGTGGTGGTCAACAAATCTGGGCGCAAAATCGAAGCGGGAATTGTCGGGAGAGAGGGTTTTGTGCCAACGGGAGCGGTGGCCGGCGCGCAAACAAACCTGACCGAGATCGTGACGCAGGCTCCGGGCGGAGCGCTTTTCATGGATATACGGTCGTTTGAAGAGCTTCTTGCACGATATCGGGTCTTTTCCGATATCCTTGTCTTCGCGCTGCATGTCTCAAGAACACAGGTAGAATACACAGCCTCTTCCAATGCCACCCAGTCCGTAACGGAGCGCCTCGCCCGGTGGCTGCTGATGTGCCACGACCGGGTGGAAGGCGATCATCTGCCACTGACCCATGACTTTTTGTCAACCATGCTGGCAGTCCGGCGCGCGAGTGTGACAGATGCCCTTCACGTTCTCGAAAGCCATGGGTTCATTCGTTCCGAGAGGGGAAGAATTACGATCAGGAACCGCCAGACGCTCGAGACCTATGCACACGATCTATACGGCATGCCCGAGGAGGAGAACAATCGTATGATCGCCCGCTTTCTGCAGGACGACCGGTCTGAAACCCTGTTTGGCGACCTAACCACTGTCGAGAGCGGCGGGGTCCCGTAGGCCGGACAGTCTTTCCGCTCGTCGTTGGTACGCTTCCGGACATTTACCTTTGGTCGTTTCCCTATAGTATGGAATGCATCTTCCCTCACGCTGTGAAATGCCGAACGCGTTTCAAGGAGGTGAAATGCACAGCCATCACGAATACCAGAGTTCCGGAATTTTTCTGAACGAAGACATCAACATCGTTAAGGCCGCCTACGAGAATGTTCTGTCCGCAGAACGAGACCCGGCTTTATGCCGGGCAGACGTCGCCCGTTATGTCCTGAAAATGTATGATCGCGGCGTTGTCGATCCCTTGAAACTTCAGCGGCTCGCAACTCTCTATTTCAGAACCAAATTGCTCGTCGGCTGATATCCAGTCTAACGCGACACCACTTGCCTTGGTCTCAGGCTCAATTTCGTTCGACAGGACGTTCTTCTGCCAAGCCAGGAAAACTGCGCGCATTGTGATGCCGGCAGGCAGAATGGGTCTGGTGTTCCGGTTTCCCTCAATCCACCGGGGCGTCACCTGCCCGCAATTTGAAACCTGGTCGGCGGACCGGGAACAAACCGGCACAAGCGTGGTTCGGGTCGCTCCACGAAACTCATGCTGGACGAGGTGTAACATGACCAGGAAAACCCTTCCTATTCCCGAAGACAACCGAAGCCACCAAGGCCCTGGCGACAACGACCGTCTAAGCACTGAAGAGACCTCCCCCATCAAGGAGCAGAAAGTTTCGACCCAGACCGGCAGGCAGGCAAACATAAAGATAAACACGACCCATCAAGGTCACCAGCAGGACAGGTAGCGCTCAGCTACTCCCGGCAGGGGCTTGGTTGTTACCAACCTGGTTCCGGGCTCTTCCTCGCAGTTAGAGATCAATGCGGTTCCCGCACACCGCTCAGTCCAGACTTCGCCGTAGCGACTCCCGCGCCCTGTTGACACGGCTTTTGATGGTGCCCACCCGGCAGCCGCAAATGGCCGCCGCATCGGAGTAACTCGTCCCTGCGGCCACGAGCAGCAAAGCTTTTTTCTGATCCTCGTCGAGTTCGCGGATTGCCTGCATGACTTCCTGATGCTGCACACGCCATTCCTGACTGGCAGGGGTGGACATGGATTGCTCGATACCAGCTGGCAAGCCAATGCATTCACGTCTCGACACTTTGTAGCGGGTGCAGAACGTGTTTCGCAAAATGGTGAAGAGCCAGGATTTCAGCGCCGTGCCGGGGGTAAAACCATGCAGAGACCGCAGTCCCCGCAACATCGTCTCCTGAACTAGATCGTCAACATCCTCCTCATTTCTGACGAAGCGACGGGCAAAAGCCGTCAAGGCCGGCGCCAGATCTGCAATACCGATGCGCAACGCCTCCAGTTGCGCTTCACTCAATGTGTTTCCGGAAACTCCATTCACAGCGTGGCTGGTCATTTTCCCATCCTTTCACGATGGGAAAATGCCTCGGCAGGCGCTTGGTTGCCGTACGCCAACGTACAATGACAACATCCATGGCGATCCGGGCGGCGTTGATCGGGAAAAGCTGAGCCGCGTGAACCCCGGCTTGACGGTCAGTTATCTTCCGCGCCGACAGCTGGTCGCCCGCCGTACCTCTGTTCGATCATGCGTTCTGCGTTTTCCGCGTCTGTTCACGGTCCCAGCGGCTTTCTTCGCTGTCGCCGGGTCGGCGCCGGCGTCACAGCAACGGAAGCGACCGAAGAAGAGTCTCGGTATCGCACACCTGCAACTGCGTCGAAAATCGGCCGGATAGCAATTTTAAGGCGGCGTCGTGCGTCGCGTCCCTTCCGCTGCATAGCGCATCTTCAACCAGAATGACGTGAAAGCCGTCATCTATCGCCCCCAATACGGTGGCGAGAACGCAGACATCGGTTTCTCCGCCGGTAATCACCACAGTCGAGACATGCTCTTTCCGCAGGATGTCGCCCAAACCTCCGTATTGCCACGGGGAATAAACGCTTTTGCGGAAGATACGCGCGGGCGGTATGTAGCGTGACAGCGACGGAATGACCTCGACAAGTTCGGGAGCCAATGCTTCTCGCGTCATCATCGGCCATTTTTCATAGTAGGCCCGCCAAGCGCCGGGGGCATCCGCGACGGTTTGCGGCGGAATAAAACAGGTGAAGATGCAGCGGGCGGGATCGCCTTGAACGACAGCCTCCACCTGCTCGCTGATGCGGTCCATCCATTCGACGTGCCATGGCGTATCCTCGGCGAAGATACGCTGCATATCGACGCACAGGTGCCGCCAGTCTCCTGCAGATGAAAACTCGATCATTCCTCCTCCCCCCTTATCCGCCCGTCTCACTGTGAGGAGCGGCGACGGGCTTTGATTCAGGCGACCCGCGAAAGCGCAGGAAGATGGAAAGAACGACCAGAACTGCCGTCGAAAGAAACTCGGATTGCCAGTTCTGAAAAGACTCGAACCAGAATTCCACACTTCCCAGATGCGCAAACAGCGTTGTCTCGGGCTCGCCATGCATGACGGCTTCCAATGCCGCCGCGTCTGCGCTGTATTTCAGATGCAGGACAAAACTCACGATAAAGAGGAAAAATAGCGCCAGTCCGAGAGAATAGGAATAAATGGTGCGGATAAGTCCCCCAGCTTTCACTGGCCATGGAGCCTCGGGATCATCTTCTTTTCGCTCGGGGTCTTCGTCCTGCGATGCAACTTCATCGGGATCCTTCGATTCTGATGAGCCCTTTTGAAAAA
The DNA here is from genome assembly GCF_005221325.1 of Agrobacterium tumefaciens. Classification (NCBI taxonomy): domain Bacteria; kingdom Pseudomonadati; phylum Pseudomonadota; class Alphaproteobacteria; order Hyphomicrobiales; family Rhizobiaceae; genus Agrobacterium; species Agrobacterium tumefaciens. The sequence continues at coordinate 120,013 of NZ_CP039888.1, read as the reverse complement.
GAAATGCAGTCAGCACGACATAAGCCGACATCTGGAGAAACTCGCTCTCCCAGTTCTCAAACAGGGCAGAAAGAAAATGGCCGCTCTTTGCATAAGAAAAAAGCGTGAGGGGCAAGGCTTGATGCTGCGCCAGCTCCTCATTGTGAACTGCCCATCCGGTCGCGAGCATGCCGCCGATCGTCAACAGGGAAGCCAGGACAAGGATGATCGTCAAGCCATTGTCGCGAAACAGCCTCATGGTTCAGCCTCGCATGAATTTGACAACTGCAAAAAGCGGAAGCGCCACCGGTTTCAACGGCGCTTCCGCACGGCGGATCACGCCGCCTTGGACTTGCCCTTGATGTTGGCACTTGCCTGGGCAAGCGACGAGAGAGCGGTGTCCGTTGCGCTTTCTTCGCCAAGCGTCTGCTCGAACAGCTTGGCCGCTTCCTTCATGCCAAGCTCGACCGCCCAGGTCCTTAAAGTGCCATAACGGGTGATCTCGTAGTGTTCCACGGCCTGCGCTGACGAAATCAGCCCGGCATCGAGCGCTGGAGAGCCTTTGAACTCCTCCATGATCTCCTCTCCTTCCGAGATGATGCCCTGGATCGCCTCGCAGGTCTTGCCGCGCGCCGGCTTGCCGAGCAGCTCAAAGACGTTCTGCAAACGCTCCACATGGACCTCTGTCTCGTTTCTGTGCTTTTCGAATGCGGCCTTCAGATCCGCTGACTGCGCGGCCCGCGCCATTTTGGGAAGCGCCTTCAGAATCTGCCGCTCAGCGAAATAAATATCCTTCACCGTATCGAGGAAAAGGTCTTCCAATGTCTTCTCAGCCATTTCAGTCTCCTGTTGCTTGGTGGTGAGTTGGGGTAAGGGATTGTTATTTCTTATCGATGGGTGGGGAGGCCTTGCCCAGTTTGACGGAGGGTTCGCGAGCCCAGACCCGCAGCTTGCCAAGTTCTGACACGAAGGCCGCAAGCCCTTCTTCGCCCGGCAAAGGCAGAACGCCCTCATCCATGGCATCGGCAATTCCAGCGACTTCCAGTAACGGCAGCGCCGACTGGTCGTAGCCGATGAATTTGCAATGCTGGAACGCATCGGCAACGAAATCCCGGGCCGTCGCCTCCTTGACAAGATCGTCGATGGCCGCACCCGATGTCAGCAGCGCGACGGCATCGAAAAGCACCGAAGGACCGCCATCAATCATGTGGTGGGCCTCGATGAAAGCGCCGTCCGACGCCGTGACACCGCCAACCTTGGGGGCGATCAACTCGAAGACGGCTTTTTCGGCGGTAACCGCCTGGGTCAGCCCCTTCAGTAATTTTGCATCCACGCCATCAGTGATGAGAATGCCGAGCTTGCGGCCTTCGAACCGTTTGGGACCCCGTTGAACGATGCTGAGCGCCGGCGACGGCTCAAGATCCTGCCGGGTCGGCATGGCCGCGTCTGCGGGTTTCGGCATGGTCTTAAAGCCGAGCTTCTGCGCCACCGTTGCCGCAAGCGTTTCGTCGATATTGAGAAGATGCGACACCATCCTCTCACGAATGACCACCGTTTCGACCTTGCTGAGTTCGAAGGTGAGCGCCGACGCGATATGGCGTTGCTCAGGCGGGGTCTGGCTCATGTAGAATTGCCGTGCCTGGCTGTAGTGATCGGCGAAGCTTTCCGGGCGCAGCCGTGCCTTGGTCCCCTGCTCTTCAGCCGCGAAATGCTGGAAACCACGCGTCGGCGATTCCCGCGGACCTTCCCCGAAGGAATTGGGTTGATAATTAGCCCGTCCTGTCGGGTTGCGCATCGCCATATGGCCATCCTGCTGGAAATGCGCGAAGGGACACTTGGGCGCATTGATGGGCAGATGCGTGAAGTTCGGTCCGCCAAGACGTTTCAACTGGGTGTCGAGATAGGAGAAATTCCTACCCTGTAACAGCGGATCATTGCTGAAATCGATGCCGGGCGGAACGTTCTGCGTCATGAACGCCACCTGTTCGGTTTCGGCAAAGAAATTGTCCGGCATTCGGTCGAGAACCAGCCTGCCAACGGGAACCGGTGCCAATATCTCCTCGGGAATGATCTTGGTGGGATCGAGAACATCGAAATCGAAGCTGTCGGCGAAATCCTGATCGAAAAGCTGGACCTGCAACTCCCATTCCGGAAAATCGCCGGACTGGATCGCGCTCCAGAGATCGCGCCGATGGAAATCAGGATCGGCACCGTTGATCTTGACCGCTTCGTTCCAGGCCACGGACTGAAGACCCAGCTTCGGCTTCCAGTGAAACTTCACGAAGGTCGATTGTTCCTTCGCATTGACGAAGCGGAAGGTATGCACGCCGAACCCTTCCATGAAGCGGAAGGAACGCGGAATGGTCCGGTCGGACATGATCCACATGACCATGTTCATGCTTTCAGGCGTGAGGCTGATGAAATCCCAGAAGGTATCATGCGCCGTCTGCGCCTGCGGAAAGGCACGGTCGGGCTCCTGCTTGGCGGCATGAATGAGATCCGGAAACTTGATCGCGTCCTGAATAAAGAAGACGGGGATATTGTTGCCGACGAGATCCCAGTTGCCCTCCTGAGTGTAAAGCTTGACGGCAAAGCCGCGCACATCCCGGGCGAGATCGGCCGATCCCTTGTTACCGGCAACCGTTGAGAATCTTACGAAAGCCGGAGTTTTTTCTCCCGCCCGCTGGAACAAGTCAGCCTTGGTATAAGCGGCAAGGGATTCATAGGTTTCGAAATAACCATGCGCTCCATAACCACGCGCGTGTACCACACGTTCGGGAATCCGCTCATGATCGAAGTGAAAAATCTTCTCGCGGAAATGGAAATCATCGATGACGAGCGGTCCCCGGGCGCCGATCCGAACGGAATTCTGGTCGTCCGCAACCGGCCCGCCCTGTGCGGTCGTCAAAACCGGCTCGTCACCGGTAGCGATCTGGTGCAACTCGCCACCTGCTCCCCGGGCAAGCTTCTGGTCATGGATGGTAGCAGTGGCGGCCGTGCTGGCGGATGAGGGGGAATCTGGTTTTCTGGCCATGTTAGCTCCTGAGAGGAGTTGACCAGGGAAGAACGCGGAACCACTCTCCTCTGGTCAACGATAACGGGCGTCCCAATCAAATTGCCGAACGGCGATACCGGTTCCGTTCCAGTTCGACATCCTCAGCCGCGTAAGGCCGCGAGGACTCGTCGAAACGCGTCCAGCCCTGGTCACGATAGGCCGCGCGACGCTCCGGGAGGTCTACATAGTTGGACCGCTTGAGAATATCCTCCGCCTCCGGCGCGAGGTCTTCTTCCACTCGGGCTGTAACGAGCGTACCGCCCCTTCTCACGCCTTCCGCGTAGAGGTTGGCGTCTTCCTCGGAAACGCCGGACCGGGTCATGGCTCCGATCAACCCTCCGGCAGCTCCTCCGGCAACGGCACCGCCCGCGGCTCCAACGGCCGTGGCTGCAAGCCAGCCGGCGGCCACAACCGGTCCAACACCCGGGATCGCCATCAATCCAAGACCGGTGAGCAGACCACCCGCACCACCCACAACCGCGCCAATTCCCGCGCCGGTGCCGGCGCCTTCGGCAGCGTTGGAATCTTCTCCATGTCGCCTGTCGACGTTACTGCCGACAATGCTGATATCACTTGACGGAACGCCTGCTCTCTCAAGTTCGCTGACGGCGGCGCTTGCGTCATCATAATCGTCAAAAAGTCCGGTCACGGTTCTCATATCGTTTCTCCCAAATAGTCTCAGCGCCTCACTTGGCGACAACGTTACCCTGGTAGTCGAGGGCGATGGCGACGGCTTTTCCGTCCTTCATGGCCGATGCCATCCACACGCCCTTGTCATCCTTCTTCAGGTCCTTCACCCCGGTGTAACCGGCTTCTTCAATGCGTTCCTTGGCCTGCGCTTCCGTGAAACTGTTGGCGCCTTCCACCGGCGCCGTGGGATTTTTGGCGTCCGGTGTCGCCACGGCGGGCGTATCACCACCAGGATTGGCTGCCGGAGCCTGCTGGGCGAATGCCGAAAGTGTGCTGGCTCCGAGAAGCGCCGCAACGAGAACAGTCGTTTTCATTTGGGTTTTTCCTCCTCTTGGTATTTCTCGTCCCTTCGTCGGGACAATTTGCCTTTCCAGTTCGGGAGTTCCCCTCCTCCAGACGGGAACCCGTTTCTTCAGATCGGCATCAACGGTCGTTCTTGTGGCTTTGCTGGCCAGCCTTCACATGCTGCTCATGCGTGCCGCCCTGCTTGGCGTCGCCCTTGGCGGAGGACTGATGCGTGTCGTTGCCATTTTTGTTACCGCTGTTTTTCTGGCCTTGTTGACCAGCCTTGCCCTGTTGCTGAGTGCCACCTTGATTTGCCATGTCTCATCTCCCTGATGTGACGATATTGAAACGTCCGTATTTGGACGCCCCCCCAAACCGCGCGACATGGTGAGAGTTCCGAAAATAATGGGGGCACACCCAAAATTCCTTCTGGCGAGATGAAAAGCCGTGCAAGCAAAGAAACGACAAAGCGAAGGCTTTGACCTGCAACAGTTGATAGATGGGAACAATTCGTGAACCCGGTTCGCCGAAATGAGCTGGGCCTCACTTCCCGGATATTGAGCGTTCTTCAAACGAACGGCCAGATGCGCGGTATTGCGGGCGGAGCCCTCGGATCATGGTTGCTGGCGGCAACTCTGGGCATCCATACCTCTACGTATCCCGGCACCATCTGCGGATGGCAGCGCGGACGCTGATCGATTTTATCGAACAGGGCACATGCCGGATCAAGATCCCAAAATAGCCGACAGTCCGCTTCCCACTAAGATGATGAGTGCCGTAATTTTTACCGACAAAATTGCTGGATGTCACTGCATTACCGTTGCACGACCTTACGCGCGCGCGAGGCAAAAACGCTTTAAAATCAGTGCTTGTTGGACGTCATTGATCTTGTTGGAAAAGTTCGCTGGAGCGGGTGAAGGGAATCGAACCCTCGTATTCAGCTTGGGAAGCTGCTGCTCTACCATTGAGCTACACCCGCGCGGACTAAGACATCGGATAGTTCGCGGCGGGTGTCAAGCGCCGCCGGGGGTTCATTGTTCAGCGCGGAAATGCTTGGAGAGCTTCAGCCCCTGCGCCTGATAATTGGAACCAAGGCCGGTGCCGTAGAGGCCCTCCGGTTTTTCCAGCATGTACTCGTAGACCAGCCGGCCGACGATCTGGCCGTGCTCCAGGATGAAGGGCACCTCGTGGCTGCGGACTTCAAGCACGGCGCGGCTGCCGGTGCCACCCGCCTGCGCGTGGCCGAAGCCAGGATCGAAGAAGCCGGCGTAATGCACGCGGAATTCGCCCACCAGCGGGTCGAAGGGCGTCATTTCGGCCGCATAAAGCGGTGGCACATGCACGGCTTCGCGTGAAACGAGGATATAGAATTCATCCGGGTCAAGGATCAGTTCCGCACGGCCGCGCGCATAAAGCGGCTCCCAGAAATCGAGGACATCATGCTGGGCCTTCTTGTCGACATCCACCACAGCCGTGTGATGCTTGCCGCGATAGCCGATCAGCCCCGTCTCACCGAAACCCTTGAGGTCGATTGAAAGCGCGATACCGCCGCCCGTCACGTTCGGGTTTTCGCTCGCCACCAGCGTTTCCGTCTCGTGCAGTTTCAGCAGTTCACTTTCATTGAGAAGCGCATGGCCGATGCGGAAGCGAATTTGCGACAGGCGGGAGCCGCGGCGCACCACGATTGGGAAAGTTCGCGGGCTGATTTCCAGATAAAGCGGGCCAGCATAGCCAGCGGGGATCTTGTCGAATTCCTGCGCGTTGTCGGTCATCACGCGGGTGAAGATATCCAGACGGCCGGTCGAGCTTTTCGGATTGGCCGAGGCCGACATGTCCGCCGGCAGATCAAGGCTTTCCATCAAGGGAACGATATAGACACAACCGGTTTCCAGCACCGCGCCCTGGCTGAGATCGACCTCGTGCAGGCTGAGACGATTGAGCTTGTCGATGACACGGGTTCCGGGGCCGGGCATGAAGCTTGCGCGGACGCGGTAAGCTTTCGAGCCGAGCCGCAGATCGAGGCTGGCGGGCTGCACCTGGTCGATATCGAGATCCGCCTCGCTTTTCAGCTTGCCGCCCGCAAACAGCGCCCGGATCGCGCCATCCGCCAAAATGCCCGTGGTTCTCGTCATCGTCATCATTCCTTTTTACGGCGACAAAACCAAAAGGAAAGCATTGACGCAAGCCGATAACGGCAGTATGGCAAGCTTATCCCGTGGTGATTTGGCCGGTCGGCTTGCAGCCACGTTAAACAAGTGGCTAAAAAGACCGGGTGCTAGGAACCGGTCTGCTTTTGCGGCCGGTTTTTTTGTTTTGAAGGTGATCACATGAGCAATAAATGGCGCCCGGCAACCCAGCTCGTTCACGGCGGTACGCTACGCTCACCCTATGGTGAAACGTCGGAAGCGATCTATCTGACCCAGGGTTTCGTCTACGAGAACTCCGAAGCCGCCGAAGCGCGCTTCAAGGGCGAAACGGATGGATTCATCTATGCCCGCTACGCCAGCCCGACCAATGACATGTTCGAAAAACGCATGTGCCTGCTGGAAGGTGCGGAAGATGCCCGCGCGCTTGCCTCCGGCATGGCCGCCGTCACCGCCGCCATCATGTGCCAGCTGCGCGCCGGCGATCACATCGTTGCCGCACGCGCCCTTTTCGGCTCCTGCCGCTGGGTGGTTGAGACGCTTGCTCCGAAATACGGCATCGAATGCACGCTGATCGACGGACGCGATCTCGGCAACTGGGAAAAGGCGATCCAGCCGAACACCAAGCTGTTCTTCCTTGAAAGCCCGACCAATCCGACACTCGAAGTGGTGGATATTGCCGGCGTGGCAAAGCTTGCCAACCAGATCGGCGCGAAGGTCGTGGTCGACAATGTGTTTGCGACGCCGCTCTTCCAGAAGCCGCTCGAACTCGGCGCCCATATCGTCGTTTATTCGGCCACCAAACATATTGACGGCCAGGGCCGCTGCCTCGGTGGCGTGATCCTTTCCGACAAGAAGTGGATCGAAGAAGAGCTGCAGGATTATTTCCGCCACACAGGCCCGGCCATGTCGCCCTTCAACGCCTGGACGCTCCTGAAGGGCATCGAGACCCTGCCGCTGCGCGTCAAGCAGCAGACGGAGAATGCCTCGAAGATCGCCGATTTCCTCGCTGATAGCGGCAAGGTCGCCAAGGTCATCTATCCCGGCCGCGCCGATCACCCGCAGGCTGATATCATCGCACGGCAGATGTCCGGCGGCTCCACCCTGGTGGCCTTCGAACTGAAGGGCGGCAAGGAAGCGGCCTTCAAGCTGCAGAACGCGCTTGAGATCGTGAAGATTTCCAACAATCTCGGCGATGCCAAGAGCCTGATCACCCATCCCGGCACGACGACGCACAAGAACCTCACAGACGAGGCGCGTGCCGAACTCGGCATTTCCGGCGGCACCTTGCGCCTTTCCTGCGGCATCGAGGATACCGACGATCTGCTGGAAGATCTGGCAAAGGGTCTTGCGGCCGTTTCGGCCTGAAAATTCAATCGGCAAATCACCATGGCCTGACCGTGTGTCGGGCCATGGTTTGGCCATGCGGCCGGAAAAGACCGCATCAGGCAACCAATATTTACCTTTACCGTTATCCCTAACGGTAAAAAACAGCGCAACAGGAGATGCCTCCTGCCCGTCAAGTCATTCATTTTCTTGACGATAGCCAGAGCCTATAGTGTAGGATGCAGCGGCAGGCATAATATCGAGGTGTGGCGCGTATGTATCGTGCTCTGACAAGGGATATCGAGGTAACGGTCGATCCGTATTATCTCGAGGAACAATCCGACCCGGATGACGATCGTTACGTCTGGGGCTACAAGGTCGTGATCGCGAACAATTCCGATGTCCCCGTGAAACTCGTCAACCGTTATTGGCATATCACCGATCAGAACGGACAGGTGGACGAGGTCTATGGGCCGGGCGTCGTGGGCGAACAGCCGCAGCTCAAACCCGGCGACAGCTATGAATATTCCTCGGGATGCCCGCTGGATACGCCGTCAGGCCTGATGTTCGGCCATTATGAGATGGAAACGGAAAATGGCGAGGTGTTCAATGTCACCATACCCGCCTTCTCACTGGATTCACCCGGCCTGATGCGCGTCCTGAACTGACGACTGCGCCCGGTGAAGGAAAAGCCGCGCCTTTCAGAGCGCAGCTTTCGATTCAGGCATTCTCAAATTCGCTGACATCGTAGCGATAGGTGGTGGAGCAGAACTCGCAGGTGACCGCGATGGCGCCGTCTTCCTCGCTCGCCTTGATTTCCTCGGCGGTGAAGCCTGACAGCACACCCTTGATCTTGTCCCGGGAGCAGCTGCAGCGGTCGAAAATGGCCTGCGGGTCATAGATGCGCACGCCGCTTTCATGAAAAAGCCTATAGAGCAAGCGTTCCGACGGCACCTGCGGATCGGTTAGCTCATCCGTATCGATCGTATTCAGCAGCGTTACGGCTTCCGTCCAGGCATCATCCTCCTGCACCTCGTGGCCGCCCTCATCACCATCCCCACCATGCAGGTCGCGCATGCGCAACCGCTCGGGGGCCTGTGGCAGGAACTGCGCGATCAGGCCACCTGCACGCCAAGCGTGGCGCGGCTTACCCTCGCCATCGCGGTCGAAGAACTCGGCAACGCCAAGGCGCACACGGGTGGGAAGCTGTTCCGACTGGCGGAAATAGACGCCGGCGATGTCTTCCAGCGAGGAGCCATCAAGCGGCACGATGCCCTGATAGGGCTGCATGCCCGCGCCCTGATCGATGGTGAAGGCGAGAATACCGTTGCCCAGCAATTGCTCTGGCGAGGTTGCACCGGCAGCAACCGCTTCCGCCAACCGCTCCTCGTCAAAACGGGCGTAAGCGCGCATGCTGTCCGGCGCGGAGAAATCCGCGACCAGCAGGTCTACCGGGCCGTCGCCCTTGGTCTGGACGGTCAGCTTGCCGGAAAACTTGAGCGAGGTGCCGATCAGCGCCGTGAGGACCGTCGCTTCCGCCAGCAGGCGGGCAACTGCGGCGGGATAATCATGCCGTTCGAGGATGGCGTTCAGTAGCGGCCCGACCTGTACGGCGCGGCCGCGCACATCCAGACCTTCGACCTGAAAAGGCACAACCTTGTCGTCGCCAGCAAAATTGAGATCGTCCAGTTCAACCGTTACATCTGCCATGTTGATACTCCCTGGCGCAGCCGTGGCGCCGCTACCGTCCAAAAGTCCGGCTTTCAAATGTAGTTTTTCGCTTGTCGCACAGAGACCCGGGAAGCGAAACCGCTTCTGGAGAAAAACGTGCAATTGTGATGATGGCCCGCCAGCAAACCGACGAGCCTCTTCGAAGTCCCACAGATGGTAATCGATGCGTTTAAGTTCAAGCACCCGGCCCGACCATGATCAGGACGGGTGAATTCCTCAGATCACGCCCATGCACCATGCGATGACGGATTTCTGCGCGTGGAGACGGTTTTCCGCCTCATCGAAGACCACCGATTGCGGGCCGTCGATCACGGCATCCGTCACCTCTTCACCGCGATGCGCCGGCAGGCAGTGCATGAACAGCGCATCCTTTTCCGCCTTGGCCATCAGAGCCTCATTGACCTGATAGGGCTGGAAGATGTTGTGGCCGCGCGCCTTGTGCTCCTGGTTCATGGAGACCCAGGTATCGGTGACGACGCAATCCGCACCCGCGACCGCCTTGTCCGCATCATGATACAGCGCGACCTCGCCGCCATTGTTGCGGGCCCAGTTCAGGAACTTGTCATGCGGTTCGGAACCCATAGGCACGGCCATCGTCATGCGGTAGCCGAAGCGTGCCGAACCCTCGACGAAGGAGTGCAGCACGTTGTTGCCGTCCCCCGTCCAGGCAATGGTCTTGCCTTTGACCGGACCACGATGTTCCTCGAACGTCATGATGTCGGCCATGATCTGGCAGGGATGGGTATCATCCGTCAGGCCGTTGATAACAGGCACCGTCGCGTGTTCGGCAAGCTCGAGCAGGCGCGAATGGTCAGTGGTGCGGATCATGATGGCGTCCACATAACGTGACAGCACCTTGGCGGTATCGCCGATCGTTTCCGCACGACCGAGCTGCATTTCCGTGCCCGACAGGAAAAGGGTCTCGCCGCCGAGCTGGCGCATGCCGACATCGAAGGAAACGCGGGTGCGCGTGGACGGCTTTTCGAAGATCATTGCCAGCATCTTGCCGGCAAGCGGTTTTTCCGCCGTTCCGGCCTTCGTGGCGATCTTGCGCGCGCGCGCATCGTCAAGAATTGTCCGCAGGTCCTGCGGGCCGACGGCCGACAGGTCGAGAAAATGTTTAGGTGAAGCCATTTCAAACTGTCCCATGCTCGCGAGCCTCCGGGAAGAGGCCCGCCCTTTATTGTTTCCTCAGGCGATTTTCGCCTGCTTCGCGGTCAGGGATGCGGCTGCCGCTTCCACGCGTGCCAGGCCTTCTCGGGCCTCTTCCGCCGTGGTGACGAGCGGCGGCAGAAGGCGGATGACGTTATCGCCCGCCGGTACGCCGAGCAGATGTTCCGCACGCATGGCCTGCAGCAACTCACCCGAGGGAACCCTGGCCTTGATGCCGAGCAGCAGGCCTTCGCCGCGAATTTCCTCGATGACATCAGGATAACGATCCTTCAGCGAGGCAAGACCCTGACGGAAAACCAGCGCGACATCACGGACCTTTTCGAGAAAGCCGTCACCGAGGACGACGTCAAGTACGGCATTGCCGACCGCCATGGCCAGCGGATTGCCGCCATAGGTGGTGCCGTGCACGCCGGCCGTCATGCCGGAAGCGGCATCCGCAGTTGCAAGGCACGCGCCGAGCGGGAAACCGCCGCCGATACCCTTGGCAACCGCCATGATGTCAGGCGCGACACCGGTCTGCTCATAGGCAAAGAATTTGCCCGTGCGACCGACGCCGGTCTGAACCTCATCGAAAATCAGGAGCATGCCATGCTCGTCGCAGAGCGAACGCAGCAGCTTCAGGAATTCCTTGTTGGGTGCGCGGATGCCGCCCTCACCCTGAATGGGTTCGATCAGAAGTGCGGCCGTCTCCGGCGTGATGGCGGCCTTCAGCGCATCGACATCACCGAACGGCACCTGGTCAAAACCTTCGACCTTGGGACCGAAACCTTCGAGATATTTCTGCTGGCCACCGGCGGCGATCGTCGCCAGTGTGCGGCCGTGGAAGGCGCCTTCGAAGGTGACGATGCGGAACTTTTCCGGATGGCCCTTGGAATAATGGTAACGGCGCGCGGTCTTGATGGCGCATTCCAGCGCTTCCGCGCCGGAATTGGTGAAGAAGACCTTGTCCGCGAATGTCGCTTCGGTCAGTCGTTTGGCAAGCTTTTCCTGCCCCGGCACTTCATAGAGGTTAGAGACATGCCAGACCTTCTCAGCCTGGGTCTTGATCGCTTCCACGAGGTGCGGGTGGGCATGGCCAAGCGAGTTGACAGCGACGCCGGCCGCAAAATCCAGATATCGCTCGCCGCTTTCCGTGTACAGCCAGACGCCCTCGCCTCGCTCAAAGCGCAAGGGGGCTCTTGCAAACGTATCGAACAATGGCGCGGCGGCTTCGGCCATGGCTGTATCACTCCTTGCGCGAATGCGCTGTCAGACGGTTGTCAATAGGCTGGAGAGGTTATCCCTCGCCTGAAAATCAAAAATGCCGCCTTGCGGCGGCACCGGCACTATTGTCAGTTCGCCTGCCGATGTCAACAAAAGTCCGCATTTACCGGGCGTCTCAAGCACTGGTAGATGGAAGCTGATGAGGCCCAAGGTGTTGCCTTTCAGACTCAACTCGCCAGCAAGTTGGGGAAAACCGGAAAATCGATTCCAGATGATTCCCCCGACTCTTGCCACGGAGTCGGGCTGGCACTAGGTTAATCGCTAATTACTAGACTGCATTGCGGCGGAACTAGTCACCGAAAATCTGGCGGAAACCACGCTTGCGGCACGCCCGCGGGGCGGAGAGGGATTCTGCCGAAAATACACGCGAAAAGCGGAGAAGCGGCATGAACTGGACAGACGAGCGAGTCGAGAAACTCAAGAAATTGTGGGCCGAGGGACTTAGCGCCAGCCAGATAGCAGCGCAGCTGGGCGGTGTCAGCCGTAATGCCGTCATCGGCAAGGTCCACCGTCTCAATCTGCCGGGACGCGTCAAGGCTGGCGGTCCGGTCACTTCGGCGCGTTCCGCGCCCAAGCGTGCTGCCACCCCTGCCCCACGCGCGGCGAATTTCGCGGGCCGCGTCGGCACGGCACCGGCCCGGATTCTGACGCGCTCCAACGCAGCAACGGCTCTTCAGGAAGAGATCGGCATCGAGACGGCTGAAGTTCTCGATTACGTTCCTTCCAGAAACGTCGTCACCCCGATTTCCCGTCGCCTGACGCTGACGGAACTGACGGAGCGCACGTGCAAGTGGCCCGTCGGCGACCCCCTGAAAGACGATTTCCATTTCTGCGGTTGTGAAGCGCTGGAATCTTCGCCCTATTGCAAGTTCCATGCGAAGCTCGCCTACCAGCCGGTCAGCGAGCGCCGTAAAGCTTGAGTGTTGCGGCACGCATTTGACACTCAAAAACTACGGGCCTTCGGGCCCGTTTTTTTGACAAAACGTATCGCGCCTCTCGGGCAGTTACAGCAGGACGTCAAGGCTTTCCTTATCGCCGTCGAGCTTCGCCCGGCAAGCCAGATTTCTGCGCGCCATCGGCAACTTGTCAAAGGGATGACGCTGTCGTCTTTTGGAAGATTCAAAATGAAAAGGCCCGATACCATTCCGGTTTCGGGCCTTTCTATTTTGGAGAATGTCGTGCTGAGGGGAACCTCTGTTCGGTTCCGATCATGCTTCCATCGAATATCCGGCACCACGCACGGTGCGGATGACATCCTGCATATGGGAGAAATTGAGCGCCTTGCGCAGGCGCCCGACATGCACGTCGACAGTACGCTCATCGACGTAGATATCGTGGCCCCAGACGCCATCCAGCAATTGCGAGCGGGAGAACACCCGGCCCGGAGAGGTCATCAGGAACTCCAGCAGGCGGAATTCCGTCGGGCCGAGGCGCACTTCGCGACTTTTGCGGTGAACGCGATGGGTCTCGCGATCCAGTTCGATATCGCCGCATTTCAGCACCGAAGACAGGACCTCGGGACGCGCCCGGCGCAGCATGGCCTTGACGCGGGCCATGAGTTCCGGTGTCGAGAACGGCTTGACGACATAATCGTCGGCACCGGTGGCCAGGCCACGAACGCGCTCGCTCTCTTCGCCACGCGCCGTCAGCATGATGATGGGCAGGCGTTCGGTTTCCGGCCGCATACGAAGCCGCCGGCAAAGCTCGATGCCGGAGACGCCAGGCAGCATCCAGTCCAGGATGAGAAGATCCGGAATACGCTCCTGCAGCCTGATTTCCGCCTCGTCGCCACGGGGTATCGTATCGACGTCGTATCCCTCAGCCTCGAGATTGTAACGAAGCAGGACGCTTAGAGCTTCCTCATCTTCCACAACTGCAATCTTGGGCACCATATGCTAACTCCGCAAGCCTCTGCTTGTCTGTTACTCGGTCACAGAACCGAGGGTGTTGGAACTGTCGTCCTTCGGACGCTCGCCCTCCGGCTGGCTGCCGGTGGTCATGTAGTAGATCGTCTCGGCGATATTGGTGGCATGGTCGCCGATACGCTCGATGTTCTTGGCGCAGAACAGAAGATGCGTGCAGGTGGTGATGTTGCGCGGATCTTCCATCATGTAGGTCAGAAGCTCACGGAAGAGCGACGTATACATGGCGTCGATTTCTTCATCGCGCTCGCGGATGGCATTGGCCTTCTCGGCGGAACGCGTGGAATAGACGTCAAGCACTTCCTTGAGCTGCACCAGCGCCAGTTCCGACAGGTGCTCAAGGCCACGAGCGAGCTTGCGCGGTACGCCGGTGCCGGCAACCGCGATCACGCGCTTGGCAGTGTTCTTCCCGAGGTCGCCAACGCGCTCAAGATCGGCAGCAATGCGCAGCGTGCCGATGATTTCGCGAAGGTCCGCTGCCATCGGCTGCCGCTTGGCAATGGTAACGATGGCCTTGTCGCCGATCTCGCGCTCGGCGTGGTCGAGGATCGCGTCATCGGAAATGACTTTCTGCGCGAGCGCAGCATCGGAATTCACGAGCGCACGCACGGCGTCGCCACACATCTGCTCGGCAAGACCGCCCATTTCGGCGATGCGGCGCGTCAGAAACTTCAGTTCATCATCATAGGCAGACAGAATATGCGAATGGGTCGTTGTCTGTGTCACGGTCTAGTCCTCCGGCTTGGCCTTCATGCGCGTGCCGGGAAGCGGGCACGGCAGAGGCACCAGTCTTGTTCGGTTTCGAGAAAGCGCCGGCCGGGATCAGCCGAAGCGGCCCATGATGTAGTCCTGCGTGCGCTGGTCGTCCGGATTGGTGAACATCTTGTCGGTTTCGTTTTCCTCAACAAGGTGACCAAGGTGGAACATGGCCGTGCGCTGGGAAACACGCGCCGCCTGCTGCATGGAGTGTGTGACGATGACGATCGTGTAATTGGTGCGCAACTCGTGGATCAGTTCCTCGACCTTTGCGGTTGCGATCGGGTCAAGCGCCGAGCACGGCTCGTCCATCAGGATCACTTCCGGGCTGACGGCAACCGCGCGTGCGATGCACAGACGCTGCTGCTGGCCGCCGGAAAGACCCGTGCCGGACTCCTGCAGACGATCCTTCACCTCGTTCCAGAGGCCGGCCTTCTGCAGGCTATGTTCGACGATCTGGTCCATATCCGCCTTGTTGCGGGCGAGACCGTGGATACGCGGACCGTAGGAAATGTTTTCGTAGATCGTCTTCGGGAAAGGGTTCGGCTTCTGGAACACCATGCCGACACGGGCCCGCAGTTCCACAACGTCAATCTGCTGATCGTAGATATCGTCGGTGTCGAGCGTGATCTTGCCGGTGACCCGGCAGCCGTCGATCGTGTCGTTCATACGGTTCAGGGTACGCAGGAATGTGGACTTACCGCAGCCCGAGGGGCCGATCAGCGCGGTCACCGTATTTTC
Organism: Agrobacterium tumefaciens; assembly: GCF_005221325.1. Taxonomy (NCBI): domain Bacteria; kingdom Pseudomonadati; phylum Pseudomonadota; class Alphaproteobacteria; order Hyphomicrobiales; family Rhizobiaceae; genus Agrobacterium; species Agrobacterium tumefaciens. The sequence goes on along the minus strand of NZ_CP039888.1, from coordinate 104,948 downwards.
CCGAACGTTAAGGTTCACGTCGTAAAGCGCGCGCTTTTCGCCGTAATAAACCGAAACGTCCTTGCCGATCATCTTGTATGAGACTTCATTCATTTTCTTGTCCAGCGCCTTTTCAACTGCTGCTTCCGACAACATGTTCATTGCTCAATCTCCCTCTACCAGCGCCGTTCGAAGCGGCGACGCAACAGGATTGCGCCAACATTCATGACGATGAGGAACAGAAGCAGGATGATGATAGCGCCGGATGTCCTTTCGACAAAGGCGCGCTCGGCTTCGTTCGCCCACATGTAAATCTGCACCGGCAGGGCCGTGGACGGATCCATCGGCGTTGTCGGGTAGTTCGCGACGAATGCCACCATGCCGATCAGGAGCAGCGGCGCCGTTTCACCCAGCGCGTGGGCGAGACCGATGATGGTGCCGGTCAGGATACCGGGCATGGCGAGCGGCAGCACATGGTGGAAGATCGTCTGCATCTTGGAAGCGCCGAGGCCGAGGGCTGCGGCGCGGATCGACGGGGGCACGGCCTTGAGGGCAGCGCGGGTCGCGATGATGATCGTCGGCAACGTCATCAGCGTCAGGACAAGACCGCCGACCAGGGAGGCCGAGCGCGGAAAGCCCATGAAGTTGATGAAGACGGAAAGGCCGAGCAGACCGTAAACGATCGAGGGCACAGCCGCGAGATTGTTGATATTCACCTCGATGAGATCCGTCAGGCGATTCTTCGGGGCAAATTCCTCAAGATAGATGGAGGCCGCGACACCGATCGGCAGCGACAGCACGAGCACGATCATCATCATGTAGAATGAGCCGATCAAAGCCACGCCGACACCCGCCGCTTCGGGACGGCTCGAATTGCCGTTGACGAAGATGCCGGTATTGAAATGCTTGCCGAGCTGTCCGCTTTCGGCGAGCTGGTTCATCCAGCCTAGCTGCTGGTTCGAGATGCGGCGATTGGCTTCAGCCGCAGTCAGATCGACCTGGCCCTTGAAGGCGCTGTCGACATCACCCGACGCCAGAAGCGTGACGGTGCGCGTGGTGCCGATGACGGCAGGATCGGCGACGACGATGTCACGCAGCTGCGTGCGCACGCTGTCGGAGATCAGGAGGTTGACGGCACGAAGACCGGCACGGTCGGTCGGTGCAATGCCGAGAACCTTGGCGACCGCGTCGCGGGCAACGACCGGATAATTGGCCGTCATCAGCTTTGCCGGGTTGGTGGCGCGCTCATTCTTCGGATCGATGATCTGTTCGGAAAACTCGACCGGAACTGTGATCATCGTCTGCTGGAAAGCGGTATAACCCTTGGAAACAACCGAAAAAAGCAGCAGGAAGAGAAAGATGAGGCCGAAGGAAATCGCTGCCATTCCGTAAGCACGGAAGCGACGTTCGGCGGCATAGCGGCGCTTGATGCCGATATCACGGCGCGTGGCCTTGTTCACGGCGCTACCGCCGGCTGCGGGAGAAACGATGTCGGTCATTCATATTGCTCCCGGTATTTGCGCACGATGTATAGCGCGTAGATATTCAGGCAAAGCGTGATGGCGAAAAGCGTGATGCCGAGCGCAAAGGCGACCAGCGTCTGGGGCGAGGTGAATTCAAGGTCGCCGGTAAGCTGGCTGACGATCTTCACCGTCACCGTGGTCATGGGCTCGAAAGGATTGAGCTGCAGGCGGGCAGCAACGCCGGCCGCCAGAACCACGATCATGGTTTCGCCGATGGCGCGCGAGGCCGTCATCAGCACCGCGCCGACGATGCCGGGAAGAGCGGCGGGAACGATGACCTTCTTGATGGTTTCGGACCGTGTGGCGCCGAGACCCAGCGAACCGTCACGCAGAGAACGCGGAACGGCGGTGATGATGTCATCCGACAGCGACGAGACATAGGGTATCAGCATGATGCCCATGACGAAGCCGGCGGTGATGACGCTCTGCGCCTGGATGAAGTTGGCGTAGTTGCCCGTCGCCAGACCGTTGATCTGCGTGGAAATGTCTCTGAGGAAAGGACCGACCGTCGTCAGCGCGAAGAAGCCGTAGACGATGGTGGGGATGCCCGCGAGCACCTCGAGCAGCGGCTTTACCACGGAGCGAAGGCGGGGCGAGGCATATTCCGACATGTAGATCGCAGAAAACAGACCGACCGGGACCGCGACCAGCATCGCGACGAAACCGATATAGAGTGTGCCGGCGAGCAGCGGGATCAAGCCGAACTGACCGGACGAGTCTGTCGCACCCGCCGCCGCAAAACGTGGATCCCATACCGTTCCGAAGAAGAACTGATGTGCCGGAACCATGTTGAAGAACTGGATCGCCTCCGTCAGCATCGAGAGCACGATGCCGATGGTCGTGAGGATGGCGATGGACGAGGCGACAAGCAGCGCCGCGAGAATGACCTTTTCGACCTGGTTGCGCGCCCGGAAGCGCGGGGCGATCGCACGCAGCGCATAGGCTGCACCACCGAGCGCGACCAGCAGCACCGTCGCGATCATCGCGATCCGGCTGGTGGAGCTCATGGCGTTGAGCGTCTGGGCGGCATCGACCATGAACCGCTCGGGATCACCGGCGATCGCGACACCCTTCGATGCCAGAAGCGGCCGGACCGCAGCCGTGTCCGCCTGAACCTGCGCGGTTTCCTCCGGCGTCAGCCGCTGAAGGCCGCGGGCAATGGAGGTCACCATGCCATAGGTGAGGCTCTGCTGCGCCTCGGATTGCGCCCGGACATCCTCCGGGAAATCACCGCGCACTGCCGAGGTGACGAGCAACGGGCTGATCACCAGCCAGGCACAGAGAATGAACGCCGCGGGCAAAACAGCCCAGACGACCGCGTAAGAGCCGTGATAACCGGCACGGGAATGCATGCTGGAGGGGCGACCACCAGACAGGACAACAGCGCGGCGGCTGCCGAGCAGATAGCTGCCGATGCCGATGAGCGCCAGTATCAGCAAAAGGATCGATGTGTTCATTAGAGTTCCCTCGGCGTGCCTCAAGAGCACGGTGCGATATCGGGCAAATCAAAAAGTCATCAAAACGAGACCGCTGGACCATCCGGAGATGCTTGCCGCCTGACTGTAATAAAGTCTGGCAAGCGTCAAGGTTGATACATCCTATCCATCTGTAATCCATCAATAATCATGTGGACGGCGATGGATGGGAACTGTCAACCGGAGACAATCACCGAGACGAATGGCACCGGAGCGGAGCGAGGGGCGCGGCAGGCCGCACCCCTCTTTCTTTTTTACATCGAAGCGCCGGCAGCGAACTTGGAGCGAATTTCTTCGCGCTCTTTGTCCGGAGCGGCAACGAGGCCGTAGTTTGCGAGCGGGGAGTCCGGGCCGATCATTTCGTCAGAAACGAAGAACTCGACGTATTCCTTGAGGCCCGGGATAACGCCCAGGTGAGCCTTCTTCACGTAGAAGAACAGCGGGCGGGAAACCGGGTACTTGCCGCTGGCAACGGTTTCGGTGGACGGAACGACGCCGGAAACAGTCGCAACCTTAAGGCGGTCAGCGTTGTTTTCATAGAAAGCGAGGCCGAAAACACCGAGGCCGGTCTTATTGGCATCGATACGAGCAAGCGTTTCGGTGTAGTCGCCGTCGATATCGACTGCAGCGCCGTCCTTACGAACTGCAACGCACTTGGCAGCAGCCTGCTTGGCGTCAGGGACCAGCGCCTTGATGGCGTCGGTCGCCTTGGCTTCCTTGCAGCCGTCAGCCATGATCTTCTCTTCGAAGACTTCGCGCGTGCCGTGCTTGGAACCCGGGATGTAAGCGGCGATCGCTACGTCAGGCAGTTCCTTGTTGATTTCCGACCACTTCTTGTAAGGGTTGGCAACGAGCTTGCCATCCTTGACGACTTCAGCGGCGAGCGCAAGGTACAGATCCTTCGGCTCGAGCTTGATGTCCTTGTTGGAAGAATCCATTGCGAAGACAATGCCGTCGTAGCCGATCTTCACTTCCTGAACGTCGGTAACACCAGCAGCCTTACAGGCGGCCAGTTCGTCGCTCTTGATCGGACGCGAAGCATTGGCGATGTCGATGGTGCCTTCGCCGACGCCGGAGCAGAATGCCTTCAGACCACCGCCCGTACCGCCGGACTCAACAACCGGAGCTTTGAAGTTCGGGAAAGTCTCGGCAAAAGTCTCAGCAACGATCTTGGCGTAAGGCAGAACCGTGGAAGAACCAGCAACCTGGATCTGGTCGCGAGCAGCGGCGGCGCCAGCGAAGGCGACAGAAGCCACCAGAGCTGCTGCGGAAAATTTAACGAAGTTCATTTGTCTCTCCCGTCGTGGGCTTGTTTGTGGACGCAGCCGATAGCGGCACTCGCTTTAAGCATGCGCTCGGCGACCTTTTCTTAACCACCGTTGCCACATCCTTTTATGTCACTTTGACGAAAGATTTGTGACAGATTAAATTATTGATTTAATTGATATATTTCTGAGAAATATAAAAATGGCCCATCTTTCATGTCAAAATCTGACGGTGAAGTCCGTGCCATTGCCCAGTTCCGATTTAATAATGAGCCTGGCGCGGTGGCGGGTGAGGATGTGCTTGACGATGGCAAGCCCGAGACCCGTGCCCTTTTTCGAACGGCTGTCGGCAACGCTGACGCGATAAAAACGCTCGGTGAGACGCGGCACATGTTCGGCGGGAATGCCCGGCCCCTTGTCGATGATGCTGACCTCCACCGGCTTGCCGGGTTCGGCGCGCAGCCAAACATCCACGACCTTGCCCTCCTGTCCATATTTGCAAGCGTTTTCAACGAGATTCTGGAACACCTGCACCAGCTCGTCGCGGTCCCCCTGCACCTCCGCCGGCCGGTCCGGCAGATGCAGCGTGATGGTCACATCCAGCTCATCGGCAAGCGGCAGCAGCGCATCGCGCACATGACCGATGACGGGGACAAGATCGACCTTCTGGTCCGGCGCGATGTTTGCCCGCAGTTCCAGCCGTGAAAGGGACATGAGATCATCCACCAGCCTGCTCATGCGCGTTGCCTGATCCAGCATGATGGCAAGGAAGCGCTCCTGCGCCTTGGGGTCGTTGCGTGCCGGCCCCTGCATGGTTTCGATGAAACCGCGGAGCGAGGCGAGTGGAGTGCGCAATTCATGGCTCGCATTGGCGACGAAATCGCTGCGCATACGGTCGATGCGGCGAAGCTCGGAGACGTCGCGGAAGGACAGGATGTAGAATGGCGGGCCTGCCCCCTCGCCCACATCCGCGCGGGCGATGCGGACGATGAAGACCCGTTCGGAGGGGAAACGCTCGGAATGTTCGACCTGGTTGGGCTGCCCGGTGGTGATGGTTTCGCGAATGACATCAAGCAAGCCGGGTGAGCGTAGCCTTGCGGAAATATGCGCACCGGCGGGAAGCTGGCCGAAGGCGCGCTCGGCAGCGCCGTTCTGAAACAGCACACTGGCATTCTTGTCGAGAATGAAAACGGGCGTATCCAGCACCGCAAGGCCCGCCCTTACACCGGAGATGACGCTTTCACCCGGCACATCCGGCTCATCCATATCCGCGGCTGTGTCTTTATCCTTCTCGGGCGCCGCCGGTTTTTCCCGAACGGCAAGAATGGCGATGATCGCGCAGAACCAGAGGACGGCGGGCATATAGGATGTGTGCAGTTCGGCAACGGCCACCACGGCAAGCATGCTGACGATGAGAACGGGCAACCAGTTCCGGCCGAGCTTCTTCCCCAAAAGCCTCAATCCACTCTCGCCTTCCCTGACTGCCATTTCAGTCTGCTCTCCACTTTCACCTGACCGCGCATCGAAATCTCATAGGCCAGCTTCATGACAGAGATTCATCATCGCGCATTTTCCACAACGTATATGCGCGAAATCCACGCCGCAATCGCCAGTGCCGTCGCGGCCCGGCCCGCCGGTCCTGTTTCACTTGAATTCCGGCAATGGATGTGAACTCATTGGCGGCGAGTTGCCTTTACACAACAATAGCAGGAGGAAACCATGGTCGAAGAAAAGAAGAAGCGGACGGTCGAGATCACCATTGGCGGCAAGCTGCGCAGCTTCGACATCGACGACCCGGTTCTTCCTGGCTGGGTGGAGGAAAAGAAGCTCTCCGCCGGCGATTTCCCCTACGACAAGAAGATGAAGCGGGAGGATTACGACGCCGCTCTGGAAGCGCTGCAGGTGGAGCTCGTCAAGGTGCAGTTCTGGCTGCAGGCCACCGGCAAAAGGGTCATGGCCGTTTTTGAAGGCCGCGACGCGGCGGGCAAGGGCGGCGCGATCTTTGCGACCCATGCTTATCTGAACCCCCGCTATGCCCGCGTGGTGGCACTGACCAAACCAACGGAAACCGAGCGCGGCCAATGGTATTTCCAGCGCTACATCTCACATTTTCCGACCGCCGGCGAATTCGTTCTCTTCGACCGTTCCTGGTATAACCGTGCCGGCGTGGAACCGGTGATGGGCTTCTGTACCCCGGACGAACACAAGCGCTTCCTCAAGGAGACGCCGCGCCTGGAAAAGATGCTTGTTCACGACGACATTCACCTTTTCAAGTTCTGGCTCGACATCGGCCGCGAAACGCAGATCGAACGCTTCCATGACCGTCGCCACAGCCAGCTGAAATGCTGGAAGCTTTCGGATATGGACATCGCCGCTCTGACGAAATGGGACGATTACACGCAAAAGCGCGACGAGATGCTGGAAAAGACCCACACCGATGCCGCCCCCTGGACGGTGGTGCGCACCAACGACAAGCGCCGCGCACGGGTGAACCTCATTCGCCATATTCTCCTTGCGCTCGATTATGAGGGCAAGGACAAAAAAGCCATCGGCGAGATCGACGACAAGATATTGGGATCAGGACCGGACTTTCTCAAATAAGACCGGGAGACGACGGCAAGCGCCCCATCCGAGGCGCTTGTGCCTCTCTTATTGGCCCGGCAGAATACGCACCGAATAAAGGTTGATCGGGCGGCCGCTACCATCAATATCGCTGTTGATGAAGATCTTGCCCGGCGCATTGGGAGCGAGAGACCGCTCGAACGTGGTGTTCAGCAGCATATCCGCACGCTCGGCCGTCGCGGTGAAGCGGTGGCGGGAGCAATCACCCAGCGTGGCGAAATCGCAGGAGACGGATACCTGTGTCTGGCGATCGCTGGAGGATTGCAGCGTGATCGATATGGTCGAGGATTTGCCCGCCATATCCCGCATCACCTCCACCGGAACCTCGACGCTGACGGCGCCATCCTGTGCCACACTTTTCGAGGTCACCCGTATTACCTTGCCGGCGGGCGTGGCGACGTTTTCAACATTGGCGCGCGGGCCGGCCGAAACACCGGAGCTGCCGCGCTCGGCATTAAAGACCTCGACCCAGTCATCGGAAAAACCGCGGCCGGCTGAAAGGCTCGGCGCAGGCTCCGTGCCGTTGAAATCCTCTGCCTGCACCTGCGCGGGCGGGTTTGGCACGCTGGTATCGCGCTGTTCCGGCGACAGCAGCAGGCCGGAAGAATAGACCCACCAGGCGCCGAAACCGATAAAGGCCAGAAGCGTCACATAGATGAAAAGCCGGGCAAACAGCCCGCGGCGTTTGCGGCGGCCAACCGCGCCTTCAGGGCGAAAAGCAAGCGACGCATCGGCCGCGCTGGAGCCCCGCTTCGGCGGCTTTCCATTGCGCCGCCCCGCGCTCGACGGCTCCGGAGCAACGGCAGCAGCACCCGACCGCACATCGCGCGTTTCCCCACGCAGTTCCGGCTCGACGGCCATATGGCCGTGATGGGCAGTCTGCGAAACGGGATCAACCGCGTGATCGTGCTCCACCGGACTTTCCGGTGCTGGCGGACGCAATTGCTGCTCCACCCTGTCCAGAAGACGGTTACGCTCTTCATTTTCAATGAGATGAATCAGGCTCTCAAGCCGCTGGCGCTGCTGGGCAACGACCTGCGGCTCGTCTATGCCCTGCTTGCGCAGGCCCGCTTCCAGTGCCTGGCGGGAGGATTGGTAAATCCGTGCACGAACTTCGGCGTTCGATCTGTCCGATTTTTCCAGAGCATTTCTGATTGCCGTTTCCAGTCCGCTCACGACCGATCCTTGTTCTATTGCGCTGTGCAAAAATATGCGGCGCTGCGCCATGTCTTCACGATTCGGTAACGGCTATGCCGCCCCTCCGCAAGCATCGTTTATGATAAAGACCGGATTGTCTTGAAGAAAATCGATCCATTGTGGCGTTACGAACGCAGGTTCGGCAGGTCATTGCTGCGCTGTTTTCGCTTTCAATCCGTCGCCGAACGCGTTATTGACTTACGTGCGCGTAAACGTAATTCGTGGGAGGAGACATGCTACCGTCCGTGCTGAAAGACAATCTGCGTCTTCCGGTCATAGCATCACCGCTATTCATCATTTCGCATCCGCAACTGACACTGGCGCAATGCAAGGCCGGCGTCATCGGCGCTTTCCCGGCATTGAACGCGCGGCCTGAAAGCCAGCTGGACGAATGGCTGGCGATGATCACCGAAGAGCTTGCCGCGCATAACCGGGCCAATCCCGAGCGTCCGGCTGCACCCTTCGCGGTCAACCAGATCGTGCATATGTCCAATCGCCGGCTGGAACACGATCTCGGCCTTTGCGTAAAATACAAGGTGCCAGTGGTGATTTCCTCGCTGGGTGCCGTGCCGGAGGTCAATGCAGCCGTGCATTCCTATGGCGGTATCGTGCTGCACGACATCATCAACGATCGCCACGCCCGCTCCGCCATCCGCAAGGGCGCCGACGGGCTGATCGCGGTGGCGGCGGGTGCGGGCGGACATGCGGGCACACTTTCGCCCTTCGCCCTCGTTCAGGAAATCCGCGAATGGTTCGACGGCCCGCTGCTTCTGGCCGGCGCCATCGCCAATGGCGGTTCCATCCTCGCGGCGCAGGCCATGGGTGCCGACATGGCCTATATCGGCTCCCCCTTCATCGCCACCGAGGAGGCCCGCGCTTCCGACGGTTATAAACAGGCGCTCGTTGACGCCCAGGCGAAGGACATCGTCTATTCGAACTACTTCACCGGCGTGCACGGCAACTATCTGAAAAGCTCAATCGTCGCCTCCGGCATGGACCCCGACAACCTGCCCGAAGCCGACCCTTCAAAAATGGATTTTGAAACCGCCACCGGCGGTGCCAAGGCCTGGAAGGACATATGGGGCGCGGGCCAAGGCATCGGCGCCATCAAGGCGGTGGAACCGGTGGCCGCACTCGTCGATCGACTGGCAGGCGAATATGAAGCAGCGAGGAGCCGGATCTGCACCAAGGCCTGACGTCTTGTAAACAACGGACAGGCAAAGCTTTCTGCGGAAATTTCAAAACCAGCACATTCAAGGCTTGAAATCCGTCAGCATTGCCTGTATCAGCCCGCCATGAAGCTGATCCGCACAAGCGGGTCACAATCGGGCCGCTTTAGCTCAGTTGGTAGAGCACGTCATTCGTAATGACGGGGTCACGTGTTCGAGTCACGTAAGCGGCACCATTCCTAAATAAAAATCACATTAAAACGTCGGGCTTTCGAGCCTCATTTCTATTCGCCTTAATGTGCGGAAGAAGGCGGTACGGCTTATGACCGGCGACATTGCCCCGGGCTCCTGCCGACTGAACGTAATCCAACCATCGTTGACCTTTTCAAGTATTATGTGTATTTATACACACATGAAGAGTGGCGATATCATTTCGGCATTAAAAGCGGATGGCTGGTACGAGGTTAGCACCAGAGGCAGTCACGTCCAATTCAAACACCCGACGAAACAAGGCCGTGTGACCGTTCCTCACCCGAGGAGAGATTTGCCGATAGGGACGCTCAAGAGCATCGAGAAACAATCTGGACTGACTGAGGTAAAACAATGCGTAACTATATCGGACTGATCCACAAGGACGCTGATAGCGATTACGGCGTTTCCTTTCCTGATTTTCCCGGCGTTATAACTGCTGGCACCGATCTTGACGATGCTCGTCACATGGCGGAGGAAGCCCTGGCGCTGCATGTTGAAGGGATGATCGAAGATGGTGAAGCCATTCCCGAACCGTCTTCTCTCGAAACCGTCATGGCTGATGCGGAAAACAAGGACGGGGTGGCTATTCTGGTTACCCTCAAGACAGAGAGCAAAAAATCTGTCCGTATTAACATCACACTTCCAGAAGATGTCTTGAAGGCAATTGACGCGTTCGCGGAGGCGCGGGGGCTGACACGGTCTGGTTTCCTTGCGCGCGCAGCTAAACACGAAATGTCGAGTGTAAGTGAGGATGACGATTGGCGAGAGTTTGCGGCCTGAGAGCGAGGAAGACGTGAACCAAATTGTCCGCCACGCGTTCACCCGCCAAACTGTGAACAACTGGAAAGCCAATCATCGTGGACGTCATTCGTATTCTCATCGCCATCATCCTTCCACCCGTTGGCGTGTTTCTTCAGGTCGGACTGGGACTGCATTTCTGGTTGAATATTCTTCTGACGCTGTGCGGTTATGTCCCCGGCATCATTCACGCCATCTGGGTCATCCTGCGCAGGTAGCATCAGCCCTCATAGGGAATGGGACGCTCACAACATTTTAGTACGTGATTAAATTCTCAATGGCTTCTGGAACCTCACCTTCCCCTTCACGTTATGGTGATGACATAGCCCAAGGAGAAAATCATGAACCAGATCATCTACATCGTCGGCCTCGTCGTTATCGTTCTCGCGATCCTGTCGTTTTTCGGCTTCCGTTGATCCCCGTTGTCAATTCGATTGCTTGCGCATATCCTAAGCGACAGTGACACACGGCTGCGTTCATGGGTTACTTCGCTGTCGGGTGTATTTCGGGATCGCGTTGCTCTGGGAGGTGCACGATGAAGAACGAGAGATGGACAGAACCTGTCGAGGTCAATCTTGAGGCGAAGGGCAAGAGTGTCGTCGCCGGCCCCTTCGAAGCGCTGACATTGTTAACCGAAGGCTGGCCCAAGATTGGCGGATTGAGCTTCGTGAGAGCGAGAAGCGCCTGCCGCGCCGCCCTTGATGGACGCAAATCGCCGGAGGAAGCGCGCAAATGCTTCACCGATGCGGTTTCCGAGATGCAGAAAAACCCGCACTGACAGGTCAAAAAGAAAACGGCTCCCAAAAGGAGCCGTTCTTTTATGGTTGGCGCTTCCGATGATCGAATGGCCGGAAACGCCTTTTCTCACCTTTACATCCAATAGGGTGCAACGCCGTAATAGTCGTAGACCTTCCGGTCCTTGGCGTAGAGCAGGTCATCATCATCGAGATTGGTGAAGTGCGGCGCGTTCTCGATCTGCTCCTTGGTTAGATCGATGCGATAACCGTCGAGCTCCTCGTCATAGTGGAGCTTTTCCCAAGGCAACGGGTAATAGTCGTCACCAATGCCGAGAAAGCCGCCGAAGCTCAGCACGGCGTAAGCCACACGGCCGCCGCGTTTTTCAAGAATGATGCGCTGGATCGAACCGATATGCTTGCCGTCGGCACCATAAACGCGTGTGCCTTCCACCTTGTCACTGGCGATGAGGCTCGGCGTGTCCTTGACGTAAGGATCCTGTCCGGCGCGGGGTTCCTGATGCAACATGATAGTTTCCTCCATCAATTTCTTCGTTGCTGTCACGCCTGGTAAACCCCGGCACCCGACAAATCGTTCCGAAGAGTTTCCGGTTCTGCGGCCGGATTTTTTTTGAAGGAGGATGGAACGAAACGGCGCCTATTGGCGGATTTTCTGCCAGACGGAAGGGGAAACGCCGACCATCTTGCGGAAGACCCGGGAAAAATGCGCCTGATCAGAAAAACCGGCGGCGATGGCGATATCGGTCAGCGCCATGTCGGACCTCATCATCAGTTCCTTGACGCGATCGATGCGCGCCTGCATCTGCCATTGGTGCGGCGGCACCCCGGTGGAGGCCTTGAAGGCGTGGCTGAAATGGGATTGTGACAGGTTGGTGAGTTCCGCCAGTTCCTCCAGCCGAATCGACCGCAGGCAATGTTCACGGATGTAATCCGTCGCCGCCCGCAATTGCCAGGCGGCAAGCTTGCTGCGTTTCCTGACGGGCTCCCGTTTCACCTTCAGGAAATCCGTCAAAAGCGCCAGCACGAGGCTTTCGCCGTAAAGGTCATGCAGCGGATCGGGATTATCGCATTCGGCGGCAATCAACCGCGCGAGCGCCAGCAGGCGCTCATCCTCGAACATCAGATGCGGATCGAGAAGAGCGTGCGGATCGAAACCCTGCACCAGCCGGGCACCCAGCAATCCCGCATCGAAGTGCAGATCGAGATGGCGCACGAAGGAGACATTGCTGAGTTCGGCATGCACATCGAGATCGGCGGGCACGAAGGAAATCCGGTTCGCCCTGGACGAGCCACAAGTGTCGCGGCGGCAGCGGTTCATCATGAAACGGCCGTCATCCGTCCCATCCATGTCCAGCAGGAAAACGAACCGCGGATCCTTGCCGACATAACGGCCGCCCGCTTTCGGGGCGCAGCGCACGTCCCAGAGATCGGCGACGATGCCGTTCCATACTCTTGAGCGCGGGCCGCCGATGACGGCGAAGCCCTCGATCTCATTTTCCATCCGAACGCGGAAAGCCATGGCCTCTCGATCCCGCAAGGCGCCATGGCGCCACTATAAACATGATAAATCTATTCATGTTATAGTGGCGAACCTCACTTTCCGCAACTGGTCGGCCGTTGGCCCTGCCTCACCACTTCTTGGAAAGCTTGAGGGTGATGGTGCGACTATCGCCCCAGCCGCAGACGGAGACGCCGGCGCAGCTCTTGACATATTCCTTGTCGAAGACATTCGCGACGTTGACTGAGGCCGTCCAGTCGTTCTTCTGATAGCGGATCGCGGCATCGAAGACCGCGGCGTCTGGTACACGCAGCGTGTTTGCCGCATCCGCCCAGGACTTGCCCTGATAACGCACGCCGCCGCCAATGCTGAGGCCTTCAAACGTCTCATCGGTGAAGGCGTAGTCCACCCATAGCGACGCGGTGTGCGCGGGCACGATCCACGGCGATTTGCCGATCAGGTTGGGATTGGCATCCTTGGTGATATCGAGATCGGTATAGGAATAGGAGGCGAGCGCCTTCCAGTTCTCGTTGAGGTTCGCCTTGGCCTCCAGCTCGAAGCCGGTGGATTCCACCTGCCCGAACTGACCGCTCGTGGTTATGCCGCCGGCCGTATAGGACACGATGGCATTATCCTTGACCAGTTTGAAAACGGAAGCCGTGATGCTGCCGTCGAAGAAGCTCGGCTCGTATTTGATGCCGGCCTCGAACTGGTGCCCTTCCTCCGGGGAGGCCGGGGTGCCGTCGGCAAGCGTATCGATCAGCGGATTGAAGAAGGTCGCCGCCGAGACGTAGGGTGTCAGGCCATTGTCGAATTCATAGGCCAGACCGGCGCGACCGCTCAGCGCGTCATCATTGGAGCGGCGAGAGACGCCCGCCGGCAGCCTGTTGTCCAGTTCGGTATCGACATAGTCATAACGGCCATTCAGCGTGACCAGCCAGCCATCGCCGAAACGCAGCTGATCCTGGGCATAGATGCCGATCTGCTGCTGGGTGACGATATTGTCGGCATAAACGAAGTTCGTTCCCTGCGTCGAGCCATAGACCGGCTTGAGCGCGCCGAGCGCATTCGATCCGCAGCAGGCCTGCACTTGATCCAGCCGGTAATATTTATAATCAAGGCCGAACAGCAGCGAATGGCTGACCGCGCCGGTATCGAACTGGCCTTCGACGCGGTTATCGACGCCGAAGCTGTCGACCTTCGACAAACCGTCATAACCGAAACGGGTCAGCATATAGTCGTTGGTGGCGAGATCGAGGGTCGGCTGGCCGTTGGCGTCGGCATTGGCCCAGCCGCCCGGATAGGGCCCGGTCTCATGCTTGTAGAGATGGCCGTAACGGGCGTTCTGGCTGATCTTCCAGCCATTGTCGAATTCGTGGCTGACCTCGTAGCCCACCATCGACTGGTAGACGCGGCCATTGTCGATGTCCGGTTCACCATAAAAGGCCTTGCGGTCAAGCTTGCCGAATGGAGCGTCGATCACGGTTCCGACATAAGGCAGGAAGCCGTTGCCGACATGGACCTGATCGAGTGCCGAGAAATAACCGTAGAGCGTGGCGCTCGTCTGGGCATCCGGCTCGAAGGTGATCTGCGGCATGATGAAACCGCGCAGATCCTCGGAATAATCGGTGTAATTGTCGCCGCCCGAAACCTTGCCGGTGACGCGGTATTTCCATACGCCCTGCTCATCAACCTTGTCGCCTAGGTCGAAACTGAAGAAGGCATTGCCGAAATTGTTGATGCCGATTTCCGTTTCGCGGACCGGTTCATCCTGCGTATGTTTGCGGACCATCTGCACGATGCCGCCGGGATTAGCGCCGCCATAGAGCACCGAGGCGGGGCCTTTGAGAATTTCCACCCGCTCCAGACCGTAGGCATCCATCTGGAAACCACCGAAGCCATAACTGAACAGGTTCAGCCCATCCAGAAACACACCGGTCTGCGTTGCCTGAAAACCGCGGATGTAGAACCAGTCCGTATCCGGGTCTGTGCCGAAGGGTTCCGCCGTCACGCCGGGCGTATAACGCAGCACCTCATCGATTTTGGTCACGGCGCCGCGGTCGTCCATTTCCTGACGGCCGACGACCGATACGGACTGGGGAATGTCCTTGGCATCGGTATCGGTTTTCGAACCCGTCGCGCTTTTCTTCGCGACATAACCCCGGACCGGCCCCGTCGCGTTTTCCGCGCCCTGTCCTTCAACGGTAATCTGCTTCAGGACGGTCGTTTCCTGCGCGTGGCCCATCACAGGCCCCATCAGAACAACGGCAGCCGTTCCCAAAGCCAGACGGCTCAAAAACATCCCATGCAAATTTTTCAAGATATGCCCCGAAACAGATAGCGGCCGATGTCCATATCCGACGGGCCGCAGCACCTCAATTAAGATGAGTGTTTACATCAGGATTAAGGCGGGATGCTTGTCGTTTTCGGGGCGGATTTGAAGCTTATTGGCTTCTCGCACAGTTTCAGACCCGTCATTTGTGAGGGCAGACGTGGATATCAGCCCTTGCGCCGGCCGATCCTCGCAAGCAACACCACAGGAAGCATGCCGATGACGACAATCGCCAGCGCTGCGATAGACGCCTCCTCATAGGTTCCGCGTGCCGCTTCGCCATAAAGATGGGTTGCGAAGGTTTCGAAATTGAGCGGGCGAAGCAGGAGCGTGGCGGGAAGTTCCTTGACGCAATCGACGAAGATCAGCAGTGCCGCCGCCGCCAGCGAGGCCTTGGAAAGCGGCAGATGAATCTGGCGGAAGGTCTGGGTCGCGGATCGCCCAAGCGTGCGCGAGGCGTGATCGAAGGAATGCGGGATGCGGCTGAGCCCCGCATCGACACCGCCCGCCGCAATGGTGAGGAAACGGGCGGAATAGGCATAGATGAGGGCCGCGCCACTGCCTATGAAGACGAGGCCGGTGGAAATGTCGAACCAGTCGCGCATGGTCTGATCGACGAAGCGGTCGAAGCCGCCAAGCGCAATCAGCACGCCGATGGCGATGACCGTGCCGGGGGCCGCATAACCCACCGTCGAGAGGCGGTAAGACCAGAGCGACAGACGCCCCGGCGCAAGGCGCATGGCATAAGCGACCGCAAGACCGAGGATCAGGGTGATCAGCGTCGCCAGCCCGGCAAAGACGATGGTGTTCAAGGCCTCATCAGCAAAACGGGCAGAGAGCCCGCTGAAGCGGAACCGCTTCCATGCCTCGATGACGAGATAGCTCGCCGGTCCCACGAAGCCGATCAGAACCGGCAGGCTGCCGAGTGTAAATGCGATCCAGCCCTTGAGGCCTGCCAGCCGCAGCGGCTCCAGTTCCCGGCTTTTCTGCGCGGAAACCGAATAGCGCTGCTTGCGCCGCGCCCAGCGCTCCAACGCCACGAGGGCGACAACGATGAACAGCATGGACAGCGCAATCTGCGCCGCACCCGGCAGGTCCGATTTCGTGACCCAGGTGGTGTAAACCGAAACCGTGAGAGTGCGGACGCCCAAAAATTCCGAAGCGCCGATATCGTTCAGCGCCTCCATCAGCGCGAGGCTGACGCCGACCGCGATTGCCGGGCGCGCCAGCGGCACCGCCACCTTGAAAAAAGCCGCGCGCCGGGAAACGCCGAGCGTGCGGGCCGCCTCCAGCAGGTTGCCTGCCTGCGTCAGGAACATGGCGCGCACGGGAATATAAACATAGGGGAATAGCACGAAGCCGAGAAGGATAATGCAGCCTACCGTCGACCTTATGTCCGGCAACCGGAATTCGCGCGGGCTGGAGTAACCGAGCAGCCACCGGATCGCGCCCTGCACCGGCCCGATCGGATGCAGAATATCGAGATAGGCGTAAGCGACGATGTAGGTGGGCATGGCCAGTGGCAGTAGCAACGCCCATTCCAATAGTCTGCGGCCGGGAAAATCATAGGCGGTGACCAGCCAGGCGGCAGAGGTTCCCACCACACCGGCCAGCAGCCCGACACCGGCAAGAAGGATCGCCGTATCCGGCAGGGCCGTCCAGAGCACGGTCGCGCCGAGATGATCCCACAGGCCTTCCGAGCCCTGCATCGCCTGCGAAACAAGCGCCAGAACCGGCACCATGGCGCCACAGACCGCCAGCAACGAAAGGCCCAGCCACCAGAAGGTGGAGGAAAACCTGGCTCTCGCCCGGGGTGTCAATGGTTGAATGGCGTCTGGATTCATGTGCTTCTGGAAAATACACGGAAAGGCGCCCGCGGGTGCGAACGCCTTCCATCTTGTTATCTTCGACTGGCCTTACTTGTCGAAACCGACCTTGTCGACCAGTTCGCTCGCCTGCTTGCGGTGCGAGACGATTTCCGTGAGCGGCTTGCTATCGACCTTCAGCGTGCCGAAGGAAGCGATGATCTCGTTGAGAGCCGCACCCTGCTTGACCGGATATTCGTAGTTGGCTTCGGCATAGATCTTCTGGGCTTCGTCCGAGACGAGATATTCCAGAAGCTTGACGGCTTCCGCCTTGTTCGGAGCGTTCTTGGCCACAGCCGCGCCGCTGATGTTGACCTGTGTGCCGCCATTCTTGAAGGTCGGCAGAACCACCTTGATGGCATCGCCCCACTTCACCTGCTCCTCGCCGCCCTTGCCCGAGCGCATCAGGCCGACATAATAGGAGTTGGCAATGCCGATATCGCAAATGCCGCCGAGAATGTCCTTGGCAACGTCACGGTCGCCGCCGCCGGCCTTGCGGGCAAGGTTTTCCTTGACGCCGGCAAGCCACTTTTCGGTATCCGCCGCGCCATAATGGGCGATGTAATCGGCAAACAGCGCCGTGTTGTAGGGATGCTGGCCGGCGCGAATGCAGACCTTGCCCTTCCACTTCGCATCCGCCAGATCTTCATAATTGAAGGAAGCGAGATCGACGTCCTTCGCCGCATAAAGAACGCGGGCGCGCATGGAGAGTGCGAACCAGTGACCCTTGGCATCGCGAAGCTCAGCGGGAACAGCCTTGGTCAACGTCTCGGATTCGACCGGCTGGGTGACACCCTTTTCGGCGAGATCAACGAGATTACCGGCATCAACCGTCATCAGAACGTCGGCAGGCGAGCTGGCGCCCTCGCTCAGAACGCGCTCGGCAAGACCGTCCTTGAGGAACACGGTGTTGACCTTGACGCCGCTCGAAGCCGTGAAGGATTCCAGCAGGGGCTGGATCAGGCCCGGCTCGCGGGTTGTATAGATGTTGAGCTCAGCGGCGTTCACCGTTCCGGCGGCAAAGGCAACAGTGCTGGCAAGCAGGGCAAATCGAGTAAATTTCGTCATATAGTGTCTCCCTCTCCGATAGCGGCAATAGGGGGAGCAAACATCATACATGACGGTCCAAATCAAGTTTTATTTCGTGGTTTTTCGCACGCCTTTGATCACCAAGAGTTGAAAACAAGGCAGGGAATAAAAACAACAATCCGCTAATTCAACTTCAGGTAAATATGAGGACCCCCTTGGGATCGATGCCAAAGCGCACGGCCTTGGTTCTGGCGGGCGTGCGCTGCATCGTCCTGACCCGCAGATCGGACGGCAGTCCAGGCACGGCTATGCCAAGCTGCTCGATCTCGCCGAGAAAGACACGGCTCGATATTTCGCCGGCAATGCCTTCTTTGACGGCGCTATCCTCGATGATCAAAATTGCGTTCGGACGAACATAGGCGATCGCGGCAAGGCCATCAGGCAGATCGGAGGCATCGCCCAGCAGTCCGAGCGGCGTTTCGACGCGGCCCTGTTTCACCCGGCCTTCGATCTTGTTGAAAGCGCAGAAAAAATCGGCGGCATAGCGGGTTTTTGGATTGTCGTGGATTTCGTAACCCGTACCGCTCTGAACGATGCGCCCACGCTGCATCAGCACCACACGGTCCCCTGCCGACAGCGCCTCTTCCGGGTCATGGGTGACCATGATCGCCGTGGTGCCCAGTTGCCGCAGAAGCCCCAGCGTTTCCTCGCGCACATTGTCGCGCAATCCGCGGTCCAGATTGGAAAAGGGCTCATCCATCAGCAGCAGGCCGGGCTGCGGTGCGAGCGCGCGGGCGAGCGCCACGCGCTGCTGCTCCCCGCCCGAAAGCGTATGCGGATAACGTTTAGCCAGCTCCTGCAGATGAACGTGCTCGATCATTTCCGCAGCGCGGCGACGCGCCTCCGCCTTCGGCAGCGACCGGAGACCGAACATGACGTTCTGCTCCACGGTCAGATGCGGGAACAGCGCGTAGTCCTGAAAAACGAAACCGATATTGCGCTTTTCCGGCTCAACAAAGGCAGCGGACCCGGCAACGACATTGCCATTTAGGGAAACGCTGCCGCGATCCGGCGTTTCAACGCCGGCCACGATGCGCAGCAAAGTCGATTTTCCACAGCCGGAGCGTCCCACCAGACAAATAATTTCGCCACGTTCAACGGCAAGATCGATATCGGACAGAACATCCGTATCGCCGAATCTTTTTCCCACCGATTTCAGTTCAAGCGCTGCGCTGCCTGCCATTTCCAATCCTGCCCTGCTTTGCGAATTATGTTGATCGCTCAAATCAGGATTAAAGTCAAAATCCCCGACCGAATATGGTTTTCATTCACGAGACTGCGAGATGTGCGGCAGCAATATTGACGTTTACGTTAGAGTTAAATAGGCTTTACCGATGTGATGGACGTCAAGGGATTACAAGTCTATCATTCGTCACCGGGGAGCGAGAGGAGCGGTCGATCCGGTGACGCCACATGAAGTTCCCTCAGCCCGGCCGGATATGCCGGTTGATGCGGGAGCCTCGTGAATATCAGGCAGCACAAAGCGCCCCCTTTGCGTTTCATGGAACGCGCGGCGCGACAAAGACTCTGGGAGGAGCAGCATGAGTGAATTGTCCCTGGGACATCCCGAAAATGTCGGTGTTGCCAAGCGCTGGCTGGCATCCTATCCGCCGGGCGTGCCTTCAGAGATTCCCGTCTCGGCAAATGCCTCCCTCGTCGACCTTCTCGAAAAGAGCTGCAAGCAATTTGCCGACCGCAAGGCCTTTTCCAGCATGGGAAAATCCCTGACCTACCGGGAGCTCGACGCTGACACCCGCGCGGTCGCCGCCTGGCTGCAATCCAGAGGACTGGAAAAAGGCGACAGGGTCGCGGTGATGATGCCGAACATCCTGCAAAATGCCGTTGCGGTTTATGGAATTCTGCGGGCGGGCATGATCGTGGTCAATGTCAACCCGCTCTACACACCGCGCGAACTGGAGCACCAGCTCAAGGATTCCGGCGCAAAAGCCCTGTTCGTGCTGGAAAACTTCGCCCATGTGGCGCAGCAGGCGGCGCCGAAAAGCGCGGTGCGGCATGTGGTCGTCGCCGCGATGGGCGATCTGCTCGGCCTCAAGGGGCATATCGTCAATCTGGTGGTTCGCAAGGTAAAGAAGCTGGTGCCTGCCTATGCCATTCCCGGCTCGATCAGCTTCAAGGCCATGTTGAAGGAAGGCCAGGGAGCTTCCTTGAAGCCCGTCAGCCTTACGGCGCAGGACATCGCCTTCCTGCAATATACCGGTGGAACGACGGGTGTATCCAAGGGCGCGGTTCTCACCCATGCCAATCTTCTCGCCAACAAGGCGCAGATCAGCCTGTGGCTGGACGCCGCCTTCAACGGCCGCAAGGATCGCCCGGAAGTTCTGAACTTCATCTGCGCGCTGCCGCTTTGCCACATCTTCGCGCTGACGGTGAATTCGCTGATGGGCATTGCGCTCGGCGGCCACAATCTGCTGATCGCCAATCCACGCGATATTCCCGGCTTTGTTAAGGAGCTGTCGCATTATCAGCCGCATGTTTTCCCCGGCATCAACACGCTTTTTAATGCGCTGATGAACAATGAGGACTTCCGCAAGCTCGATCTGTCGTCGCTCATTCTGGTTCTCGGCGGCGGCATGGCGGTGCAAAGACCCGTCGCGGAACGCTGGCTTTCCATCGTGGGCTGCCCCATCGCCGAGGGTTACGGCCTTTCCGAGACATCCCCGGTTGCCACCGTCAACCGTCTCGATTCCACGGAGTTCAGCGGCACCATTGGCCTGCCCATCTCCTCGACCGAGATCGATATTCGCGACGAGGACGGCAACAGCCTGCCAACAGGCGAAGTCGGCGAAATCTGCATTCGCGGCCCACAGGTCATGGCCGGTTACTGGCAGCGGCCTGATGAAACTGCAAAAGCCATGACGGCAGACGGTTTCTTCCGCTCCGGCGACATGGGGTTCATGGACGAGCGCGGTTACACCAAGATTGTCGACCGCAAGAAGGACATGATCCTCGTTTCCGGCTTCAACGTCTATCCGAACGAGGTTGAGGAAGTTGCCGCCAGCCATCCCGGCGTCCTGGAATGCGCCGCAATCGGCGTTCCGGACGAGCATTCCGGCGAAACCGTCAAGCTTTTCGTCGTCAAGAAGGACCAGTCCCTGACGGAAGCGGAACTCAAGGCCTTCTGTGCCAAGAACCTGACGAACTACAAGCGGCCGAAAATCATCGAGTTCCGCACCGAGCTGCCGAAATCGAATGTCGGCAAGATTTTGCGGCGCGAATTGCGCAATCTGAACTGAACGAAGAGAGAGCCGGGCGACCGGCTCTTTTCTTTTATCCCGGCCCTTTTCTTTTATCGAAGTCGCCTTGATTTGGCCGTCGGAAAAAGAATAGTTTCCTCATCCTTCCACGGAAGCCGAGGAGCATGAGATGCAGGCCACCATCGAAAAACTGAAAGCAACGGCAAGCAGCACAGCCGCAACCGATCTGCGCGCCGCTTTTGCGGCCGACGACAAGAGATTCAGCCGTTTCAGCGTCAAATTCGATGACTTGCTGATGGATTACTCCAAATGCGCCGTCAACGAGGAGATCGTCACGCTCCTCGAACAGCTGGCGCGCGAAGGCGGTGTCGAGGCCAAGCGCGAGGAGATGTTCTCCGGCAAGGCCATCAACTTCACCGAAGACCGCGCCGTGCTGCATACCGCGCTGCGCAATCGTTCCAACGCGCCGGTACTCGTGGACGGCAAGGATGTGATGCCTGACGTGAACGGCGTTCTCGCCGCCATGGGCAAGTTTGCCGATGCGATCCGTTCCGGCTCGCTCAAAGGCGCGACCGGCAAGAAGATCACCGACATCGTCAATATCGGCATCGGCGGTTCCGATCTCGGCCCGGTCATGGCAACGCTGGCGCTCGCGCCTTTCCATGACGGCCCACGCGCCCATTTCGTTTCCAATATCGACGGCGCGCATATTGCCGATACGCTGAAGCTCATCGATCCGGAAACCTCGCTCTTCATCGTGGCCTCGAAAACCTTCACCACCATCGAGACGATGACGAATGCCGCCACCGCGCGTCGCTTCATTGCCGAAAAGCTGGGTGAAAGCGCCGTCAAGCATCATTTCGCAGCCGTTTCCACCGCGCTGGACAAGGTCGCCGCCTTCGGGATCGAAAGCGACCGCATCTTCGGTTTCTGGGACTGGGTTGGCGGACGTTATTCGATCTGGTCGGCCATCGGCCTGCCGCTGATGATCGCCATCGGCCCGGATAATTTCGGCAAGTTCCTGGATGGTGCGCATGCCATGGACAGGCATTTCCGCGAGGCACCGATCCGCGAAAACCTTCCGATGCTGCTCGGCCTCATCGGTTTTTATAACCGCAACGTGCTGAACTATTCCACGCGGGCAATCCTGCCCTACGACCAGCGCCTGTCGCGTTTTCCGGCCTATCTGCAGCAGTTGGACATGGAATCGAACGGCAAGGGTGTCACCATCGACGGCACGCCGGTCGAAGGCCAGTCCGGTCCGGTCGTCTGGGGCGAACCCGGCACCAACGGCCAGCACGCCTTCTATCAGCTCATCCACCAGGGCACGAGCGTCATTCCGGCGGAATTCATGATCGCCGCCAATGGCTTCGAGCCGGAACTGCGCCACCAGCACCAGCTTCTCATCGCCAATTGCCTGGCGCAGTCGGAAGCGCTGATGAAGGGACGCACGCTTGCCGAGGCGAAAGCCCAGCTCACCTCCAAGGGCATGGAAGACAAACTCGCCGACTTTATCGCCCCGCACCGCGTCTTCACCGGCAACCGCCCGTCCATCACCTTCGTTTACGACAAGCTGACACCTTTTGCGCTTGGCCGCCTCATCGCGCTCTACGAACATCGTGTTTTCGTCGAAGGCGTGCTGTTCCGCATCAACTCCTTTGATCAGTGGGGCGTGGAGCTTGGCAAGGAACTGGCAACCGGCCTGCTTCCCGTCATTGAAGGCAAGGAAAGTGCTGCCGGTCATGACAGCTCGACACAGGGGCTGGTGAAGGCGCTGGCGGGTCTGGCTGGCTGACGTTACCCTTCAAAAAAGCCGGAGCTGTCTCCGGCTTTTTTAATGCCCGCCGCTCAAATATAAAGTGCTGCCATCTTCCGCCAGGCGCCGGCCCGATGGGCGCGCCCTTCCCAGACATGCATCTGATGCCCCACCTGCTTGTCTGAAAGCAGGCGGCTCAAATGATGATTGTTGTCCAGAAAAGGGTCGGCATCGCCGATAGTGAAGACCATGTCGATGCGGCGCAGTTGTTCCAGCCGGAAGGGGCAGGCTAGGCCGGGCAGAAAGTGGCTCGGCATGTGGAAATAGACGTCGTCGTCATAATAGCCGTCGAACAGGTCGCCGAAGGATTCCACCCTCATCGTCAGGTCATAGCGGCCGGAAAAGGCGACGAGCTTGGTGAAGAGATGCGGGTGGCGGAAGACGAGGCTGGCGGCCTGAAAGGCACCGAGGCTGCAGCCGTGCACAATGGTGCTGCCATCAGGATTTTTCTGGGCCATCAACGGCAGCACTTCGTTGAGAATATAGGCCTCAAGTGCGGCATGACGGCGCACACGGTCGGCGGGGTGGTGATGGCCCGCGTAAAAACTTTCCCGTGCCAGCCCCTCGATACAATAAAGCTGGAGATGGCCGGCCTCCAGCTTGTCGGAAAGGCTCGCGACGATGCCCAACTCCTCATATTCGAAAAAGCGCCCGTCGCGTGTCGGGAACATCAGCACCTTCGCGCCGGCATGACCGAATATCAGGAGCTCCATGTCGCGATGGAGCCTGTGACTATACCAGCGGAGATATTCGCGTTTCATGGCACCTTGAAAAACCGTCTGACCTTGTCCTTATGGACCGCATCTTGCGATGCGCTGTCAGGGTAATCGAAATGCCCGGCGTCGAGGATGAAGATTTCATTAAATTTCGAGCTTGGTAAAGCATTGGCCACTGCAAACTGGCAGGGCGGTGCTACGGCTGGATCGAAGAGCGCGGGCGCGACCAGCATCGGCACATTTATGCGGGCTGCGGCACAGGCGGCATCGAACAGGCGCAGGGTTTCGAACACATTGGCATGGGTCTTCTGATAGGTCTGAACCGCATCCGCGCTGCCAACGGTGGGCAGCGTCAACCAGAATGGGCGGTGGCCGAAGGTCGGCACAACCAGATGGCCCCGGTCAATGCGCTCGTCATATGGGATCGCCAGAGCACCAATGCCGCCGCCGAAGCTAATGCCGCTATATCCCACCTGCCCTTCCAGCCAGGGATAAAGCGTGACAAGCGTCGACACGGCGATCCACAGATCATCGACACAGCCGCCGATGATATAGTCGTCTTTCCTGTCGATATTGTAGAGGACATGAAGGGCCGGATCGGACGAAATCGGCGGGCAGGCGCTGAGCGAAAGGCCGCGAAAACAGGGAAAAAGCACTGCTGTCTCTTCCACGGGCACATCGAAATCGGGCTCTCCGCGTCCACCATAACCATGGCCTACGACGAGACCACGTCGCACCTGTCCCTCACGCGGCAAAAGCAGCCATCCGCCGATACGGAAGCCGTCGGTGGATGTATAGGAAAGATCGAGGACCTGCCAGCGGGAGTGCGTTAACTTGCTCCTGCGCAGCATCGGTCGCGGATCTGTCGCGAGCGCACGGCGACAGCGCTTCTTCCAGAAATCATCAAAGCCCGGCGGCGCTTCCGGCGGGGTAATGGCGAGCAATTGCTCTCGCTGCATGCCATAAGTGGGATCGAAATCGAAAGGATGGGTTTTCGGAACGCTCATGCGATGCTTGTTTCGTGAAAAAACAGTAGAGACAAGCTTGATAATCGCCAAATAACGGTTTTTTACGGCTTTGGTGCCGGGAAGAGTGTTGAACCACTTTTTCAAAATGGTTCAACCGTGCCCTTCACAGACCGATTTCATGCGCAAAAGGCGGATTTGCGCCAGCGCGCGAGACCGTGACCGCAGCGGCTTTCGCGCCCAGCGCCAGAGCCTTTCTGATCTGCTCTTCGCTCAACGACGCCACCTGCGCCTTGGTCAGCAGGCCCTGCATTTTCAGCGAAGCGAGAATGCCGGCATCGAACGTATCTCCGGCGCCGACCGTATCGACCACTTCGACCCGTTCGGATGCCACTTCCACCTTGAGATTAGCGCTGTAACCCACGGCACCCTTGGCGCCACGGGTGACGACGACCAGTTTCGCGCCATGATGCAGCCAATGGCGGGCAAGCGTATCCTCGTCGCCCTCCAGACCGAACCACGCAAGGTCCTCATCCGAGAACTTGACGATGTCAGACATGGCCGCCATGCGGCGGATACGCGCCATATGCGACTGCTTGTCCTTGATGAAGCCGGGGCGGATATTCGGATCAAGCGAGATGACGCGGGTCTCATGCTCGCGCGTCATCAGTGCCTCATAGGTGCTGCCGCAGGGTTCGGGGATGAGGCTGATGGCGCCAAAATGCAGCGCTTCGCAATCGGCTCCCAGAGCCGGAAGCTCGGCCTCGGTGATCATCCGGCCGGCGGTGTTCTCGTCGTAAAAAGCGTAGGTCGCATGGCCGTCAACCAGCTTGACGAAGGCGATGGTGGTCGGACGCGACAGGGTGGCGCAATAGCTGAAATCCACCTTGCTGGCGCGCAGGGTCTCCCGCAGGAGATCCCCCATCATGTCGTCGGAAAGACCGGTGAAAAACGCCGAGGGGACGCCGAGACGCCCGAGCGCAATTGCCGTATTGAAGACCGCTCCGCCTGCATAGGGGGCAAAACCCGCCTCGCCCAGCGTCGTCTGCCGGGGCAGCATGTCAATCAGGGCTTCACCACAACACAGGATCATTACGGTCCTCCTCAAAACAGCAAATCAAATGGACTTAAATCGATTTAGACGAAGATCGATCGGAAGGCCAGCCACAAGCTGGACTGGCCACATCCGAATTCATGATTGCGGCAATTCGCTGACACCGCCGTGCTTCGCCGACCAGGGCAACGGATTGTCGAGGAAGGCCTCAACCCCCGACAGGGTCTTTTCATCGAACAGTTTTTCAGCCCGGGCGACCGCCAGAACGTCGCGCCAGGTCGTCAGGTAATGGAGTTTGACATTGCCATTGGCGAAACGCGCTTCGGCCTCCTGGAAGATGCCATAATAGAAGAGCGCAATACCATGATCGACAATGCCGCCAGCCGCACGGATGGCATCGATGAAGGTGAACATCGAGCCGCCGGCCGTCGTCAGGTCCTCGATGACGAGAACGCGGGCGCCTTCAGGCATATGGCCTTCGATCTGGGCATTGCGGCCATGGCCTTTCGGCTTCTTGCGGCAATAGATCATCGGCAGGCCAAGACGCTCGGCAAGGAAAGCAGCGAAGGGAATGCCGGCCGTCTCACCACCAGCCACACAGTCGAATTTCTCGAAGCCGGCCTCGCGCATCACTGCTGCCGCCGCGAAATCCATGGCTGCGGAGCGGATGCGCGGGAAGGAGATGAGCTTGCGCATGTCGATATAGACGGGGCTCTTCATGCCCGAAGCGAAGGTGTAGGGGCTTTCTGAATTAAAATGGACCGCCTTGATTTCCCACAACATCTTCGCAACCAGTTCCGCGACGACTGTGCGGTCGGTGAATGTGAAATGGTTCATAGGCGTTCTCCTTTTTCGGCCTTGGTTTATCGCTCCGAAAACCGCGATCGGTGTTCGGAAAGCACGACGTCTTTGTTCGGTATTTCGTGTGCCCGCAGGCGAATGCCTGTGGACCATAACAAAACCGCCGGCAGAGCCGGCGGTCATAAAAAAAATCAGCTTACATCCCAGTAGAGCGGGAACATCGGGTCGAATACGGTCACCGGCCCGGCGCCCGTTTCGATTTTATCGGGAAACGACACCGGCTCATCGCGTTTCACCAGCGTGATCGTCTCCTCGTTCGGTGCCAGGCCGTACCAGGCGGGACCGTTGAGCGAGGCGAAGGCTTCCAGCCTGTCGAGGGCGTTTTCCTGCTCAAAGACATGCGCCAGACAGCTCATGGTGTTGATCGATGTATAGATACCGGCGCAACCGCAGGCGCATTCCTTCAGCGGGTCCACATGCGGGGCCGAATCCGTGCCGAGGAAGAAGCGGGCATCACCCGAGGTCGCGGCCGCACGTAACGCGAGCCGATGCTCCTCGCGCTTGGCGACGGGCAGGCAATAATAATGGGGCTTGATACCGCCGACCAGAATGGCGTTGCGGTTGATGATGAGGTGGTGGGTGGTGATCGAGCCGGCCAGATTGGCCTTGGAAGACTTGATATAATCGACGCCGTCGCGGGTGGTGATGTGCTCCATCGTCACCTTCAGTTCTGGCAGGCGCTGGCGCAGGGGCTCCAGAACCGTCTCGATGAAGACCTTCTCGCGGTCGAAAATATCGACTTCCGGCGTCGTCACTTCGCCATGCACGCAGAGCGGCAGGCCGATCTTCGCCATACGCTCCAGAACCGGCATCGCCTTGTTGAAATCACGCACACCGCCGTGGGAATTGGTGGTGGCACCCGCAGGATAGAGCTTCACGGCGGTGATGAGGCCGCTTTTCTTGCCCTCTTCCACGTCGTCGGCCTCGGTATCCTCCGTGAGGTAGAGGGTCATCAGCGGCTCGAAACGATCACCTGCCGGGATCGCCTTGACGATGCGTTCCCGATAGGCGCGGGCATCGGCGGTGGTGACGACCGGCGGCACCAGGTTCGGCATGATGATGGCGCGGGCGAAATGGCGGCTCGTATCCCCGATCACCCCTTCCAGCATGGCTCCATCACGAAGATGCAGGTGCCAGTCATCAGGGCGGCGCAGGGTGAGCGACTTCATCGGGATACCTCGGAGCATGATGGAATTGCGCCCGCTTAGCATCTTTTGTCGCGGGAAAACAGCCGCCAGAGACCATCAGGCAGCTGTAAATGTCATTTTTTTGAAGCGTGCTTCAGATGTTGCCCGCTTCCGGACCCCAGACATCGGTCATGGCGAAACCATCGGCCAGCGGGTCGAAGGGATCGAGGCCAACCTGATGCAGACCAAAGGTGAAGCCGCGCCCGGCAATGGTGGGAATGACGGCCGGACGGCCCGCCACCTCGGTGACGGCGGAAAGGCCGACATCGAATTCCGAACCGATGATCGAGCGGGATTTATATTCGTCTCCCACCTTCACCTTGCCGCGCGCATAAAGCGTGGCGAGATTGGCGGAATTGCCGGTGCCGCAGGGCGAGCGATCCGCCCGGCCCGGCCACATGGTGGTGCAGGTGCGGATGGAACCATCGGCATCCACATCGCGGAACATCACATAGGCGACACCTGATATGGCGGGGATTTCCGGATGAACGACCATCATTTCACGGTTGACGAGGTCCTTCAGAGTCATGCCGGCGGCAACGAGTTTCGCGGCATTTGCCTTCTCGATGGTGAGACCGATCTGGCGGACATCGACCAGCGCGTAAAAAATGCCGCCATAGGAAATGTCCATCGTCACCCTGCCCCATTCGGGCGTGTCGATGCTGACATCCAACTCATGCACGAAGGACGGCACCATGGTCAGCTTGACCTTTTCGCAGCGCCCGTCACGGCAGGTGGCGGTGGCCTTCACCAGACCGGCGGCCGTTTCCAGAATGATGACGGTTTCCGGTTCCTGCATCTCCACCATGCCGCTTTCCAGAAGCGCGGTCGTCGCGCAAATGGAATTCGAACCGGAACTGGCATGCGCCTGATCCGGCTGGAGAATGACGAAGGCGGCGTGCGCATCCGGATGCTTTGGCGGCAGGAGAAGATTGACCGACCCCATGGGCGTGCCGCGCGGCTCCAGCGTCAGGAAGCGGCGCAAGGCTTCCCCTTGTGGATCGGTGTTCATCCAGTGCAGTTGCTCCGCAACGGTATTACCGGGAATTTTCGGCGCGCCACCGGTGACGACACGGCCGATTTCGCCTTCGCAATGAACATCGAGAAGCTGGAGGGTGCGTTTCCAACGCATGGGGGTCTACTCCGGAAGTTGGGTTGTTGGCCCGACCATACAGATAAAAATACAAGCTGTATACAAATCTGCAAGGCGTGATGACAAAAACGCTTGGCGTTTTCGCCACCCCCACGCATCGTAGTTTAACGGTTACGGCATTCCGCCCGGTTTCGATTGGCGGCGGCGTCGCAGTTCACCCTTGACGACTGCAGCGCCTGATCATCCACCACGGAACCGGCCGTATCGCCCACTGATCCGACCGTATTCTCCATGGAGCGACCAAGGCGTTCCACCTGCCGGCCGTAATTTTCCCGCGTGCGCGGATCAAAGACCGCGATCGGCGCGCTGACCACCACGCTGGCCGCCGTTCCAACCGTTTGCGCGGCACCGATGCTGACGGCACCCAGCGCTTCGCCCAGGCCGACATCGGAATCCGTCACCGTCTGGCCCGCAATAAGACGGTCGCCGATCAGGCGGACGACCTCGGGGCTTTCGGCAAATTTACCGTGGTTCAGACGGTCACCGGATTGCAGCTTGGTGAGATCGAGAACCGTTATCCCGGCCTTTTCCAGCTGGCTGCGATAGGGCTCGACGGATGGATCGATCTGGCCGAGGCGATCAACATTGCCAGAAATGCGGCGCGACAGGCTAAGCGCGCGGTCATCCTGCGAGACGAAGAGCGTGAATTTCGGCGGCGTCTTGCCGAGGCTGGTGAACTGCCGGCTGAAGACGTCCACATCGAGATCCGGGGCGGCCAGAATGACATTGCCGATCTTCGGATCGACGCGGCCGTTGCGGATGGCCATCTGGCGCAGCGCTTCCACCGCAAGCCAGGTGCCCATGGAATGCGCCATGACGGTAACTTCGCCGATGGACTTGTCCTTGGCCAGACGTGTCAGCATCTCCTCCAGCGCATCGCGCGAGTAGTTGGTGCTTTCCTTGTCGTAATTATAGTCGAAGATGCTCGCGCGCGAAGGCCAGGTGAAGACGACGGGTACAACATCCGTGCCTGAATCATGGACGATCTGGGCGAAGCGATAAACGGATTCTTCGTAGCGATTGTTGAAACCATGCACGAAGACCAGCACGCGGCGGTCCTTCGCGATATGTCTGCTGATCCAGCTTCTGGTTTCGGCTTCGGAGCGAATAGGCTCCACCGCCACCGTGGTGAAATCCTTCAGCGGGTTCGGCGGCAACTTCTTTGGCCATTGCACCTGCCCGACCTTGCGGCTCGCATTTGGCGGAATGGAGATCGTGACGGCATCGACCTTCAGGCCCGTCCCGCGTTCACCACCGAAAAGCACGGCGGCATTTTCCGACGGCGCGCGCGTGGTGGCGACGAGAAGATTGACCGGCGTCGTGCCTGCGACCGTCTGGCCCGTCGGTGTCATGACCCCGATGGGCCGTCCGCCACAGCCTGCGAGCAGGGCGACAATCGCGATCACGGCCACGAAACGAATGGGCATCACATCACTCTCCTACAACCCAGAGGCAACCGGATAGCAGCCAGCGGAGAGGATTTTCTACCGGAGGCGGAACTGCCGCGCCAGCAACCAACGCGGAACAGCGAACACTTTCCGCACCGGTGTGTCCAAACGGACCCAATTCCGGGCCACAGGCCGGAAACTCAGTGGCCAGCAAAAGCGCAGGATCTATCGCTGCGGCAGCATCGTTCCCCTTTCACGAAGCGCGTTATGCCAGGACAGCGCCTCTTCGATGAGATGTGGCGTGTGCCCGCCCCGCGCCGCCGCCCGCTGGTAATAATCCTTCAGCGCGTCGCGATAGCTAGGATGCACGCAGTTTGCGATGATGACTGCCGCCCGTTCGCGGGGCGCGAGACCACGCAGATCGGCAAGGCCCGTTTCAGTGACGAGAATATCGACATCGTGTTCGGTATGGTCGACATGGCTGACCATGGGCACGACGCTGGAAATGGCTCCACCCTTGGCGATCGACTTGGTGACGAAGATGGACATATAGGCGTTGCGGGCGAAATCGCCGGAGCCGCCGATGCCATTCATCATGTGGGTTCCGCCGACATGGGTTGAGTTGACGTTTCCGTAAATATCGAATTCCAGCGCGGTGTTGATGCCGATGATGCCCAGGCGACGAATGACTTCCGGATGGTTGCTGACTTCCTGCGGGCGCAGGATCAGCCGGCTCTTGTAATCGGCCAGCCGCGGCATGACCCGTTCGTTCATGGCGGAGGAGAGCGTGATCGACGAACCGGAGGCGAAGGTCAGCTTGCCCGCGTCGAAAAGTTCGAAGGTCGAATCTTGCAGGACTTCCGAATACATTTTGAGATCGTGAAACGGCGTATCGATGAAACCGTGCATCACGGCATTTGCGATGGTGCCGATGCCCGCCTGCAGCGGCTGGAGTTCGTGTGTCATGCGGCCGTGACGGACTTCGTTCAGCAGGAATTCGGTGAGATGGCCGGCAATCGCCTTCGTCTCGTCATCCGGCGGCAGAACCGTCGAAAAACTGTCGCTCTTGTCGCTCAGCACGATGGCGGCGATCTTTTCCGGCGGCACGGGAATGAACGGCAGGCCGACACGGCTATCCGTCGCCACAACCGGGATGGGCATACGGGTCGGGCGTTTGGCGGGGATGAAGATGTCGTGCAGCCCTTCCAGCACCTCGGGCTGCGACAGGTTGATCTCGACGATGACCTTGTCGGCCAGAATGGCGAAGCTTGCGGAATTGCCGACCGAGGTGGTGGGCACGATACCCCCCTCCGCCGTAATCGCCACCGCCTCAACGATGGCGATATCGACGCCGTGAATCTGGCCGCCGCGCAATTGCTCGACAGTCTCGGAAAGATGCTGATCGATGAACATGACCCTGCCGTCATTGATCGCCTTGCGCAAAGCCGGATCGGACTGGAATGGCATGCGGCGTGCCAGCATGCCAGCCTCGACCATGGTCTTGTCGAGATCGTTGCCGAGGGAGGCGCCGGTCATCAGGGTGATTTTCATGGGGTTCGTCTTGGCGCGTTCGGCCAAGGCCAGCGGCACGGCCTTGGCTTCGCCGGCGCGCGTAAAACCGCTCATGCCCACGGTCATGCCATCCTGAATGAGACTGGCGGCCTCTTCGGCGCTGACAATCCTGTTCAAGAGGGACGCGTTGCGGATACGCTTTTCAAGCATGCACTTCTCCATGATCTGTCATCACGATGGCACGGCTTTCGATTGGCCACCTCTTGGGCGACTATGGCGTGCAGTTTCATCGATGAAACTGACATAGATCAAGGGTGTAAACGCAACCATGGCTTTTGCGCATCAAATCCCGTTCAACAAACCACAAGTGGCGCATCGGCGCGACAGGCCACGGGGTCTTCTCACCACCGCAGCCTCCTGATTGGCAGAAGACTTCCGCCAAATACCTCCGTCGCCGGCGAGCGACGAGGCGGAGGCGCCTCCTCGCTGCCCGGAAAATCACCCCGCGTCAGGGGCCTTCGCAGACCGGCGCCTGACCCAAAACGGGCTGCCCAACTTCCGCATCATAGGCACGCAAACCGAATGCACCGAGGCTTATGACCCGGTAACAGGGATTGCCGCCCGTCCATAGCGGATCGATAGCATCGATATCGGTGATGAAACGATGCGCGCAGGCCTGACCGGAACTATAGGCAATGCCTTCCGCCGTCGTACCTGCCATCGGCACATGGATATGGCCAAAAATAATATGGCGTATGCCGGCCGGGTGGGCAGCGAGGCGGCACATGATAGCGCCGTCATCATGCATGCCGATATGTTCGAAATGCCGGATGCCGCAATCCATCGGCGGATGATGAATAAAAACCGTTACCGGCAGGTCGCCAGCGCTTTCCAGCGCACTCTCCAGCCATGCCAGACGATCCGCACCATAGACGCCGCCAATCACATCGGCTTCGTGGCTGTCGAGAAACAGCAGCCGGCCGAAATCCGTATCGATGAAGGACTGGATATAGCCATTATCGTCGCGCGGCTGTTCCGGGAAAGCAGCGACGAATTCCGGGCGGCGGTCGTGATTGCCGAGCATCAATCGTGTGGGAATGGAGACGGGCGCAAGGATATCGCGCAGCAGCTCGTAGGCTTCCGGCTCGCCGTAATTGCAAAGATCGCCCGTCATGACAAGAAGATCAGCGTCGGCGTGTTTTTCGACGATATCGGCAATTGCCGCGCGCAGCTGCTTTTCCGGGTCCACGCCGTTTATCGCGATGCCGGGCGGCAGAAGATGGGTGTCGGTGATCTGGATGATCTTCATTATCATTTTCCTACGCAAAATGGCTGCGGGAACGGCTTTCCCCGCAGCCTCTTTCATGGCTCTGCTTATTTCAGCAAGGCGTTGGTCTGTTCGACGATCTGCTTGAGACCGGCTTCCGGCGTTACTTCACCGCGCATGACGGTGCCGATGATGTCGCGCTGGGTGCGCCAGATGCGGACGGAATCGCCGCCCGGATAACCGGCCCAAGGCAGAGAGCGGTCAGCCTGAAGCGAAGCCGTCTTCACATTCGGGTTCTCGACATAATAGGGCGCGAGGAAGTCCGGGCCGGTTGCCAGCTTGTTGGTCGGCAGGTAGCCGGTGATACGAACGATAGTGTTCTGCGCTTCCGGACCGGTGATCCACTTCAGGTACTTCCAGGCAGCATCCTGCTTGGCCTTTTCCTGCGTCAGGATGACGGCCGAGTTGCCGCCGGTCGGCACGCCGCCCTTTTCCTTGTTGTCGAGCGGGAAGGTCGCCGTCTTCAGCTTGAAGCGATCGCCAACCAGACCCTGGATCGTCTGAACGTGAGCAGGCGTCGAGAAGATGAAGCCGGTGAGGCCTGCGCCGAACTGCTGGCGGGACTGGTCCCAGTCGAGCAGGTTCTGGCCACCTTCGGTGACGAACTGGCGGGTCATCTTCAGGGCGTTGAGGCCGATCTCGTTGTCGAAGGCAACGGTCTTGGTCTTTTCGTCGACGAGCTTGCCGCCCTGTTCAACGACGAGCGCCTGCCACAACCAGTCATCCGGCCAGCCGTTGATGTCGTAGCTCATGCCAGCGAATTTCGGGTCGAGAGCCTTGATCTTCTTGGCGAGAGCGATGAGCTCCGGGAAGGTCGTCGGCATCTTGTCCGGGTCGCCGCCAGCCTTGGTGACGAGGTCGGAGTTGATGTAGATGATCGGCGAAGAAGCATTGACCGGCAGACCGTACTGTTTGCCATCGATCTGACCGAGTGCGGCCATCTTGGGGCTGTAGTTCTTGTCGAGGAAGGCCTGACCGCCTTCTGCCTGAATGAACGGGCCGAGATCGGTGATCTGGTTGCGCGGTGCGAGCGTGTGAACCAGTTCCGCCGTCAAATTGTAACCCGAGAAATAGACGTCCGGCAGATTGCCCGTGACGGCAGAGCGCAGAACCTGCTGCTGGCCTTCGTTGTAACCGGCGGCGGGAGCGAGGAAGTTGATCTTCACGTCAGGGTTCTTCTTCATGAATTCATCGGCCAGCGGCTGATGGAATTTCGTGAAACCCGGCAGGTTGTAAAGAACGTTGAGCGTGATTTCGTTGGCCAGAACCGGCTGTGCGAGGCCAGCAAAAGCCATGCCAAGAGCCAGACCGCCCATCACAGCGCGTCGGTTGAGTTTCATGTCAGTCTCCAGAGAGGTTGGGAGGAGGAAGTCTGAACGGCGTCACTTGACGCCGGTCATGGTAATACCGGCGATGAAGTGCCGCCGTGCGAGGAGGAAGCACAGCACCATCGGCGCGGTAATCAGTGTGGCGCCCGCCATCAGCGCACCGTAATTCGCACCGGATTCGACATCGGCGAAAAGCATCATGCCAAGCGGCGGCGGGGCCAGATTGGTGTCGGAGATGACGATCATCGGCCAGTAGAGATCGTTCCAGTGGGCAACGAGTGAAAAGATCGAGAAAGCCGCAAGCGACGGCAGCGAACCGCGAAGCACCAGCCCCCAGCAGATTTCCATTTCCGAGAAACCGTCCATGCGGGCAGCCTCGATGACTTCATCGGGGTAGCTGCGGAAGGACTGGTTGAAGAGGAAGATGGCGAAGACCGACAGGAAGAACGGCATCATCATCGCGAAGTAGGTGTTCAGAAGCTGCGTCTTGGCCAGACCGACGAAGAGCGGCAGCGCCAGCGCCTGGATGGGTACGCAGAGCGCCGCGATGACAAGACCCAGCAGCAGCTTGCGTCCCGGAAAGCGGAGCTTTGCCAAAGCATAGGCCGCCGGAACCGATGTGAGGATTTGCACGACGAGAATGCCGACGCAGACGATGACGCCGTTCAGCATGAAACGCGCCATCGGCACCTGACCTGCCGCCCGGGCGTAATTGTCAGCCGCGTCGAATTTCTGCGGGATGGGCCAGAGCGAGACATCGAATATTTCCGCCGGCGAGCGGATCGACGTCAGGGCCATCCAATAAAATGGCAGGAGCATCACGAAAGCGCCTAGCGCAAGGACGAAATGCGGGAGATATTTGCGGAATGCGGCCATCAATAGTGCACCTTCCGGTCCATGTGTAGCGTCTGGCCAATCGACAGGATCAGCACGATTACGAGGAAGATAATCGTCAGCGCGGCGGCATAACCGGTGTTGGAATATTCGAAACCCTCGAGATAAAGATCGAACAGCAGGGTTTCCGAACCGGAGCGACCCTTGGTCAGCACGGCAACCGTCTCGAACACCTTGAAGGCCGAGATGGAGGTTGTGACCACCACGAACATGGTGGTCGGTCCGAGCATCGGCCATGTCACCGTCAGGAACCGGTCAACCGGGTTCTTGGCGCCATCCAGCCGCGCCGCCTCATGCAGATCCTTCGAGATGGCGGTGAGGCCAGCGAGGAACAGCACCATGTTGAAGCCCAGAACCTGCCAGATGCCGATCAGCGCCATGGTGGGAATGAGAAGAACGGGGTTGGAGAGAAACGCGACGGGCTCAAAACCCAGCCATTTGATCGCCGCGTTCACCGGGCCGAGCGAAGGATGCAACAGGAACTGCCACACGGTCGCCATGGCGACGAGGGTTGCGGTGACGGGAAGAAAATAGGCCACCTCCCAGAAGGCGCGACTGCGCTTGCGGTTATAGACCAGCAAAGCCACCCCGAGCGCGAGAAACACGCCGAAGGGAATGACGATGGCCGCATAAATGGCCGTATTCGCCAGCGCACGCAGGAAAACCGTATCCTGAAACGCCTTCACGAAATTGCCGAGGCCAATGAAGCGGGTGGAAAGTGCCCCAAGCTGGTAATCAGTGACGGAAAAACCGGCAAGAACGAGCATCGGAACGATATAGATGGCCAGCAGCAGCAGGCCTGCCGGCGCTGCAAACATCAGGCCGCGCCATATCATCCGCCGATCCGCCCTCGGCAGGCGCGTGCGAGATTTGGCACGCACGGGCGTGGAGATATCGACAGCCGTCATGCCGGCACCCGTTCACGCACCGTCACTTTGCGGCGCAGGCCATCGGCCGCGAAAAGATGCGCGCGCTCCGGCGCAAAGCCCAGATTCATCATGCCATTGGCATCGGCGCCCAGCACCTCATCCGCGCCCTGACGCAGGGTCACGGAGACTGTCTCGTCACTCAGCAGGCGGCAGCTCACGAAACGGTCGGCGCCGTGGGTTTCGCTGCGCACCACGCGAACAGTGAAACCGTCTTCGCCCGGACGCAGATCCTCGGCGCGAAGGCCGAGCGTCGCCGGGCCGGCATCGCGACCCGCACCCTCGATGCCAAGATCGCGTCCAAACGCCGCAACCTTACCCTGCGCACCGATTTCGACCGGTAGCAGGTTGATCGATGGCGTGCCGATAAAACGCGCGACGGTCAGTGTCGCAGGTTTGCGGTAAAGCTCGTCCGGCGTGCCGAGCTGTTCGATGCGGCCTTCCGACATCAGCGCAATGCGGTCGGACATGGTCATGGCTTCGATCTGGTCATGGGTGACATAGATGAAGGTTGCGCCAAGCCGGCGGTGCAGGCCCGCCAGTTCCTCGCGCATATGGGCGCGGAGCTTGGCGTCGAGGTTCGAAAGCGGCTCATCCATCAGGAAGGCTGCGGGCGAGCGCACCAGCGCCCGGGCAAGCGCCACACGCTGGCGCTGACCACCGGAAAGCTGCGCGGGCTTGCGATCCAGCAGATGGGCGATCTGCAGCGTCTCGGCCGCCTGTTCCACGGCGGCATCGATCTGCTTCAATGTTTCCGCGGGCGCTGCGAAGCGTCCGATCAGCGGCAGGCGTGCAGCCAAAGGCAGGCGCCGCATGCGCAGCGGTGTCGCAATATTTTGGCGCACACTCATATGGGGATAAAGTGCATAGGACTGGAACACCATCGCCAGATTGCGATCGCTCGGATCGATCTCCGTCACATCCTGCCCGCCGATCGAAACCGAACCGCGATCCGGCGATTCCAGCCCCGCAATGATGCGCAGCAGCGTGGACTTGCCGCAGCCCGACATGCCGACGAGCGACAGGAATTCCCCTGGACGAATGGAAAGATCGATCTCTTTCAGAACATCGTCAGCACCGAAGCCTTTGCCGATTCCTGAAAGTTCAAGTGATTG
Organism: Agrobacterium tumefaciens; assembly: GCF_005221325.1. Classification (NCBI taxonomy): domain Bacteria; kingdom Pseudomonadati; phylum Pseudomonadota; class Alphaproteobacteria; order Hyphomicrobiales; family Rhizobiaceae; genus Agrobacterium; species Agrobacterium tumefaciens. Next base: position 67,672 of record NZ_CP039888.1, on the reverse strand, counting down.
TGGCGTCATTCTGCGCTCCTTTTCTGGAGCGCATATGCTTTTATTGTATGACAATATGACGAAGGTTTGCGGAAACTTCGATGACACTCGAAAACCCGAAAACCCGGAGCAATCGGAAAACGTTGCGGTATAGGCCTACACCCAAAACCACTAGGCCGTGAACCCATAAACGCGGTGCCGGATTACTGATTGTCTCGACCGATCAAATCCAGCGCTACATCGAAGGATGGCGCTATCGGTCTTAGGCTCTCTTCCAGGTCGACGTTGGTCATGTCGAATGCGACGAGGGGATATGGCGCATTTTCCCGCAAGTCGAATGCCACGGCTTCGCCGCTACCGTTGCCGCCGATCACGAACAAACCCCGGAAAAACTCTCGGAAAGTCCCGTCCCGTTCAATCTGAGCAGCTTCCTCGGCGGGATAGAGTTGGAACCAAAGCGGCTGAACCGCTAGCGGTCCTTCCCCGCCATTGCTGAAAGTCAGCAATGCGTAATAACTCTCAGGAAGATCGACCGGAGCCAGCGATTTGAGCGAGGCGATTGCGTCTGCGGAGGCTCCATCGACCTTATGCCATTCTCGATTTTGCAGCACGCGGCCTCCACTTTCGCTTTCCTGAATGATGACGGCTTCCATTACAGATCAAAAGCTGATTCAGCACCAGCATGAGCCGATATGACTTGACCGATTTTGAATGGCGCGTGATTGAGCCACTTTTACCCAACAAGCCAAGAGGGGTGCCGCGCGTCGATGACCGTCGCGTGCTGAATGGAATCTTCTGGGTGCTACGATCCGGTGCGCCGTGGCGCGACCTGCCCGAACGCTATGGTCCGCGAACCACCTGCTACAACCGATTCATACGATGGCGGAAAGCAGGCGTCTGGGACCGAATGATGGACGCCATCACCGCTGCCCATGATGGCGACATCCAGATGATCGACAGCACTTCCGTTCGCGCCCACCAGCAGGCTGCGACGGCAAAAAGGGGGATCGAGATCATTGTCTCGGCCGTTCCCGAGGCGGGCTCACGACCAAAATCCACGCGGTCGTCGATGGGCAAGGTCTCCCGATCAGGCTGAGCCTAACCGCTGGGCAAAGCCACGACGGGCAAGCGGCTGACGGTCTGCTTGACCATGTGGGTGCCGGAACCATCGTGCTCGCTGACAAGGCCTATGATGCCGATCGCATCCGGGCGTCTCTCCGCGAGAAGGGGGCGTTCGCCAATATTCCGCCCAAGGCAAACCGTAGGTCAAAACCGTACTTCAGCTCATGGCTATATCGCGAACGGAACCTGATCGAGCGGTTCTTCTCCAAGCTGAAGCACTTTCGTCGGGTCGCTACCCGCTACGATAAGCTGGCGGAAAACTTCCTCGCCATGGTCCAGTTGGCGTCAATGCGCCTGTGGCTGCGGGCTTATGAGTCTACGGCCTAATATTGAGGGGGTTATTGCAAACTGTTTTCAGCGCGCTTTTATCGGCTGGAAAACCCGGTCGGCGGCTCCGATTTATACGGCGGCGAGAATCACATGAGCCTGAATCTTGGCAGCCACCTCGCCATCGCCATGTCGCGCCTCAATGGCAGCAGCGGCACAATCTGTCGCAGCATCGAGCTTCCCCGGCCCCCTGGCCTCTATTTCCGTCCGCAGAACCGTTCCCTGACAATAGGCGACGGCCGGAATGCGCGGCGACGGGGCGCGGCTTTGCGCCGCCACCGTCTCGATCGTCACGCGGGAAAAACCGGCATTCTCCAACTCGCAGCGTATCAACGCCGTATCATAATAACCATGCGGGGTGCGGGCCATGAAGCGCGGGGGATCATCGGGGAAAAGGCCGGCGAGGGCGTTCGTCACATCATCCGCGAAGTGATTTTCCTCAATGCGATCCCATACGTTGAATAAATAATGCCCGCCGGGCTTCAACACCCGCTTTGCCTCACGATAGGCCGACAGGCGATCGTTGAAGAACATCGCCCCGAACTGGCAGAAAACAAGATCGAAAACAGCATTTTCAAAAGGCAGAAGCTGAGCATCCGCCTGTCGCCATTTTATACGGCTGTCGGGTGCCTGTTGAGCCGCTGCGAAATCGAGCATGGGCTGATTGAGATCGGTCACCACATAATTTGCCGCAGGCAACAATCGGGGAACCAATTCCCGCGTGACGGCCCCGGTGCCCGCAGCGATTTCCAGAACATCAATCGGCATCAAGGCGGCTGCCCGCCGCGCCAGATCAGCGGCGAATGGCGCAAAAATCAACGGCACCATATAGCGGTCGTAATTTTCCGGAATCGAACCCGCAAACACCTTGTCCGCTTCCAACATGGCTTTCACTCCGGGACATCTGATGAGCGGAGGAATTTAACATATATTCGGGATGTTCGGAATTCATTCGGCCTTGCGAGGCTTAGACATCAACGCTGACGGACCAGTATGAAGTTGCCGGGGCATATACGCCAACGAGTGGCGCGTCACAGAAGCTATTTTAAGGGAAGAAAAATGGCGCACCCGAAGAGATTCGAACTCCTGACCCCCAGATTCGTAGTCTGGTGCTCTATCCAGCTGAGCTACGGGTGCGTGCCGTTCCGGTCGTTTCCGGTGGCGTGGCGATCCTCTAAAACGTCCTCATTCCGAATGCAAGCGATTTCGTTTCGAAATTGTCATTTTTCCGCAGCAATTCGCGTATCACATTGATTATATTGTAAATTCCATGCAGACCATTTTTCACGGGCCTGATGGGACCTCGATTCCGCCGGAGATAATCGCTTCCCGAGCCCACCACTGAGCGGCTTTTTCAGGCGGTTCTGGCTGCCTGTACGGAGGCGGCTCGGTCGGCGATTTCGATACGGAACTGCGTGCCGGGACCGGGCTTTTCGACAAGTGCGATCGTGCCGCCATGGGCAAGCACGAGCTCGCGGGCGATGACCAGCCCAAGGCCCGTGCCGCCGGAGCGGGCCGATCCCCTGAAGGCGGAGAACAAGTTCTCCTTGGCCTTGCGTGGCATTCCCGGCCCATTGTCATCGATAACGATGCTGACGACGCTGCCGGCCCTCTGGGCCGAGATGGAAAGATGTCTTGGCGCCGCATTCGCTGCATCGGATTGCAGGGCCTGGACGGCATTGCGACAGAGATTGTGGATCACCCGGAAAAGCTGTTCGGAATCCGCATCCACCGTCAGATCGGGGGGGACGCTATCCTGAAACTCGATGCCGCTATCCGGATCGAGCGCCAGAATATCGCGCACATCCCGCACCAGCAGGCTCAAATGCACTATCTTGCGTTTCGGCGCCCCCTCCGTCGCCTGACCATAAGCCAGAACCTCACCCGTATAGGCCACGGCCCGGTCGATCGTGCGCAGCAGTTTCGGCGCGAAACTCCTGACCATCGGGTCCTTGGCATCGACCAGACGGTCTGACATGAGCTGGGCGGAGGAGAGGATATTGCGCATGTCGTGGTTGATCTTCGACACGGCGAGTCCAAGATCCACGAGATTCTTCTGTTGCCGCAGCGTTTTCTGCAGCTCCGTCTGCATGTCGGCGAGATGGCGCCCCGCAACCGACAATTCATCCGTCCCCTCCTCGGGCACGAAAATCCGCTCGGGATTGCCCGGATCTTCCGAAAAATTCTGCATGCCGAGCGTCAACCGGCGTATTGGCCGGATCATGATGCGGTTGATGGAGATGAAGATCAGGCCCGCGGTGACCAGCGACAGGACGATGGAAATCAGGAAAACGTTGCGGGCATAGGCAAGCATCGCCGCCCGCAGCTTGTTTTCACCCAGCACCAGTTCGATGATCGTGTCGCTGTCTCCCACCACATCGAAGACGCGGATGACGCGATTGCCGCCGAACAGCAAGGTGGAAAAGGCGTCCCGCACCGCCGCCACCTGCGAGACGTCCGAAAGATCATACTGCTCGTCGACGCCGGGCGGTGTCTCCGCCACGGCGAGCAAGCGCGACGTGCCGTCCTTGCGCAGGGCGATAAGCTTCGCTCCGGTTGCCATCAGCGTGTCGTTCTGCACGCTTCGCGGCAGTTCCGCTTGCAGGCCATCGATGACGGCACCAGCGGCGGCGGCCGTGTTCAGGCGGTCACGCAGCCAGGAAAGACGCATATTGGCAACGGAAGGCACGAAAATCAGCACTTCGGCGATCATCACGAAAATCACGGTGAGCAGCAGCAGGCGTCCAGAAAGACCGGCGGTCAATCCCGGCATGCAATGCACCGGATCGTCTTGAGTGCGGTCCAAGCTGTCTACGCCTTTAGAAAACACCGGGCCATGATCCTGTATGCGCGCCGCTGCTTGCGTGGAACGGCTCGGTTTATATGCAGCAATGATCATAGGACCTAATGGATATTTTTCCAATGCACTGCAAAACAAACGTTTTCAGTGCCGGCGTTTTCAGTGCCGGAAAAACGAACGCCGCCCGAAAGGGGCGGCGCCTGAGAGTAAGCGGGCCTGAGGTGAAACAACAGGTCGCCTAGAACTCCTGCCAGTCGCCCTGCGCCGGGGCTGCGGCGGGCTGGGCGTTCAGCGCGCGGCTGACGCTGCTCATCAACTTGCGGGCCGGGGAAGCGACGGCCGTCGTCCTGCCGGAGACCGCAACCGGTCCGGCCGATGCTGTCATCGGCCGCAAAGGCTGCTCGATACGGTGGCTACGCTGCGCCGTCTCGGTGCCGACATTAAAGCGCGTCACCAGTGTGACGAGATGGTCCGCCTCGCTGCTCAGCTTATAGGTCGCGGCCGAGGTCTCCTCCACCATGGCGGCGTTGCGCTGCGTCACCTGGTCCATCTGGTTGATGGCGGTATTCACTTCATGCAGGCCGGTGGACTGCTCTCTGGCGGCCGTGGCGATCGAATGGATATGTTCGTTGATGGCAAGAACGCGCGTCTCGATCTCGCTCAACGCACTGCCCGTTCTCTGCACCAGCGACACACCTCGGCCGACCTCCTCGCCGGATTTGGTAATCAGTGCTTTGATGTCCTTCGCGGCGGTTGCGGAACGCTGAGCCAGTTCGCGCACTTCCTGAGCGACGACGGCAAAGCCCTTGCCGGCCTCGCCTGCACGCGCCGCTTCCACACCGGCATTCAGTGCCAGAAGGTTGGTCTGGAAGGCAATTTCGTCAATGACGTTGATGATCTGGCTGATTTCGCGCGAGGCGTTCTCGATGCGATCCATTGCGGAGACGGCGTCGCGCACGACATTGGCGGATTCTTCCGTCTTCTGCTTGGTTTCGGCGACCATGGCGCTGGCTTCCTGCGCACGATCGGTGGAATTGCGCACGACGGCGGTGATTTCGTCCAGCGCGGCGGAGGTTTCCTCCAGTGCGGCTGCCTGCTGTTCCGTCCGCTTCGACAGGTCGTCGGCGGCCGAGCGCAACTCGTTGGCGTTGCCGCTGATGCCTTCCGTGCTGCCGCGCACTTCACGCATCGTCTCGCGCAGCTTGGTCAGCGTCTGGTTGACGTTCTCCTTGAGTTCGGCGAAGACGCCGCGGAAGTCGCCCTCCATCCTCTCCGTCAGATCGCCACGCGCCAGACCTTCGATGACGCGGCTGGTCTCGGACACGCCATTATGCACCCCCGTGAGGAGAGCATTGATCGTCGCGGCAAAACGGTTGAGGTTGTCGTCGCCATAGTCCTTGTTGATGCGGCGGCTGAAATCGCCTGCGGCCGCGGCATCGACGACGATGGCCATGCCGGCCTGCAGGTCGTCGCTCCTGGCGCGCATGGCGGCTTCCTGCGCATTCATGCGGCGCACCTCGCTGCCGTTGCGCTTGAAAACCTCGACGGCAGCCGCCATTTCACCGATTTCGTCGGTGCGGCCGAGATAGGGAACTTCCGCGTCCAGATTTCCATCGGCCACGGCATTCATCACCTGCGAAACCCTGCGGATGGGTGCACTGAGCTGTCGTGTGCCGATGTAGAGACCAAAGACGGCACCCGCGCCGACACCTGCCACAGTCACGGCGACGATCACCCAAAATATGGTGGCGCTGAAGGAATCCACGCCCGCCTTCACGACCTCCAGTTCGGCAATGTCGTTCTTCACGACACCGTCGATTTCAGCCTGATATGCCTTGCGGTTGGCGCGGTTCGCCTCGTTATTGCCCTGCTGGCTCGCTGCCTGCGGTCCACTTTCCTTCGCCAGCCGGACGGTTTCCAGACGGAAGATCCGGAACTCCTTCGAGCGGCCAACGAGCTTGTCGAAATTCGCTTGCTGGTCTGCCGGCACGAGCGGAGCCCAGCTGGCAATCAGCTTTTCCATGGCATCGAGGTTTTTGACCATGCCGTCGGCAAAGGGGGTGGCCGCGGCAATATCGGCCGCCGCGTAGACCCCGCGCGCCTCCATGACGACCGCCGTCACCAGACGATTGAGCGCTTCGCCCTTGTAGGCCCTCTCCGCCGCCTCTTCGAAATGATGCGAGCGAACCCAGAATTCGTTGATCGCATAGATGGACAGCCCACCGATGGTACAGGCCACAAGGCTCATCAGCCCGACAAGAAGATTGATACGACCGCGAATTCTCAATTTCGTTCCCCCAACAATGACCAGCGCCAAGATGAAAATGGGAAGCTGGCATAACTTTTCGCGTCACAAGATTTATCAATGCTGCGTTAAGAAAGAATTTCGGATTTTATCGATTGCGCACGAGAATCGACCTCTGCCGGCGATTGGCGAAGGACAGGGCGGTGTGTTTTCCGTAAAAGGTGAAGTGCTAAAACCCCTTCGGCAATTGACTTTGCTCGGCCTATGCCCTTATAAGCCGCGCACGCTCGGCCATAGAAAGCTCGCCCAGGCGGGGTTAGCCGTGCAAAAAACGAAACGCTCTTGCAAATAATTGCAAATTCAAGAAGGGCCGCACACCGCGGTATTAAATAAATGTCGAAGCGTACCTACCAACCGTCCAAGCTTGTTCGCAAGCGTCGTCATGGTTTCCGTGCCCGCATGGCTACTGCCGGCGGCCGCAAGGTTCTCGCAGCCCGCCGTGCGCGCGGCCGCGCACGTCTGTCGGCTTAATTGCCGAGCCTGTGGCCCGATGAAAGTCGTGGACACATGAGCGAGACTGAAAAACGACCCGGCCGGCTTAAAAACCGGTCGGAGTTTCTTGCCGTTCAGGCGGGGGAAAAACGGCGGGGGAGCACCTTTCTTGTGGAAGTGCTTGACCGAAAAGCCCCGGAAACCGAGCCTCGCGTCGGTTTTACCGTAACAAAAAGACAAGGCAACGCGGTCGAGCGAAATCGCATGCGCCGCCGTCTCAAGGAAGCCGTCAGGCTTTCTGCCGGGGTCGCAATGAAGCCCGGTCATGACTATGTGATTGTCGCCCGCAGGGACGTACTCGATACGGCCTTCCCGAAACTTCAGTCTCTCCTTGCCGAGCGCATTGAAGGAACGGCGAAACCGAAACGGTCCCAGGAGACCCGCTCCAGGAAAGAATGATGGAAAAGAACCGTAATTACTTCATCGCGATAGCCCTTTCGGTTGTCATCGTCCTAGCCTGGCAATTCCTTTACATGAATCCGCGCATCGACCAGCAGCGCCGCGCCGAAGAGGCCCGCCAGGCGCAGCAGCAGACGACGCAACAACAGCCGGCACCGGGTGCTGCACCCGGCGCAACCGTCGAAGGTGCACCGCCCGCATCCTCCACGCAGGCCGCCGCCACGGCGACCCGGGAAGATGCGATCGCCAGGACCCCGCGCGTCGCTATCGACACCAACGCCATTGCCGGCTCGATCAATCTGACCGGTGCCCGTTTCGATGACATCCGGCTCAAGGGCTACCATGAGACCGTCGATGACTCGAGCCCGATCATCACGCTGTTTTCGCCCTCCGATACCAAGGACGGTTACTTCACCGAACTCGGTTACGTTGCAGCACAGGACGTCGGCGGCGTTCCCGGTCCGACGACCGTCTGGACGCTTGCAAGCGGTGACAAGCTGACGGAAACCACCCCGGTCACCCTGACCTACACCAATTCCAAGGGCGTCGTTTTCTCGCGTACGGTTTCGATCGACGAGCATTACATGATCTCGGTCACCGACAAGGTCGAGAACCCCGGACAGGCTGCGATCTCGCTTGCCACTTACGGCCGAGTGACGCGCAACAACAAGCCGGTAATTCCCCCTGTCTTCGTCATCCACGAGGGCTTTCTCGGTGTCTCGGGCAAAGACGGCAGCCTGACGGAAAAGAAATACAAAGACGTCGAAGAGGAGCCCGTAACGGTTGCCAAGGCGACCGGCGGCTGGCTCGGCATTACCGATAAATATTGGGCCGCGGCCATAGTTCCCCCGCAGATGACGCCGTTCGAGACGCGCTACTCCCACATCACCGGCAATCAGCCGAGCTACCAGGCCGATTTCAAGAGCGACACGATGACGGTCGAAGCCGGCCAGTCCATCGAGCTGAAGAGCCTCGTCTTCGCCGGTGCCAAGGAAGTGCCGCTGGTCGATCGTTACGAGACCGCCTATTCCATTCCGAAGTTCGATCTCCTGATCGACTGGGGTTGGTTCTACTTCATCACCAAGCCGATGTTCAAAATGATGGATTTCTTCTTCCGTTATTTTGGCAATTTCGGCGTGGCCATCCTGCTCACCACCATCGTCGTCAAGGCGCTCTTCTTCCCGCTCGCCAGCAAGCAATATGCCTCCATGGCGAACATGAAACGCGTGCAGCCGAAGATGGAAGAACTGAAAGCCAAGCATGGCGATGACCGCATGGCCATGCAGCAGGCGATGATGCAGCTCTACAAGGAAGAGAAGATCAACCCGGTTGCCGGCTGCTGGCCGATGCTTCTGCAGATCCCGGTGTTCTTCGCGCTCTACAAGGTCATCTACGTCACCATCGAAATGCGGCATGCACCGTTCTTCGGCTGGATTCACGACCTTTCCGCGCCCGATCCGACGTCGCTGTTCAACCTGTTCGGCCTTCTGCCCTACGACGTGCCCCATTTCCTGATGATCGGCGTCTGGCCGCTCGTCATGGGCATCACCATGTTCCTGCAGATGCGCATGAACCCGACGCCGCCCGATCCGACACAGGCGATGATCTTCACCTGGATGCCGCTGATCTTCACCTTCATGCTGGCCTCCTTCCCGGCTGGTCTGGTCATCTACTGGGCATGGAACAACACGCTCTCCATCAGCCAGCAGGCCCTCATCATGAAGCGTCACGGCGCCAAGATCGAACTGTTCGATAATATAAAAGGGCTGTTCAAGCGAAAGCCGGTGCAATCGAAATGAGTGACACCGGCACGGCAACCGAAAAGCCCCTGTTCGGGCGACCCTGGATTTTCATTCGCGGCGTTCCCGCAATGAAATTCCTGCCGCCCGAGGGCCCGCCGGAAATTGCATTTGCCGGTCGCTCGAATGTCGGCAAGTCCTCGCTCATCAACGCATTGGTGGGTCACAAGGGCCTTGCCCGCACGTCCAACACGCCCGGACGTACGCAGGAACTGAACTATTTCGTTCCTGAAGGTTATTCCGGCGAGCCGGGCGACCTGCCGCCGATGGCATTGGTCGATATGCCCGGTTACGGCTATGCGCAGGCGCCCAAGGACCATGTCGATGCCTGGACGAAACTCGTCTTCGATTATCTGCGCGGCCGGGCGACGCTGAAGCGCGTTTACGTGCTGATCGATTCCCGTCATGGCATTAAGAAGAACGACGAAGAGGTCCTGAGCCTGCTCGACAAAGCGGCCGTGTCCTATCAGGTCGTGCTGACGAAGACGGACAAGATCAAGGACGTTGGCGTTCCCCGGCTGATTGGCGAAACGCTGGAGAAAATCCGCAAGCGTCCCGCTGCCTATCCCGAAGTTCTTGCCACATCGTCGGAAAAGTCATTCGGGCTGGACGATCTACGCGCCGAGATCGTCAGAACGGTCTCGCTCTAGAGAATTTTCGCCTCAGGCGATTGTGAAAAGCAGAACGGCGGTCCAGAGCATCGCCGTCAGCGCCAGAAGCCGCCAGAAGCGCACCGAATGCCAGACTTCCGAAAGCATGGCGGTGAACACGCTGCCGCTGCGGAGTGGCTGGCTTCGGAAAGGCAGGCTGGACCTGAACGGATCCCTTTCAAGCAAGGCGGCCATCGTCGCTTTTTCCCGATATTCCGTTTCGGCTAGATTCTCCCGCCAGCGCCTGACCATGGCGGCAAATTGCCGGTCGCGCTTCACGCGCTTTGCAAGCTCCGCCATGCTTTCCGGCGGCAGGGCACCCAGCACATATTCGCCGGCGAGCACTTCGTCCCGCAAACCGCTCTGCTTGTCTCGATCCGGTGCCGTCATGGGTCTTCAAACTCCTCGGTCGTTCAGGCCAGCATCGTTTCACGACGCGCGACATGTCCCGTCGCCCTGCTGAATAACCCCTCCCCTGCTTCCAACAAAGCTGGTCCGATTGGTGCTTTATGTCAATCTTATTACGCAGCTGACGCCGCCCAAAAACAGAATTTTACTATGGGCCGACACAGTAAGGCCCGCAGGTTATTTCATTCGTCGAAAACGGAGATTCGCCTGTCCTTGCAAACGCCGTGACATGTCGAATCCATGCATCCTGCACCGCAAAAATCGATTCCGATTTTTGCGCCGATGCTGTAGAGCGATGAAAGGCTCATGCGGCCGCCACCATAGACCGAGGTTTTTCCATGACTTCTTCCGAAAGCGAAATTCAGGCACGGCTACTCGCGCAGGCCCTGCCCTTCATGCAGAAATACGAGAACAAGACAATCGTGGTGAAATATGGTGGCCACGCCATGGGCGACTCCACGCTCGGCAAGGCTTTCGCGGAAGACATCGCCCTGTTGAAGCAGTCCGGCATCAACCCCATCGTCGTCCATGGCGGCGGCCCGCAGATCGGCGCGATGCTGACGAAAATGGGCATTGAATCGAAATTCGAGGGCGGACTGCGCGTCACCGACGCCAAGACGGTCGAGATCGTCGAGATGGTTCTGGCCGGTTCGATCAACAAGGAAATCGTCGCCCTCATCAACCAAACGGGCGAATGGGCCATCGGTCTGTGCGGCAAGGACGGCAACATGGTCTTCGCCGAAAAGGCGAAAAAGACGGTCATCGATCCCGACAGCAATATCGAGCGCGTGCTCGATCTCGGTTTCGTTGGTGAAGTCGTGGAAGTCGACCGCACCCTGCTTGATTTACTTGCCAAATCGGAGATGATCCCGGTCATCGCGCCCGTCGCTCCCGGCCGTGACGGCGCCACCTACAACATTAATGCCGATACCTTCGCCGGCGCCATTGCCGGAGCGCTTCACGCCTCACGCCTTCTGTTCCTCACGGACGTGCCTGGTGTCCTCGACAAGAACAAGGAACTTATCAAGGAACTGACTGTCTCCCAGGCGCGCGCGCTCATCAAGGACGGCACGATTTCCGGTGGCATGATCCCAAAGGTCGAGACCTGCATCGACGCCATCAAGGCCGGTGTGCAAGGCGTGGTGATTCTCAACGGCAAGACACCGCATTCCGTACTTCTGGAAATCTTCACGGAAGGCGCCGGCACGCTTATCGTGCCCTGATGCGTCAGAGTGGCGGACGGCAAGCCCGTCCGCCATATCTGGCATTCAGCCGAATGCCAGAAGCGACAGCACACCAACGACGATCAGCAGGCAGCCGGACAGTTCGAGCCGGTTGATCTTCTCCTTGAAGAAAAGCACGGTCGAGGCGAAGGCGAACAGCATCTCCACCTGCGCCAGCGCCTTCACCACGGCGGCCTGCTGCAGGGTCATCGCCGTGAACCAGCCGAATGAGGCCGTGGCGCCCACGAAACCGACCGCGAGCGACGGTTTCCAGACCCTGGCGATACGCCGTAACTCTTCCCTTTCGCGCCAGATGATCCAGAGGAACATCGACACCGTTTGCATGACGATGACGACGACGAGGGTGAAGCCCGCCTGCATCATCGCATCCGGGGCAGGCAGGCTTGGCGCGAGCGCCAGCGATGCCGACCGGTAGGCAACCGAGGACAGGCCGAAGAATGCACCCGAGGCAAGACCGATACCTGCCGTCCGGCTGAAGATCGAGGTCAAGAAAGAAGCGGGCGTCACTTCCGTACGCGCCACGGAAATCAGCATGACGCCGGCGACCGATATCGCAATGGCCGCCAATGTCCCGCCAGTGACGCTTTCGCCGATGAAGATAAGGGCAAACAGCGCCGCCTGTGCCGGCTCGGTGCGGGAATAGGCCGTGCCAACAGCGAAATTGCGGAAAGAGAACAGGTGCACCAGCAGGAAAGTGGCGGCGATCTGCGCCATGGCCCCGACCGTTGCCCATACGGCGAAGGACATGTTTGGCACCGGCAGCGGCCGGCCAAGCCCGAGATGCAGAAATGCAAGATAAGCGAGAGCGAAGGGCACGCCGAACACGAAGCGCACAAACGTCGCGCCTGTCGTGCCCATCATACCCTTGAGGTGCTTTTGCAACGTTGAGCGCAGGTTCTGCAGGAACGCGCTTGCGAAAGTAATGCCTATCCAGAGTTCCATGGCCTTGGCGGTATCATGCGCTGGAGGCCGCAGCCAAGCCCGATTTTCGGATCAATCGTCGTCTTTTCGATTTTCTTCGCCGTTCGAAACGGGCATAAAGCAGCCCATGGACACAAAGCCGAAAAACCTGCCCGACGCCGCCGATTTCGCCCATGTCAGCGAATGGGTCTTCGATCTCGACAACACGCTCTATCCGCATCACGTCAATCTGTTTTCCCAGATCGACCGTAACATGACGGCCTATGTGGCGGAGCTTCTGAAGCTCGACCCGGAAGAGGCCCGCGTCTTGCAGAAGCGTTATTATCACGACCATGGCACCACGCTTCAGGGCCTGATGATCAATTATGGCATCAGCCCGGACGAGTTTCTGGAACGTGCCCATGCCATCGACTATTCGGCGCTGAAACCGCATCCGGAACTCGGCGAGGCGATCAGGGCTCTGCCGGGTCGCAAGTTCATCCTGACCAATGGCAGCGTCAAACATGCGCAGGCTGCCGCCGGCGCACTCGGCATTCTCGATCATTTCGAGGATATTTTCGATATCGTCGCCGCCGGTTACCTGCCGAAGCCGGCCAGCGCGACCTATGAGAAGTTCGCAGCCCTTGCGAAACTCGATACGAAAAACGCCGCCATGTTCGAGGACCTGCCGCGCAATCTCGCGGCTCCCAAGGCGCTCGGCATGAAGACCGTGCTGCTCGTGCCCTCCAATCTTGAGGGCGTGATCATGGAACGCTGGGAAATCCCTGATGTGACGGATGAGCATATCGACTACATTACCGACGACCTGACGGGGTTCCTGACGAAAACCATCAAGGGCTGACCGGGGCATCGGCCAAGCACTGACGGACAAGATTACCGAAGCTTCATCCACCTTACGGATGTTTAAGTAGTGGGCTGGCGCCGACGTCACTATCTTCTTTCCCAGGGACACCCAACGGAAGGTAATGACGATGTCTACAAGAAAAATCGCACTCTCTGCTCTTGGCGCAGCCCTTTTGCTCGGCTCGGCCGCAACGGCAAGTTTCGCCGCCCCACCCCCGCATGGCAAAGGCCACGGCGATCGCATGCCGTTCCGCCCGGAACTGATGTACGTTCACCTTCTGAAGGTGGCCGACACCAACAAGGACGGCAAGATTACGAAGGAAGAGTTCGCCGCACGTCAGGACGCGCTTTTTGCCGAGATCGACAAGGACAAGGACGGTTCGATCACGCCAAAGGAAATACGTGAATACCGCCAGGCAAAAATGGAGGCGTTTCGCGCCGCCCATCCGCGCCCCGAGGGTGACGAAGCCAAGACCCCCGAAGGCAAGCGCGCCGAACGCGAACATGGCGGCCGTCAGGGCTGGGGCAAACATGGCGGCAAGGGTGCGGCCTACGCGCTGTTCCGCACGGCCGATACGGATGAGAACGGCCAGGTCAGCAAGGCCGAATTCACTGCCGCCGGCGAAAAAATGTTCGAGCGGCTGGACAGGAACAAGGACGGCGTCATCTCCATCGACGACATGCCGGACCGCCCGTTCCTCTGATCCCGTAAGTATAAAGCCCGCTCAATCGGCGGGCTTTTCCTTTCAATGGAGACTGACGGTTTTTAGATCGTCTTCCGCCGCCTTGAAAAAGGTACTGGAACGATTGTCTGTCAGGAGGATAGGCGTACCATCCGCGCCGAACAGCGCCCACAGATCCAGCTGCGGATCGAGATCGGGCGCTTCCGGGAAACAGCGGCTAACGTCTTCCGCACGGATCTTGCGAATATATCCCACTTCTCCTTCACCGATATGGGCGAACTGGGACTGGGTGAGACGCGCATGCGCTTCTTTTAAGAGCATATTTCAGCCTCCTTCTTCACGCCGAGCGATTCATGTCCGATTCCGGCGTTCACGTTCTACTCTGAGACGGAAATATTAATTTTCTTTACCACGTTTGAAATTTCGGGCCGCACCAGATCGATGGAAAGAAGGCCGTTGCGCAGGCGCGCTTCCCGCACCTGCATGCCATCGGCAAGCACGAAGACCCGCTGGAACTGCCGCGCCGCGATGCCGCGATAGAGAAAATCGCCCTTCTCCTGTTCCTGCTGGCGGCCCCGAATGACAAGCTGGTTGTCAGCTGTCGTCACATCCAGATCATCCTGCGAAAAACCGGCAACCGCGATGGTGATGCGTAGACGCTCCGGCACCTCTTCGCCGCCAGGCAGACGCTCGATGTTATAGGGAGGGTAGCCGTCATTGGCCTTCGCCATGCGCTCCAGCGTTTTTTCCATGGCATCAAAACCCAGCAAAAGAGGGTGGGTGAATGGCGTCATGCGGCTCATATCTTTTCTGTCCTTGCAACCAAGCGACGTTTCGCGGTCCCGCTTCCGGCAACCTTGCCGGTCAATCGCACCGGCTCAAGCAATATGGGAAGCCGAAACACGATGCGCAAGACAAAACACCGGCAAAGGCAAGAGGCAGGAATGAGGCTTGACAAGTGAGCACCCTCCGCTCGAAAAAAGCGCTCATCTCAACGGCGGGCAAGACATGGCAGAACGCAGAAAAATCATCATCGACACCGATCCGGGCCAGGACGACGCGGCGGCAATCATGCTCGCTTTTGGAAGCCCTGACGAAATCGACATTCTCGGACTGTGCGCCGTTGCCGGCAACGTTCCGCTGAAACTGACCAGCCGCAACATCCGCATCATCTGCGAATTGTGCGGCCGCACCGATATTCCCGTCTATGAGGGCGCGGAGAAGCCGCTGGTGCGCAAGCCCATCACCGCCGAACATGTTCACGGCAGCACCGGCCTTAACGGCCCGGTTCTCGATGAGCCGACAATGGAGGCGCAAGAGCAGCATGCGGTCGATTTCATCATCGAGACGCTGATGCGGGAACCCGCCGGCACCGTGACGCTCTGCACGCTTGGCGCGCTGACCAATGTGGCGCTGGCTCTCCTGAAGGCGCCTGAGATCGCCGACCGCGTCAAGGAACTCGTGATGATGGGCGGCGGCTTCTTCGAAGGCGGCAACATCACGCCGGCGGCGGAATTCAACATCTATGTCGATCCGCAGGCCGCCGATATCGTTTTCCGCTCCGGCATGCCTGTTGTCATGATGCCGCTTGATGTCACCCACAAGCTGCTGACCACCAAGGCGCGCGTCAACCGCATTCGCGACATCGGCACGCGCCCGGCCATCGCCATGGCGGAAATGCTGGAATTCTTCGAGCGTTTCGACATCGAGAAATACGGTTCTGATGGCGGCCCGCTGCATGATCCGAGCGTCATTGCCTATCTCCTCAAGCCCGAACTTTTCGAGGGCCGCGAGTGCAATGTCGAGATCGAGGTCATTTCCGAACTGACCATGGGCATGACTGTCGTGGACTGGTGGCGGGTGACGGACCGTCCCGCCAATGCCCGCGTGATGCGCAATGTCAATGCGGATGGCTTCTTCGAGTTGCTGACCGAACGTTTCGCCCGGCTCTGATCCGGACAGGGACAAAAAAGGCCGCTGGAAAAACCAGCGGCCTTTTCATTTGAAGTGGAAATGGCGGATCAGAATTCCGTCCAGTCATCCTGCGCCAGTGCGTTTGCACCGCTGGTTCTCGGACGGGCGCGGGAAGCCGCAGCGTGGGCCTTTGCCGGAGCGGTGGACGCACGCATTGTCGCCGCCGTGGCGCGCAATTGCTGGCTGGAATGGCCGCCGGAGACCGCAAAACCGGCAACGAGCGATTTCAGGGTTTCGGCTTCGCTGTTCAGCGTCACGCTGGCCGCCGTGGTTTCCTCCACCATCGCCGCATTCTGCTGGGTGACCTGATCCATCTGGGTAACGGCGGAGTTGATTTCCTTCAGCCCCACCGCCTGCTCGCTGGCGGAGGCTGAAATCTGCCGTATCAGCTGGTTGATCTGCAGAACCTGATCGGCGATCTTTTTCATCGTCTCACCGGCCTTGCCGACTAGCTGGACACCCTCGCCCACCTGCGTGGCAGAGGTGTTGATCAGACCTTTGATCTCCTTGGCAGCCGTTGCGGAGCGTTGAGCGAGTTCACGCACTTCCTGTGCGACGACGGCAAAGCCCTTGCCCGCATCGCCCGCGCGGGCCGCTTCGACGCCGGCATTCAGCGCCAGAAGATTGGTCTGGAAGGCGATCTCGTCAATCACCCCGATGATACGGGAGATTTCCGCAGAGGACTGCGCGATGCCCTGCATGGAATTCACGGCCTGCTGCACGACCTCGCCGGACTTGCCGGCGTCATCGCAAGCATGGCTGACGGCACCGGCCGCTTCTGCGGCGTTTTCCGCGCTGGAATTGACCTGTGCGGTCAATTCGTTGAGAGCGGCGGCGGTTTCTTCGAGGCTCGCGGCCTGCTGTTCCGTGCGGTGTGAAAGGTCGCTGGCGGCGCGGGTGATCTCGCCAGTGCCATTGCCGATACTGACGACCGTTGCGTTGACGGTGGAAACCGTTTCCTCGAGACTTTCGAGCGCCGAGTTGAAGTCAGCGCGCAGCTTTGCATATTCGCCGGGGAATTCATCTTCAATACGGTAGGTCAGATTGCCCTGCGAAAGCGCGTTGAGGCCGGCACCGAGCGCGCTGACGATGTGTTGCTGCATCCGACTGTTTTCACTGCGCTCGAACTCGGACCGCTGGCGCTCCGTTTCCGCGTTGTCGCGCTGGGCGGCGGCATCGGCCTCCATTTCACGGATACCGGCAAGCTTTGCGCGAAAGCCTTCCAGTGCCGTTGCAACAGCACCCGTTTCATCCCTGCGTTCCTGTCCGGAGACCGGCACCTCATAACGGCCATCGCTCAAAGTTCTCACATCAGCGACCAGCGAGGCGAGCGGGTTGCCGACGAAATGCCGAACGGCGAAATAAAGCGCGGCGATGACGGCGGCGAGAATGACGATTGCGCCGATGATCATCAGATAGGTCTGCTCCTGAACCGGTGCGTTCAGCGCCTTGTGCGGAATATCCACCAGCACCACCCAGGTCGCATTGAGGCCCGGCACGGCGAAAGGATAAACAAGCCGGTTATAGGGTGCGTCCGTATCGAGGCCGAGATTTTCGATGAGGCCCTGCTTGCTGGATGCAATCGCCGCTTGAACGGTGCTTGCGCCATCTCCGTCATAGGCCTTCATATTCTGCTCGGGCGTCGGCGGCACCAGCCACTGGCCGCCCTGCGAAACGAGCGTCACGCGACCGGTTTCGAAAGGATGCAGCGCCTGCAGCTTCTGCGACAGCGCGGCCAGCGAAATATCGACACCCGCCACACCAATCATCTTGCCATCCGACATGACGGGATAAGCGAGCGAGGTCATGGTGGTGGGCACTTCCGTGCCCTGGGCGAGATAAGGCTGGGTGATGGCGCCCTTACCGGATTTGGAGGCCAGCGCATACCATTCGGCCGCATAGTCATTGTCGAAGGTCGAGAACTGAATGTCGCCCTTCTGGGTCTTCGACCAATAGGGGGCGAAAGCACCGTTTTTATTGGTGCCGAGATCGAGCCTGTTGGCGATCTCCGTGCTCTGTCCATCGAAAAGACCCAGCTGTTCGCAGAACCAGCTTCCGAAAGCGAAGGCATTCTGCTCGACATTGGCTTTGAGGATATTGACGATCCCGGGCCGGTCCATCGATTTCGCCTGATGCGCACGGCCGATGACACCAGCCATCGAGCGCGCGGCGCTGCCGAGTTCGCCGACATCGGCGGCAATGACGTTGGCGATGGCGCGCGCCTCGGTATTGGCCTGCTCCATGGTCAGCGCATGGACACGTTCACTGGTCTGGGAAATGAGGAAGGAATTCGATGCGATAAGAACCGTGGTGATGGCGCAGCCGGTCACGAGGATCAGCTTCGTCGCAAGCGACTTCACTTTGAAATTGAACATCTTGGCCTCGATCAAATCGCCGGCTCGAAGAAGCTGGCGGAAACGGATGAAAATCTCCGTCATGGAGGCCCGTCCAGAATGGGACAGTGTGCTGCAGCGCGACGAGGTAAAAATAGGTTATGTTTGCTAATTAAGCCCTAAAATTACTTCGCCGCGCCAAGCAAAAAATCAGTGTTCGTAATAGGCGGATATGATGTTCCATGCATCGTCGGCCGTTTCGGCGAAATGCAGCAGCTCCATATCTTCCGGCGCAATGGTCCCGAAGTCCGCGAGGAACTCGAAATTGACGACCGAGCGCCAGAATTTCTCCCCGAACAGGATGAGCGGAATGGGCGCCATGCGTTTCGTTTGGATCAGCGTCAGCGCCTCGAACAGTTCATCCAGCGTGCCAAAGCCACCGGGGAAAACAACCACGGCCTTCGCCCGCATCAGGAAATGCATCTTGCGGATGGCGAAATAGTGGAAGTTGAAGCTCAGTTCCGGAGTGACATAGGGGTTGGGCGCCTGCTCGTGCGGCAGAACGATATTGAGGCCGATGGAGGGGCCTCCGGCATCCATGGCACCGCGATTGCCAGCTTCCATGACGCCGGGACCGCCGCCGGTGACCACGACATATTCCAAGTGACCGGATTTCGCGCCATAGTCGGTGCAAAGGCGGGCGAACTTGCGCGCCTCTTCGTAATAAACCGAGGATTGCTCCAGATTGCGCTTCTGCGTTTCGTTGCGCGCCGCCCAGGCTTCGCCACCCGGCTCGGGAATGCGGGCGCCGCCGAACATGACGACGGTGGAATTAATCCCGCGCTCGGTGAGCGCCATTTCCGT
Source organism: Agrobacterium tumefaciens (assembly GCF_005221325.1). Lineage (NCBI taxonomy): Bacteria > Pseudomonadati > Pseudomonadota > Alphaproteobacteria > Hyphomicrobiales > Rhizobiaceae > Agrobacterium > Agrobacterium tumefaciens. The sequence goes on along the minus strand of NZ_CP039888.1, from coordinate 48,529 downwards.
CTTCAGAAGTTCCAGCTGCAGCCTGACGGGGCGCAACTCCTCACGGCAGAGAAAGTCCATATCCACATAGGCCAGCCGGTAGGACGGGGAATCCGACTGCGGCGTTTTGACAACGACCTCGGCCTGCTGCTTGTCCACAGCACTGCGCTTCAACGGGTCCCATGCCCCGTCCTTGCGCCGCAATTTGCCATTTTTCAGTCGTGTCATTTCCATGCCTTTCGTCTGACGCGCCAAATCATCCAAATCACATTGACGCCTTTCCAACACTCCCTTAGATCAAATGGCCAGAGCCTTCCAGCGGCGCGGGACCATCCGTGACCAGACCACACGCGACATTCAAGGAATTTTCCATGAGCCTTACGGATCTCACCTCCCTCGAAACCACCATCGAAACAGCCTTCGACAACCGTGACGGTGTAAACGTATCGACGAAGGGCGAGGTTCGTGACGCGGTGGACACATCTCTTCAACTTCTCGATAGCGGCAAGGTCCGCGTCGCCGAAAAGCAGGCGGACGGGAACTGGAAGGTGAACCAGTGGCTGAAGAAGGCCGTTCTCCTGTCCTTCCGCCTGAACGACATGGAGATCGTCACCGGCGGACCGGGCGAATCCACCTGGTGGGACAAGGTGCCGTCGAAGTTCGAAAACTGGGGCGAAAACCAGTTTCGCGCCGCCGGCTTCCGCGCCGTGCCGAGTGCCGTCGTGCGCCGCTCCGCCTATGTGGCCAAGAACGTCGTTCTGATGCCTTCCTTCGTCAATCTCGGCGCCTATGTCGATGAAGGCACGATGGTCGATACCTGGGCGACCGTCGGCTCCTGCGCGCAGATCGGCAAGAATGTGCATCTTTCCGGCGGCGTCGGCATCGGCGGCGTTCTGGAGCCGCTGCAGGCCGGCCCGACCATCATCGAGGATAATTGCTTCATCGGCGCCCGTTCGGAAGTCGTTGAAGGCTGCATCGTACGCGAAGGCGCCGTTCTCGGCATGGGCGTCTTCATCGGCAAATCGACCAAGATCGTCGATCGTGCCACCGGCGAGATCACCTATGGCGAAGTGCCGCCCTATTCCGTCGTCGTTGCCGGCACCATGCCGGGCAAGCCTTTCCCGAACGGCGAGCCGGGCCCGAGCCTCTATTGCGCCGTGATCGTCAAGCGCGTCGATGAAAAGACCCGCTCGAAGACCGGCATCAACGAGCTTCTGCGCGACTGATAAAAGCTGATATCATGACCACGACCGATCCCGTTGCCAATCTCGCCGCCCTCATCCGTTGCCCTTCGGTGACGCCTGCGGAAGGCGGCGCGCTTTCCCTGCTCGACACGCTGCTTTCGCCGCTTGGCTTCCGGGTGGACAGGATTGTGGCGAGCGAGGCGGGAACGCCTGACGTGGAAAACCTCTATGCCCGGCTCGGCACCGAAGGCCCGCATCTGATGTTTGCGGGCCATACGGATGTCGTTCCCGTGGGTGACGAGGCCGCATGGAGCCATCCGCCCTTTTCGGCAGACATCGCCGGCGGCGAAATGTACGGTCGCGGCGCGGTGGACATGAAGGGCGGTATCGCCTGTTTCGTGGCTGCCATTGCCCGCCATATCGAAAAACACGGCAAACCGCAGGGCTCCGTTTCCTTCCTGATCACCGGAGATGAGGAAGGCCCGTCGATCAACGGCACCTCCAAGCTTCTGGAATGGGCTGCTGCAAAGGGAGAGACGTGGGACGCCTGCGTGGTGGGCGAGCCGACCAATCCCGACCAGCTGGGCGATATGATCAAGATCGGCCGCCGGGGATCGCTCTCGGGCCGGATCACGGTCCACGGCGTTCAGGGCCACGCCGCCTATCCGCATCTCGCCGATAACCCCATTCGCGGGTTGTTGCAGCTGACCCATGCGTTGATGCATCCGCCCTTCGATCACGGCACGGATGATTTCCAGCCATCCAATCTGGAAGTGACGACCATCGACACCGGCAATGCCGCGACCAATGTCATTCCGGCGCGGGCGACGGCGGCCTTCAACATTCGTTTCAACGACACCTGGACGGCAGAGACCCTGCGGGCGGAGATCATCCGTCGCCTCGACGCGGCTGCGGCGGAAGGCGAGCTTCGCCCCGACCGCGCACCGGTGAAATATGAAATCGTCTGGGCGGACCGCCCGAGCCATGTATTCCTGACCCGCAACAATGCGCTCATCTCGTCGCTGTCAGGCGCGGTTGAAGCCGTAACCGGTAAGGAACCGAAGCTTTCGACCACCGGCGGCACTTCGGATGCACGCTTCATCAAGGATTATTGCCCTGTCGTGGAATTCGGTCTCGTCGGGCAGACCATGCATATGGTCGATGAGCGAGTGGCAGTTGCCGATCTCGAGACGCTGACGCGCATTTACGAGACCTTTATCGAACGCTGGTTCGCCCATGCCGACGGTAAGTGAAGTCAGGCTCTATCTGACAGGCCTGTGGCTTTTGCTGCTCGGCGATCACAATGGCGCGCGATATCTCGATCTTTCCGAGCGCGGTATGTGGCGATCCTTCTATTCCGCGCTGTGGTGCCTGCCGGCCATGCTGATTTCCTGGCTGTGGCTGCGCGCCGCATTTCTCGCCAGCTATCCGCCCGGAACCGGAACGGGCTTCATCTTCTTCTTCCGCCTGGCCATGGTCGAGGCCATCTGCTGGATCGTGCCGCTGCTGTTGATCGGCATGCTGCTCTACGCATTTGGCGCCCGGGAAAAATTCGCACCGCTCGTCACCACCATGAACTGGCTGTCGCTGCCCTTTTCCTATGCCTATGCGGTCCTGATCCTGATCGCATTCTTTCTGCCGCCCCTGCAGGGGCTGATCGCCATTCTGTGGTTGGCACTGCTTCTATCGCTGGTCTTTGCCTTTTCGCGGATCGTCAGATTCTTCATCCGCGACCAGTCGCTGCTTGTCTCGGCCGTCGTCATGACGCTGCTGGTGCCCGCCATGTTGCTGTCGGAAGCATTGCAGCGTTTTCTCGGCGTCTATCCCGCCTGAGAGGCCGTGTGGCTTCAGGTCAGTCCGCGTCTTCCGTCATTTCGACTTCGGGGCGGCGGCGGCGCGGCGGAATGATATCGGGATAATCGACCTGCATGAAATAGAGACCGTCCGGCGGCGCAACGGGACCACAGGCCTTGCGATCCCGCGCTTCCAGTGCAGAGCGCACATCGTCCGGGGTCATGCTGCCTTCGCCCGCCAGTTTCAACGTGCCGGCGAAAGAGCGTATCTGATTGTGCAGGAAGCTCTGTGCTGTGGCGCGAATCTCGATGAGATCACCGTTGCGCGTCACGTCCAGCCGGTCGAGCGTGCGGACCGGGCTGTTCGCCTGACAATGGACAGAGCGGAAGGTGGTGAAATCATACCGGCCGACGAGCATCTGAGCGGCTTCATGCATGCGCTCGTGGTCCATATCCTTCGATACCCACCATGCCCGCTTGTGCTCCAGCGCCAGCCGGGATTTGCGGCAAATGATGCGGTAGAGATAATGACGGCGCAGCGCCGAAAAACGCGCATCGAAATCCTCGGTCACGGCAGCAGCATCGAGAACAGCCACAGCCTCACCGGCCATGGCGAGATGCGCGTTCAAGGCATTGCGGAGCTTGTAGGGTTCCCAGTCGCGGGAAAGATCGATGTGGGCGACCTGCCCAATGGCATGCACGCCGGAATCGGTGCGGCCTGCGCCGCGAATGGAAACGCTTTCCCCAGTCAGCGACCGGACGGCAGCCTCCAGCGCGCCCTGAACGGAGGGGCCGTTTTCCTGTCTCTGCCAGCCGTAATAGGGCGTGCCGTCATATTCGACGGTCATGCGGAAACGTGGCATCAGCCGAGCCTCGTTGTCGCCGGAACCGGTGTACCGCGCACGAAATCGGCCGCCGACATCGGCTTGCCGCCCGCCTTCTGCAAACGGGTCAGCCGCACGGCATCGCTGCCGCAGGCAACGGTGAGCACGTCATCCAGCGCGGCGCCCGCTTCGCCCATGCCGCTCGCCAGTTCGGAGGCGAGAACCTTCACGCGCTCCGCCTTGCCGCCAATATCCATTTCCAGCCATGCGCCGGGAAACGGCGAAAGACCACGGATGTGGTTATGGACATCCTGTGCGGGCCTTGAAAAATCGATGCGGGTCTCGCCTTTGTCGATCTTCGCGGCGTAGAGCACGCCCTCTTCCGCCTGCGTGACGAGGGGGAGGTCGCCGGCCTCCAGCTTGCCCATCGCCTGCCGCATCAGCCGCGCACCTGCCAGCATCAGGCTGTCATGCAGTTCGCCAGCCGTCATATTTTCGCCGATCGCAACCTTTGCGGTGAGCGCGACGGGGCCGGTATCCAGCCCCTTTTCCATTTTCATGATCATCATGCCGGTTTCGGCATCACCGGCCATGATCGCCCGCTGGATGGGGGCAGCACCGCGCCAGCGCGGGAGCAGGGAGGCGTGACCATTGTAACAGCCGAGACGCGTGCCGGAGAGGATCGCTTCGGGCAGCAGCAGTCCGTAAGCCACGACGACCGCCACATCAGCGTTGAAATCCCGGAACTGCTGGCGGTCTTCCTCGGCCTTGAAATTCACGGGCGTCAGTACGGGCAGACCCAAAAGTTCGGCCGCCTGATGCACGGGAGACTTCTGCAAATCGAGACCACGGCGGCCACCGGGACGCGGCGGCTGGGTGTAGACGGCAACGATCTCGTGGCCCGCGTCCACCAATGCACGCAATGTGGGAACGGAAAAATCCGGCGTGCCCATAAAAATGATGCGAAGAGCCATCGTCGCCCCCTGCCCTGTCGTCCGTTCCGGCCTAAAAAAGGACGGATCAGATCTTTGCGCGGGCCGCTTTCGTGAATTTTTTGATGACCATGTCGCGCTTTAGCCGCGAAATATGGTCGATGAACAGAACGCCGTTGAGGTGGTCGATCTCATGCTGCAAGCAGGTCGCGAGCAGACCATCCGCCTCGACCGTCTGCTGCTTGCCGTCACGGCCGACATAACGCACCGTGAGTGACGCGGGACGCTCCACCTCGGCATAATAATCGGGAATGGAGAGGCAGCCTTCCTCATAGGTCGAAATATCGTCCGACACTTTGAGGATTTCCGGATTGATGAAGACGACCGGGGTCTTTTCTTCGCCTTCGCGTGCAACATCGATCACCAGCATGCGGCGTGGCACGCCGATCTGAATGGCGGCGAGGCCGATACCCGGCGCATCATACATGGTTTCCAGCATGTCGTCGGCAAGGCGCAGCACCTCGGCATCCACCTGTTCGATGGGCTTGGATTGCTGGCGCAGCACGGGATCGGGCAAAATGATAAGTGGTTTGATGGTCATGGCTTCCCATAACGTATCTCTCGCGTCGAGGAAATAAAAAATACGAAGGGGAAAACTGCCTCCCGCATCCGCCCTGCCCGACTCATTTCTGCCACAGGAATGTTCTTGTTTTGATCTTCCGAATCACTGGAAATCTGCTAGATTTAGCCATGAGCATAGATTTCTCCGTCCTCCTTAATCCCGCGCTGCGGGCCGGCTCCGTTGATATCAGCTTCGGCGCGCTGCTTGCGGCCCTGGTTTTCGGTCTGGTCATCACATGGCTGGTCACGGCAAACCGCGTAAAAAAAGCCGGAGCCGATGGTGAAATCTCCGATCTTCTGAAAACACAGTCCGAATTGCACGGGCGGATCGCGGCTATGGCTGAAACGCTTGGCACACGCCAGACGGAAATGAGCCAGACGCTGAACCAGCGCCTTGACGGCATGTCGCAGCGCCTTGGCGAAACGCTGACGGAGCAGACCCGATCGACCCATGAAAATCTGAGCCGCCTGCAGGAGCGCCTGGCGGTGATCGATGCCGCACAGGGCAATATTCAGGATCTGGCCAAGGACGTGGTCGGGCTGCAGGCAATCCTTTCCAACAAACAGACACGCGGCGCCTTCGGGCAGGCGCGCATGGAGACGCTGATCGCCGATGCGCTTCCCGCCGGGGCCTTCCAGCTTCAACCCACACTTTCCAACGGCTACCGGCCCGACTGCACCATCAAGATGCCAAACAATGCCCCGGCGCTGGTCATTGACGCCAAGTTTCCGCTGGAGGCGTGGAACGCGATCAAGGCGGATGAGACGCCGGAAACCAAACGCGCCGCCGTGCAGCAGTTCCGCCGCGATATGGAAGTGCATATTCGCGACGTAGCCGAGAAATATCTCATTCGCGGGGAGACGCAGGATACGGCCTTCATCTTCGTGCCATCCGAATCGATATTCGCCGACATTCACCAGCATTTCGAATATCTGGTGCAGCGCGCCCACCGCGCCCGCGTCGTCATCGTCTCACCCTCGCTTCTGATGCTGTCGGTTCAGGTCATCCAGTCCGTGCTCAAGGATCAGCGCATGCGTGAGCAGGCGCATCTCATCCAGGGCGAAGTGGCCCTTCTCATGGACGATGTGCGACGACTGGACGACAGGACGCGCAAGCTGCAGGCCCATTTCGGGCTGGCGCAGAAAGACGTCGACATGATGCTGATCTCCTCCGACAAGGTGCTGGCGCGCGGCCAGAAGATCGAGGGCCTCGATTTTTCGCCGACCGAAAAAGAGGCTTCGCATGGAGAAATCGAGCAGGCCCGCCGCTTTGCCGAAAACCGAGCCGGCGCGGCCAAATTGCGGGTAGTTGACGACGAGTGATCGTCTCGGGCAAAGTCGCCGCCTTGCTCCAATTTCATACGGACCCAGCGCCCCATGATTACTGTTTTCGGCTCCATCAACATGGACCTCGTCGCCACCGCCAAACGCCTGCCCAAGCCCGGTGAAACCGTGACCGGTGAGACATTCTCCACCGCCGCCGGCGGCAAGGGAGCCAACCAGGCGCTGGCCGCACGGCGTGCAGGCGCCACGGTCAAGATGGCGGGTGCTGTGGGCGATGATACATTTGCCGCACCGGCGCTGACCTTGCTGCGCGACGCCGGCACCGATCTGTCATTGGTCAAAACCGCACCCGGCCCGACGGGAACGGCCGTGATCCTGATCGGCGAAGGCGGGGAGAACATGATCTCGGTCATTCCCGCCGCCAATGGCGAAGTCTCCGCATCCGATGCTGCAAAGACCATATCCGAGATGGCTGCGGGCGATATTCTGATGCTGCAGTTCGAGATACCTGCGCTCGCCATCGAAGCGGCGCTGACGACTGCAAAGGCAAAGCGTATCACCACCGTCATCAATACCGCACCGCTGACCGCAGATGGTCCGCGCCTTGCCGGCCTTGCCGATATCGTCATTGCCAATGAAACAGAGTTCGAACTGCTGATCGGCAAGAACGGCCTCTCCAGTACCGAACGAGAGAGCGAACTCAAGGAGCTTCACGACAGGACCGGCCAGACTTTGATCGTGACCCTTGGTGCCGATGGCGTGATCGCCATTCGCAATGGCAAGGTTTTCAGGGCTTCCGGCCTCAAGATCGAGCCCGTCGATACGGTTGGTGCGGGCGATACTTTCTGCGGATATCTCGCCGCCAGCCTTGATCAGGGAATGGATTTCGAAAAGGCGCTGAAGCGCGCCGCCGTTGCAGGCTCACTTGCCTGCACGCGCGCTGGCGCGCAGCCTTCCATTCCGCTGGCGGCGGAAGTGGATGCTACCCTCTGAGGGATCAAACGCTCAGCGACGGATGAAGGTGAGATAGGCCGAGCTGCGGCCTTCTCTTTTCGCCTTGTTCTCGTAACGCGTGCCCGGCCAGTTGGCATAGGGCGTGCGCCAGTCGTCAGCGCTGGTCGCCGTCCATTCAAAACCGCCATGCCGGGCGCAATGCTGCAGCGTCCAGTTGACGTAAGTATCGATATCCGACGCAAAGCAGAACTTGCCGCCGGGTTTCAACACGCGATGGAAACGGGCGAGATTGACGTCCGACACGAAACGCCGCTTCCAGTGCTTCTTCTTCGGCCACGGATCGGGATAAAGCAGGTCGATATGATCGATCGATCCCTCGGGCAACCAGTCGAGCAACTGCGTGGCATCATCGTCGTAAAGGCGGATATTCATCAACTCGCGTTCGCGGACCGTGGCGAGCAGCTTGGCCATGGAATTAACGAATGGCTCGACGCCGATGAAACCCGTCTCGGGGTTTTCGGCCGCGCGGTGGGCGAGATGCTCACCGCCGCCGAAACCGATCTCCAGACGGATCGATCGCACATCCGCCGGAAAGAGAGCGACGAGATTTTGCGGGGGCACGCTTTCCAGATCGATTTTCAGCAAAGGCAGCAGATTTTCGATCGTATCGACCTGCTGATGGCGCAAAGGCTTGCCCTTGCGTCTGCCAAAAAACGCTTCCGTCGCGCGCGAACGCCGTTCTTCCGTCATCTCATACTCTCAAGACCAAATAGACTTAACCCGCACAGCATCCCGTGAGGCACTGTGCGGGTTACAAAACTTGGTGACGGTATCTCTCAATCGCCGCCAAATAACAAGTGTTAGGCGCTCAAAGCTTCCTTGAGCGGCTTCACCAGATCGAGCTTCTCCCAGGAGAAAGAGCCGTCACGGCCGGCCTTGCGGCCGAAGTGGCCGTAGGAAGACGTCTTGGCGTAGATGGGCTTGTTAAGATCGAGGTGACGGCGGATGCCCGACGGCGACAGGTCCATGACCTTGCGGATCGCGCCTTCGACCTGATCTTCGCTGACCTTGCCCGTGCCGTGCAGATCAACATAGATCGACAGCGGCTGGGCGACGCCGATCGCGTAGGCGATCTGGATCGTGCAGCGCTCGGCAAGGCCGGCAGCCACAACGTTCTTGGCGAGATAGCGGGCGGCATAAGCGGCGGAACGGTCGACCTTGGTCGTGTCCTTGCCGGAGAATGCGCCACCGCCATGGGGGGCGGCACCGCCATAGGTATCGACGATGATCTTGCGGCCGGTCAGGCCGGCATCGCCATCAGGACCGCCGATAACGAACTTGCCCGTCGGGTTGATATACCACTGGCAATCGTCAGCGATCTTGAGGTCACCCAGAGCTTCGCGGATATAGGGTTCGACAACAGCACGAACCTTCTTCGAGTCCCAGCTTGCATCGAGGTGCTGCGTGGACAGGACGATGGACACGGCTTCCGAAGCCTTGCCATCGACGTAACGAACCGTCACCTGGCTCTTGGCATCGGGGCCGAGCTTTGCCGCCTCGCCCTCGCCACTCTTACGGGCGGTGGCAAGCAGCTGCAGAATGCGGTGGGAATAATAGATCGGTGCCGGCATCAGGTCCGGCGTTTCCTTGCAGGCGTAACCGAACATGATGCCCTGGTCGCCGGCACCCTCGTCGCCCTGCTTGTCGGAGGCGCTATCCACGCCCTGCGCGATATCCGCCGACTGCGGATGCAGCAGAACGTCGATCTTGGCGGTCTTCCAGTGGAAACCATCCTGCTCGTAGCCAATGTCGCGGATCGCCTTGCGCGCGGCGGACTTGAACTTGGACGGGTTGATGACGGGGTGGCCGGCGGCGTCCTTGACGACCTTGCCGTCCTTGTCCTTTTTCAGAAGCGTGTCGGGAACCCGAACCTCACCGGCGATAACGACGCGGTTGGTCGTCGCAAGCGTTTCGCATGCGATGCGCACGGTCCAGGGGTCAACGCCGGTCTTGGCCGCTTCACGGTAGATAAGATCCACGATTTCATCGGAAATACGATCACAAACCTTGTCCGGATGACCCTCGGCCACGGACTCGCTGGTGAACAGGTAATTGGCACGCATGCGGGATTCCCCTCAAAGAATGGTCTTGGAGTTTGTTAGTCATTTCGGCCGCGAAAAACAAGGACACAACCACATAAATATATCTTTATGTGAGAATTCCTTTCTAATCGGACACAAAAAAACGGTCCTTGCGGACCGTTGAGTGCCCGGCATCCCGTGCCGGAAATTTTGTGCTGCGCAGGCCGCTTACTCGGCGTCGCCTTCGGCGGCGAGCGCCTTGACGAGATCGACCAGACGACGGCGAACCTTCGGGTCGGCGATCTTCACGAAAGCCCGGTTCAGCTGCAAACCTTCAGCCGAGGACAGAAAATCGACCACATAATTGGAGCTCGAGGCTTCAGCCATGCCGGTCGTACCGCCGACCTGATCACCAGGCGCATCCTCGAAGAAAAAGGAAACGGGCACATTGAGGATCCCGGAAATATTCTGGAGGCGGCTGGCGCCAACGCGGTTCGTGCCTTTTTCATATTTCTGGATTTGCTGAAAGGTAATTCCGAGACTTTCCCCCAGCTTCTCCTGGCTCATTCCGAGCATGGTTCTACGAAGGCGAATTCGGCTTCCGACATGAATGTCGATGGGGTTAGGCTTTTTCTTATTCTCGGTCATCATGCGGTCCTGACACTCGGAAAGGGTTGATATCTCGCTTCGCTACTATTCGAAGAAATGAGTCGGCAATTCGACAGCGTCTAAACTTGTTTTACGACTGACGTATTCACTATGCAATTACAGGGGTTCCCGGTCAATTCTGGCGCCGAGCGAAACTCAAGGCGGAAAATACCGCAACGATCATCAAGATTGAAAAAATCAACCAGAAATACGTCCGATGTATGTCGTAAGTAAATGCGTCATTAGACCCACCACTCAAAGTGGCGTCAACAATTCCCACCCGACCATAGTCCAGCCCGGCAATAATGCGGCCATAGGGGTCTATGACGGCGGAAATTCCGGTATTGGCGCCGCGAATCACCGGCACGCCCGTCTCGACGGCGCGCACCCTTGCCTGCAGAAAATGCTGGTAGGGACCGGGCGTGTCACCAAACCAGCCGTCATTCGTCACATTCAGGATCGCCGCCGACCCCTGAAGGCCCGGCGTCATCTCACCCGGGAAAATGATCTCGTAACAGATCAGCGGATAGAGGGTCTTGCCCGAAGGAAGCGTGAGCGGCGTGCGCGACGAGGCGGCGGAAAAGCCGCCCGGCAAGGCGATGACATTGTCGATGCCGAATTCCCGCAGGATGCCTTCAAAGGGAACATATTCGCCAAAGGGCGTCAGGTGCACCTTGTCGGTCGCACCGATGATCTCGCCCTGGCTGTCGATCGCATAGACCGAATTGTAATAACGCGGCGGTCGGCCGGCTCCCTGATCTTCCATCCTGACGGCGCCGGTGAACAGCACCTGGCCATCCTCGAGCGTTCTGGCGATTTCCGCGAGCGCATCCGGGTTTTGCGTCAGGATGAACGGCACGGAGGTTTCCGGCCAGACAATGATGTCGGGGCGTTTTTTCCCTTCGCCCGGCGGCAGGGCCGACAAACGCAGATGCTCTGCGAAAATCTCCGCCCGATCGGCATTCAGCATCTTGCGGGATTGATCGATGGACGGCTGCACGATGCGGACAGTCAGGGCGTCCGCCGGCGTTTCTGCCGGTGTCTGCAGGCGGTAAAAGCCATAACCGAAGTGAGCGGCCAGCAGCAGGCCAGCCAGCGCCAGTCCCGGTCCCACGCCTTTTTTCGTACCGATCAACGCCGGTGAAGCGAAAATGAAAACCGCCAGCGCCGTGATGCTGAAAAGACCGAGCAGGTGCGCAGACTGCATCATGACCGGGATGGGCATGATGCCGTAGCCGATGGCGTTCCAGGGAAAGCCGGTTGCAAGGAAACTGCGCAGCCATTCCGAAAAGCCGAAGGCCGCGGCAAGCGCCGCAATACGGCCAAGGCCATCCGACCAAAGGAGATTGGCGGCGGCGACGGCAAAACCATAAAACAGCGCCAGCAATGCCGGCAGACCGAGGATGGCGAGCGGCAGCGCCCAAGCGAATTCATCGGCTTCCAGCAGGAGAGCATTGCCCAGCCACCACAGGCCGGCCACGAAATAACCAAGCCCGAAACACCAGCCGATGCCGAAAGCCGGCAGGATGCGGCTGAAGAGACCGCCGCCCGGCTTGCCGGTGCAGCCATCCACGAGCCAGACAAGCAGGGTGAAAGAGAAAAAAAGCGCTGCGAAAAAGCCGAATGGAGGCAAAGCGAGCGCCCCGACCGCGCCCGCAGCAATCGCCATCGCTGCTCGGCTCATGCCGCCGGCCAGCATTACCCTGCCTGCAAGACGCTCCATGCGATCTCCGTTTATGCGCGTCTGGAAAAGCTCGCTCCCGGCAAGGCCGCGCCACGGAATTTCCCCTCAGACCGACGTAAAGGAAAAAAGATTCGCAGTCCACAGGGGGATAGCGGCCGCAGCCTTCTGCGGCCTTTTGGTTGCTTCAACCTGCGGAATCTCTGTCTTGAGAGATAAAGATGACGGGGCTCCCGTCACCTTCTCTAGTCGGCGTTGTGCTGGTGCGTGATCAAGCGAACGTCCGGCGCGGGTAGCGCGATAACCCCGTTGGCTTCATCCGGAGCCCGGTCATCCTGTCCTTCCGAGCCATGATCACGGACGATACGGACGCCCTTGATGCGCCGGCTGTCCGCATCGAGAATCTGGAACTCGAAACCGGGTACGGCGCGAACCACCTCGCCCTTGGCCGGAATGCGGCCGAGCGCGAAAAAGATGAGGCCGCCGAGCGTATCGATTTCTTCCAGATGTTCGCGCACGTCGAATTCCGGCCCGATCACCTCGGCAAGTTCGGTAAGCTCTGCACGGGCGTCCGCAACAAGCACATCGGCGGAGAGACGCGAAAACATCGCCTCGTCCTTGTCGTGCTCGTCATCGATATCGCCCACGACCATCTCGACGATATCCTCGTGGCTGACGAGACCGTCCGTGCCGCCATATTCGTCGATCACGAGGGCCAGCTGAGTTCTCTGCGCCTGCATGGTCTTCAAGAGATCGGAGGCAAGCATCGAGGGTGGTGCGAAAAGAATTTTGCGTACGAGACCGGCATCGGCGACCGTCTGCTCGAGATCGACCCGCGCCAGATCGAAATTCGGACGTGGTGAACGCGGCTGCTTCGCCTCGCCATATGCGACGCTGCGCGATCCCGCCCGGCGTTTGTTACGGGCCTGCTTGGCGACATAGGCCAGCAGATCGCGGATGTGGATCATGCCCTTCGGATTATCCAGCGTCTCGTCATAAACCGGCATGCGGGAGCGTCCGGTCTCCTCGAAGAGGATCAGCGCGTCGCCAATCGTCATGTTCTCATCGAGACCATCGATATCGACCCGCGGGATCATGATATCTTCGACCCTGATCTCGCGGAAACGGAGGATATTGTTCAGCATCGCCCGTTCTTCAGGCGAAAAGGCGGCACCGATTTCGGTGTCGGCCATCAGCGCGTCGGTCAGATCCTCACGAAGACGCTCGCCCTGTGACGGTTTCAGCAACCGCCCTATGCGCGACCAGATCGTCGATCTCGGCTTTGCATTGGTGTCGTTCCGTAAGTGACTACTGCCCTCCTCCGAAGAGGACTGCTCGCCGTTTTCTCTGCCCTCATTGGCAGGTCGTGCAGAATGTTCGTTCATGGTTCCAGACAATATTTAAAGCGGTTCCTGACCCGCGTAAGGATCAGATAGGCCAAGCACCGCCAAAATGCGAGTCTCAAGCGACTCCATTTCTTCCGCTTCTTCCTCGTTCATGTGGTCATAACCAAACAAATGCAGGAACCCATGAACGAGAAGATGGGTCAGATGATCCTCGAAACTCTTCTCAAGTTCAAGGGCCTCGCGTTCAACCGTCTCGCGGGCAATGACGATATCGCCCAGCATCGGGCCGGGCATTCCGCCCGGTTCCAGCGGAAAAGCGGGGAAAGACAAGACATTGGTCGCCTTGTCCTTGTCGCGCCATTCGGCATTGATTTCCCGGATATTTTCGTCATCAGTGAAGACCAGCGACAGCTCCACCGGCATTTTCGGAAAGGGTTGTTCCTCTTCCCGCTTCAGAAAATCGACCGCCGCATTCAGCACCTTGGTGGCAAAGACAGCCAAGTCCTCTTCCGAGGACCAGCCTTCGGCCTCGACGCTGATTTGAATATCCAGAGTTGTCATTGTCTTTACGTCAGTTGCCCTTCACGAGGCTTTCATCCGGCACGGCCGTGTGGGATTCGTAAGCCCGGACGATGCGCGCCACCATCGGATGGCGGACGACATCGACATCCTTGAAGCGCACGACGGATACGCCTTCGACATCTCCGAGGATTTGCAGGGCTTCGACAAGGCCGGATTTCACGCCACGCGGCAAATCCACCTGGCTTGGGTCACCGGTCACGATCATGCGGCCGTTCTCACCAAGACGGGTGAGGAACATTTTCATCTGCATGGTCGTGGTGTTCTGGGCTTCGTCCAGAATGACGGCGGCGTTGGCAAGGGTTCGGCCGCGCATGAAGGCAAGCGGCGCGATTTCGATGACGCCCGCTTGAATCGCGCGCTCCACCTTGTCGCCCGGCATCATGTCATACAGCGCGTCGTAGAGCGGGCGGAGGTAAGGATCGACCTTTTCCTTCATGTCGCCGGGCAGGAAGCCCAGACGCTCGCCCGCTTCAACGGCGGGGCGTGAGAGGATGATACGGTCAACCGCGCCGCGCTCCAGAAGCTGTGCGGCATGGGCAACGGCCAGATAGGTCTTGCCGGTGCCGGCGGGGCCGACGCCGAAAACCAGTTCGGACTGCTCCAGCGCCCGCATGTATACATCCTGCGTCGGCGTGCGGGCAGCGATGGTCTTCTTGCGGGTGGAAATCTGCGCCATGGAAATCTTCGCCTTGCGCTCCATCGTCGGCAAGGTGAGCTGGTCGTCAGCGGCCATGGCCATTCGAATCGCGCCTTCCACGTCGGAGACCTCGGCAGTTCCGCCCTTGAGCAGACGCTCGTAGAGGAAATCCAGCGCACGGCGGGCCTGGTTGGTGGAAACCACATCGCCGGTAATGGCGACGGAGTTGCCGCGGGGGCGGGCGTCGATATTGAGGCGCTGCTCCAAAAGCTTCAGGTTCTGATCGAACTGACCGAATAGCTCTCCCGCTATCCTGTTATTCTCGAACGTGAGGACGAAGTGATTGGCGTCGGTCGCGGCTTGGCGTGGCTGGCGCGATGAATTTGATACCAATTCGTGTGCGTTCAAGCGGTCAGGCTCCTGTCCCAATCAGTGTCGGCTCCCCACTCTAACTCCCTGCCACCTCGGCAAACAAGCTGTTTGGACCCGTTGCGGTGATTCGTACATTAACAATGTCACCGATTTTCAACGTCTTTGCATCAAGATTCACGGATTGCAGCCACGGAGAGCGACCTATCAACTGCTCAGGCATGCGGCCGGGCTTTTCCAGCAACACATCCATGGTCTTTCCGACCAGCGATTCCGCAAATTCCTTCTGTTGCCGCAGCAACAGGGCCTGCAATCTCTCGAGCCGCTCGGCCTTCACGTCTTCCTCCACCTGATCTGTCAGGTCGGCGCCCGGGGTGCCGGGGCGGGTGGAATATTTGAACGAAAAGGCCTGTGCGTATTTCACCGTCTCGACCATCGCCATCGTATCTTCGAAATCGCGATCCGTCTCACCGGGGAAACCGACAATAAAGTCCCCCGACATGGCAATATCAGGGCGGGCGCTCCGGATTTTTTCAATGAGCTGGATATACTCCTCGCCCGTATGGCGGCGGTTCATCGCTTTCAGAATGCGATCCGAACCGGACTGCACCGGCAGGTGCAGATAGGGCATGAGGATACGCAGATCGCGATGCGCGCCGATCAGGCGCTCATCCATGTCGCGCGGATGGCTGGTGGTGTAGCGCAACCGTGCAAGGCCCGGAATTTCGGCCAGCCTGTAGAGCAGTTCGGCCAGACCCCATTTTTCGCCCGTCGGTCCTTCGCCCTGCCAGGCATTGACGTTCTGGCCAAGCAGCGTGATTTCGCGCACGCCGGCATCCACCAGTTTCATCGCTTCATCAACGATCTGGCGAACTGGACGCGACACTTCAGAACCGCGTGTATAGGGTACGACACAGAAGGTGCAGAACTTGTCGCAGCCTTCCTGCACCGTCAAAAACGCCGTGACACCGCGTGTCCGCAGCGTCGCTTTCTCCGCGACCGGCAGGTGCTCGAACTTGTCCTCGACCGCATATTCGGTCTCGATGACGCGCTCACCGCCGCGCACCCGCTTCAGGGCATCAGGCAGGCGATGATAGGTCTGCGGGCCGATGACGACATCGACGGCGGGCGCACGGCGCAGGATTTCCTCGCCTTCCGCCTGCGCCACACAACCGGCAACGCCGATCATGAATTCACGGCCCTGCTCTTCGCGCGACTTTTTCATGTCACGCAGGCGGCCAAGCGCGGAATAAACCTTTTCCGCCGCCTTTTCGCGGATGTGACAGGTGTTCAGGAGAACCAGATCCGCTTCGCCCATATCCTCCGTCTGAACGTAACCATCCTTCGCCAGCGCATCGCTCATGCGGACGGAATCATAAACGTTCATCTGACAGCCATAGGTCTTGATAAAAACCTTGCGGCTGTTTGCGCCCTCGCGGGCGTTCATGGGTAGGGCTTCGAGGCCAAGTGTTTCCTGGGTCATGCGGCTATCTAGTGTTTTTCACCGTCAGATTAAACAGAAAAATGCCGGAAAAGCGAGGATGTCAGAGCAACGGAGTCATTCCGTTGCTCTTGATTTTAGCTTACGCATCGGATTTCCCGAAAACCGCGCACACTTTTCGGACCGATGCTCTATTTCCGCCAGCCTCCACGGAGACTGAAGGCCAGCATCGAGCGGATGGCAGCGGCGATATCGGTCGCAAGACGTTTGCGGTTGTCAGCGCTGTGAAACGGAACGCTTTCGCCAAACGTGACGTCCACATCGATGGCGCCGGCTTTGATGACGCCGAGCAGATGTGGCACGAGCGTGATGCTGCCCGGCCAGGCAGCAATGATCCGGTGATAACGGCCCATGGCCATGCCCTGCACCCGTGTATAGGCGATAGCCACCGGCTGCACGTAGACCAGCTTACCCGGAACCTGCTCGGCGGCCGTGGAGGCGGCACCGAACAGAGAGGATTTGACGGCCAGCATGCGGTTGCCGTCCGAGGTGGTGCCTTCGGGAAACAGCACGACGATCTCGCCGTCGGCCATGCGGCTGGCGATCTCACCCACCTGCTGGCCCGTGCTGCGCTTCTGCTCCCGCTGGACGAAGATGCTTTTCTGCAGGCGGGCGAGCCAGCCGAAGACCGGCCAGTCACGCACCTCGGTCTTGGCGATGAACACCACGTCGGCAATGCTGCCGAGAACGAGGATATCCTTCCATGAGGCGTGGTTGACCGCCAGCATCAGCGGTTTTGCCTGCTCCACATCTCCGTGCACATGCACGCGGATGCCGAGAACGTGGCAGGCAATGCGATGCCAGATGCGAGGAATTCGTCGGCGCAGCCGCCAGTCGAAGGCGAGACCCAAAAGTTGCAGCGGCAGCAATATGAGCGTCACGATCAGAAGAACGATCGCGATATAGGCTGTCCGGAGCCACATCATGAGGGGAACGCCCGCTTGTTCACCAGCGTCTCAGCGCTCGTCGGGTTTCAACGGCACGCCATAAAGTTCCAGTCGATGGTCCACGAGCTTGAAGCCGTGCTCGCGGGCGATCTTTTCCTGAAGCGCCTCGATCTCGGCCGAATGGAATTCGATAACCACGCCGTTCTTCAAATCGATCAGGTGATCATGGTGTTCCTCGGGCACGGTTTCATACCGCGAGCGGCCATCGCGAAAATCGTGCCGCTCGATGATGCCGGCATCCTCGAACAGCTTCACCGTTCTGTAGACGGTGGAAATCGAGATGCGCGGATCCACGGCGGAGGAGCGACGATAGAGTTCCTCGACATCGGGATGATCGGCTGATTCCTGAAGGACGCGGGCGATGACACGGCGCTGGTCCGTCATCCGCATGCCGCGTTCGGCACAAAGCTCCTCCAGCGTTTTCGAAAGGTCTATCACGTCTTCTGGCCTTTTGAGTATTCCGGTTGATTTTGCGGCGTCCGCCGAAAAAATGCCTGTCGCAGGGAACTAGCGAAGATCGCGGCGCATGACAAGCGCCGTCGACTTTGTTCCATCCTTGGCTGTGTAATAGGCCTTGCGCTCTGCAACCGTCTTGAAGCCGAGCTTCCTGTAAAGCCCGAGTGCAGAGGTGTTACTATTGTCCACCTCGAGGAACATGGTTTCGGCGCCGCGCATCATCGCCTCGCGAATGGCCGATTGCATAAGACGCCAACCGAGACCGGCGTGCGAGAATTTATCGGCAACGGCGACGGTGAGGATTTCCGCTTCACCGGCCACTTCCCGCGCCAGCACGAAACCGCCGAGCGGCTTGCTGAAAAATGCGTTGGTCTGGCGGGCGACGGCGCCGAAAACCGACCCTTGAGTGAGCAGGCCTGAGAACTCCCCGTCATTCCACGGACGTGGGAAGCGCACGGCATGCAAGTCTGCCACCGCGGCGCAATCCTCATGTTGCATCGGCACGATCTCGAAATAGGGTTTCCAGCTCAGGTAATCGTCAAACATCGCAGGTATCTGGCATCGCAAATATCGGGCATCACGGGAATCAGTATCAGGCACTCACGCCTGCCGTATCAGGCAACGTCCTGGCGTGCCAGCGCAAAACCGGTCTGTGGCCGGGCATCCGGTCCGCGCAGATAAAGCGGCGCGGGTTTCCGTTGGCCTGCCGGCTTGCGCGATCCGGCGCGCGCAACGGAGGCAATCGGGAAATGGTCCGGACCGGACCCGGTTTCCTCTCCGGCAAAGAGCGGCGCGGCGGAGCCGATGACGGCACCATCGAAATCGGAAAGAACAGCCTTGGCGTCATCCAGAGACAGAAGCGCCGCCTCGTTGAGCGGTGATCCATCCGCGCCGAATGTCTGGAGATAGGTTTCGCCGCGTTTGGCATCGAGCCCGACGGCCACAGGCCGGTCGGGATTTTCGAGCAGATGATGCACGGCAAGCGTCTCGAGCGTGGTAACGCCGACGGCCTCAACGCCGATTGACAGGGCAAACCCGCGCGCAGCAGCAACGCCGACCCGAATGCCCGTGAAGGACCCCGGACCGACGGTCACCGCAATGCGCTCGATCTTCTGAAGCGGCAACTGCGCCTGCTGCAGGGCACCGTCGATCACGGCCATCAGCCTTTCGGCATGGCCCTTGCCGATCGTTTCACAGACCTCTCCGAGCACCCTGTCAGAGGCGCTGTCATAGATGCAGGCGGAACAATCCACACCTGACGTGTCGAGTGCGAGAACAATCATGGCCTGGGGTGCAGCATCATACCGCTTCGACTTCGCGCACTTCCGGCACGAAATGGCGAAGCAGGTTCTGAACGCCGTGTTTCAGCGTGGCCGTGGAGGACGGGCAACCCGAGCAGGCGCCCTTCATGTTCAGGAATACCGTGCCATCGCGGAAACCGCGGAAGGTGATGTCTCCGCCATCCTGCGCAACAGCCGGGCGGACGCGGGTATCCAGCAGTTCCTTGATGGTGGCGACGATGGTTTCGTCACCCTCTTCGAAGAACTCGCCTTCCTCGTCCGATACTTCGGCGGCAATCGCCGTACCCATGATCGGCCGGCCGGACATGAAGTGTTCCATGATCGAGCCGAGGATGGCAGGCTTAAGGTGCTGCCATTCCGCATCATCCTTGGTGACGGTGATGAAATCAAAACCGAAATAAACGCCGGTAACGCCCGGAATCGTGAAGAGGCGTTCCGCCAGGGGCGAAGCCTGCGCCTGCGACGCATTAAGAAACTCCGCTGTGCCGCTTTCCAGCACCACCTTGCCCGGCAGGAACTTCAGCGTGGCGGGGTTGGGCGTGGCTTCCGTCTGAATGAACATCGTCGTCTCCTTCGAGGTCGCGGTTCACGCCCCGTAATTTAGAATTCTTCCAAAAATACGCCCGGCGAAGCCACACTTCAAGCCCTGACATGATAATTACATTCAAGAAATCGTCAGTCTCTAAATCGTTCTGGCTTTCCTTCAAAAAGCCTGAACGATTTAATTCCTTTCTCTACGCATGTCTTTTTCCCAAAACCGATGACACTTTTGGGATACATGCTCTAAATCCTGTCCGAAACCGGATCAGCAGAGCGCGTCGATTTCCTCATCCGTCAGTGTATCCGGCAAGACGGTGACCGGGATCGGGAAGGCCGCACCGCGTCCGGCGATGGAGGAAACCAGCGGTCCCGGCCCTTCTTTCGTTGATCCGGCAGCCAGCACGAGAATAGCGATATCGCGGTCTTCCTCGATCAACCCATGAATCTGCTCGGTGGCGCTGCCTTCTCGAATGACTGCTTCCGGCTCGATGCCGATTGTTTCGCGTACCTTCTGGGCGATCTTGGCGAGCGTGGCTTCCGCTTCCTCGCGCGCCTCGGCCCGCATGATCTGCTCGACACCCAGCCATTGCTGGAAATCGCCTTCCGGGATCATGTAAAGCAGCACCAGCCCGCCATTGGAGTTCTTGGCGCGACGACCGGCATAATGCACGGCCCTTTCGCATTCCGGTGTGTCATCGATAACAGCGAGAAACTTGCGACGATGCCCTTCCAGACGCGACAGCCGTTTTGAAACCATTCCGCACTCCCTTATGTCCGCCGTGATCCGAAAAACCGCCCGACGGTTCGGGCGGAGATTATATCAAATCACGGCAGGCGCAAACCGCCCGCCGCATCCGCGTGGCAACGGCCTGTCAGCGCAGGAAACCGATGATATCGCGCACTTCGTTCATCGTCTTTTCAGCGATAGTGCGTGCCCGCTCGCCGCCTTGGCTGAGGATGGCGTCGATATGGGTCGGATCATCGAGAAGACGGCGCATCTCGTTATTAACCGGTGCCAGCACGTTGACGGCAAGCTCGACGAGGGCCGGCTTGAAGGTGGAGAATTGCTGGCCGCCGAATTCCGCGAGCACATCCGCCTTGGTCTTATCGGAGAGGGCAGCATAGATGCCGACGAGGTTTTCCGCCTCCGGGCGTCCCTTCAGACCTTCCACTTCGCTCGGCAGCGCGTCCGGATCGGTCTTCGCCTTCTTGATCTTCTTCGAGATCGCGTCGACATCATCCATGAGGTTGATGCGCGAGAGATCGGAAGGATCGGATTTCGACATTTTCTTGGTGCCGTCCTTCAGCGACATGACACGCGGCGCCGGGCCGCCGATCAGCGGTTCCACCATCGGGAAATAGGCATGCACCGGCTCATCGCCAACCGTGATATCAACGCCCAGACCGGCGTTGCGGATATGGCCGCCGAAATCGATGTTGAATTTCTGCGCGATATCGCGGGCGAGTTCCAGATGCTGCTTCTGGTCATCGCCGACGGGCACATGCGTGGCGCGGTAGACGAGAATGTCGGCGGCCATCAGGCTCGGATAGGCGAGCAGGCCGAGCGAGACCTGTTCGGCATTCTTGCCGGACTTGTCCTTGAACTGCGTCATGCGCTCCATCCAGCCGATGCGCGCGACGCAGTTGAACACCCACGCCAGTTCCGCATGTTGCGGCACGGCCGACTGATTGAAGACGATATGCTTCACGGGATCAATGCCGGCTGCGATGAAGGCGGCCGCAATCGAGCGGGTCTGCGCCTTCAGATCCGAGTGAACGAGCTGGGCGGTGATGGCGTGCATATCGACGACGCAATAGATGCAGTCGTTATCTTCCTGCAGCGCCACGAATTTGCGGATCGCGCCGAGATAATTGCCGAGATGCAGATTGCCGGTCGGCTGGACGCCCGAGAAAACCAGCGGCTTGAATGCGTTCATTGTCGTCCTCGAAAAGGCTTGTGGAGGGCCCCGCCCCGTATTTGAAATTGCACGCGCGCTTATGCACCCGCAGCCCCTCGCAATCAAGCGGTTTCAGGGGCTGTCAACCGCGCGGCTGAAGAAGGTCCCAGCGATTTCCGTAAGGGTCGGCGAAGACCGCGACGGAACCATAAACCTCATGGCGCGGCTCTTCCAGAAAGTGCACGCCGCGCGCAATCATGGTTTCATAGTCGCGGGCAAAATCGTCGGTATGCAGGAAAAACCCGACACGTCCGCCGGTCTGGTTGCCGATGGCAAGCCGTTGCTGTTCGCCATCCGCCTCGGCAAGCAGCAGGGCACCACCCTCGGTGCCTTGCGGCTTAACCACAAGCCACCTTTTGCCGTCGTCAAGCGGCTGATCGGAAAGGCACTCGAAGCCGAGAACATCGCAATAAAACGCCTTTGCCCGATCATAGTCATCCACGACAAGCGTGACCAGCGCGATGCGGCGGTTTTCAGAAAAGGACATCAGCCCGCCTCCGTCTCGGCGGTCTTTTTACCGCGCTTGCGGATGGCTCTTTTGACCATGCCGATATCGGCACCGCCCGAAACGAAAGCCAGCACGAAATAAACCAGCATGGCCGCGAAGACGAGGCCCATGATGGTGCCGGCCCGAACGAAAATGGACGAGGCCGACGACAGCTCGAAACTCAGCCAGGTCAGCGCATAATGCACAAAAACGGCCATCAGGGCCGCGGCCAGAAGCAGACGCGGGATGCGGGTCAGCAGTGGAATATCAATATGCCAGTGACCGCGCCACAAAAGCATGCCGAACAGCAAGGCGGCATTGACCCAGCCGGCAGTGATCTCGGCAATGGCGATGCCCGGGCCGCCGAGGCGCGGAAACAGCGTCAGCGCCAGGGAGACATTCACCACCACGGAAATCGCCGCAAAAATCATCGGCGTGCGGGTGTCTTCGCGGGCGAAAAAGCCGGGAATGAAGGCCTTTATCAGCACGAAAGCCGGCAGACCAAGACCGTAGATACCGAGGATTTGCGCGACGGTGATGGTGGCCGAAGGCGAGAAGTTGCCGCGCTCATAAAGAAAACGAACGATGGGCTCCGCCATGACAAGTAGGGCGGCCGCCGCAGGCAATGTCAGGAACAGCACGAATTCGACCGAACGATTCTGCAGGCTTCCCGCCTCCACCATATGCCCGCCGCGCAAAGCCCTCGCCAGTTCCGGCAAAAGCACGGTGGCCACCGCAATGCCAACGACACCGAGCGGCAGCTGGTAAATCCGGTCGGCATAGGCAAGCGAAGAGATCACGCCCTCGCCGGCAGACGCGATATTGGTATTGATGAGAAGGTTGATCTGGGTGATGCCGCCGGTGATTGCCGCCGGAAGGGCCAGAACCAGAAGCCGCTGCACGTTTTTCGTCAGCCGCGGCCGGCGTAAACCGATCCGCATGCCGGCGTTGCGCACGGCGATCCAGACGATGGCGAGCTGCACCAGACCCGCCGCCATCACACCCCACGAGAGCGCATAACCCACCTGCAGGGGATCGTAATTTTTCCACCAAGCAAGCGCGAGCACGCCGATGAGGATGATGTTGAGGAAGACAGGTGCGATCGCGGCGGCGAAATAACGGTGCAGCGAGTTCAACATGCCGCCCATCATCGCCGCCAGCGACATGCAGGCAAGATAGGGAAACATGATGGTGGCGAGGCGGACAGTGTTATCGAACTTCACCGGGTCTTCCAGGAAGCCCGGTGCAATCACGGTCCGCACGATGAACGGCATCGACAATTCCATCAGGATTGTCAGGGCCAGAAGCACGGTGAACAGAACGCCGAAGACCTCTTCGGAAAAGCGCCTTGCGCCCTCCATGCCATTCGCCTCGATCTCCTTGGCGAAAAGCGGCACGAAAGCCGAATTGAAGGCGCCTTCGGCAAAAAGCCGCCGGAAGGTGTTGGGAAATCGGAACGCGGCGTTGAAAGCATCGGCCACCGGGCCGGTGCCGACGGCGGCGGCCATCAGGGTCTCGCGCAGAAAGCCGAAGATGCGGCTGCCGAGCGTGGCGGTGCCGACGGTGGCGAACTTGCCGATGAGACTCATGGGGATATCAAGCCTTTGCCGTGCGCGCGGTCGGCAGCGCCGCCACGTCTGGGTGGGCGATGATGCCATTCGGCATGCGGTCACGCAATTCGTCTTCCTGCTCGCTCATCACGGCCTTCAGGCGCTGCGCAATACTGGCCTGCCGGTTGTCGTTCGTCACCTTCTGGCCGAACAGATCCGTCACGTAGAAGGTGTCGATGACCTTCTCGCCGAAGGTGGTGATGCGGGCGGAGTGAATATCGAGCGACAGGTCGGCGATGACAGCCGTCATATCCGCCAGAAGCCCAGGCCGATCGAGGCACTCGACTTCAATGACGGTGAACTTGTTCGACAGACCATTCGAGATGGTGACGAAAGGCGGGATGGTAAAGGCGCTTTTCTTCTTTCGGCTCTTGGTGCGGGTGGCAATCATTTCCGGCAGGCGCTGCTTGCCGGAAAGAACTTCCTCGATGAGCTTGCCGACATTGTTGCCGCGTCGCATCTCATCTTCATCGATCGGAAATTCGCGGTTGATGAGGATGGTATCCAGCGCCCGCCCGTCGGAGGTGGTGAAAATCTGCGCATCGGCGATGTTGGCGCCAGCCGCCGCACAGGCGCCGGTGATGATGGACAACAGGCGCGGATGGTCCGGCGCCAGCACCGTGATTTCGGTGATGGCGTGGAAGGAATGGGTGCGCACCATGGTCGACAGCGCCTTTTCCTGCTTGTCCGCCTCGCGGATGAAGCGGGTATGACGCACCTGGTCTTCCAGCGCCACCGTCAGCAGATAGGGCTCGTAATGCAGCTTGGTATATTTGCGCCGCGCCTTCTGGCCCCAGTCATCAAGGGCATCGTAAAGCGCCTGCCGGGCGATCTGCGCGCGCTCCTTGCGCGAGACTTCCGAGAAACCGCCCGACAGAAGCAGTTCCGTCTCGTAATAAAGCGAACGCAGCAACTGCCCCTTCCAGCCGTTCCACACGCCGGGGCCAACCGCACGGATATCGCAAACCGTCAGGATGAGCAGCATCTTCAGCCGCTCCATGGATTGCACCTTGTCGGCGAAATCGGTGATGGTCTTGCGGTCATGCAGGTCGCGCGTCTGGGCGACCATGGACATTAGCAGATGCTGCTCGATCAGCCAGACGACCGTTTCGGTCTGCTTGCCGGTGAGGCGGAAACGCTGGCAGAGCTTGCGGGCAACACGGGCACCGGCAATAGAATGATCCTCCTGCCGGCCCTTCGCCACATCATGCAACAGAACGGCGACATAAAGCGCCTCGCGCTCCTCAACGCTGGGCATCAGCTGGTTGGCAAGCGGATGGGCATCCACCGCCGTTCCCTTGTCCACCTCCGACAGCACGCCGACGGAGCGGATAAGATGCTCGTCGACGGTATAGTGATGATACATGTTGAACTGCATCATCGCGACGATCTTGCCGAATTCGGGAATGAACTTGCCGAGCACCCCGGCCTCGTTCATGCGCCTCAGCGTCAGCGCCGGATCGCGCCGCGAAGTGAGGATCGACAGGAACAGCCGGTTTGCTTCGTCGTTTTCGCGAAGCCCCTCATTGATGAGCGACAGTGACCGGGTGACGACACGCAGCGCGTCCGGATGCAGTTCGAGATTGTTGATATCGGCGATGTGAAAGAGCCGGATCAGATTGACCGGATCGTTCTTGAAGACGTCAGGCTTGGCCAGCGCGATGCGCCCCCGGTCCTCGACGAATTCCACCGAACCCGGGATTTTGCGGACACGGTAGGCAAAGCGGCTGAGAACGCCGGAAAGGCCCGGCACATCCTTCGCCTGCCGGTCTTCCAGTGCGGCGCAAACGATGCGGGTCAGGTCGCCCACATCCTTCGCCACGAGGAAATAATGCTTCATGAAACGTTCGACGGCGGAAAGCCCCGGACGCGGCTGGTAACCCAGCGCATCGGCGATCTCGCGCTGAATGTCGAAGGACAGGCGCTCTTCTGCCTTGTTGGTGATGAAATGCATCTGGCAACGGACGGCCCAGAGAAAATCGTCAGCCTTTTCGAACAGCCTGAGTTCGCGCCGCGACAGGACGCCAAGCTTGACGAGATCGGCCGTGTCGCGGACGTGGTAATAATATTTGGCAATCCAGAACAGCGTGTGCAGGTCGCGCAGGCCGCCCTTGCCTTCCTTGACGTTCGGCTCCACCAGATAGCGCGTATCGCCCGCCTTGCGGTGGCGCTGGTCGCGCTCGGCAAGCTTGGCGGCAATGAATTCCGGGCCGGTTCCGGTGACGACTTCCGACTCGAAGCGTTTTTCGAGATCGTCGGTCAGGGATTTCTTGCCGCAAATGGCCCGCACTTCCAGAATGGCGGTGCGGATGGTCATATCGGATTTGGAGAGGCGAATGCACTCATCCACCGTGCGGGTGGCGTGGCCAACCTTGAAGCCGAGATCCCAGAGGAGATAAAGCACGAACTCCACGGCCTTGTGCATGTCAGGCGTGTTCTTGGCAGGCAGCAGGAACAGGAGGTCGATATCCGATCCAGGCGCCAGCGTGCCGCGACCATAACCGCCGACCGCAGCGACAGCGATCTGCGGCGCATCTTTCGGATAGACATATTGGCAGGCGAGATCATAGAGTGTTTCGATCAACCGGTCCTGAAGCCAGGAGATGCGTCTGGCGCAATCAATCCCGCTGCCATCAGCTTTCAGCAGTTCTCTTGCCTTTTCCCGGCCTTCCGTGCTGGCCTTGCGGAAGATCGGCAGTAGATCGGACTTGATATCGGCGATGCGCTTGCCGTCTTCCTTGAAGATGATGTCACAGTCGCGCTTCAGCGCCGATACATCGAGAATGTCGGAAAAATCCAGGTCCTTGATGGCCATCTATGCCGGTATCCATGTCCTGTGGGAGACCCCACCGCTTGCGATGGGAGTGTCCTATAGCGAGTTTTAAAGGCGATGGACAGGCAATCTATCCCTTATGCCTTGCCAAGTTCTTTCTTCAACGCATAGAGCGCGTCCAATGCCTCACGCGGTGTCATTTCGTCCGGGTTGAAGCTCTTCAAAGCCTCCTCCACCTTCGATGGTCCGGCCTTGCGGGTTTCCTCGCGGCGCACGGCGATCTGGAACAGCGGCAGGTCGTCGATCAACTGGCTGGCCGGGTTCTTGCGGTCGGCATCCTCCAGCTTCGTCAGTACCTCACGGGCACGCTCCACCACCGAAGCCGGAAGGCCCGCGAGGCGCGCGACCTGAATACCGTAGGAACGGTCCGCGGCACCCGGCCCGACCTCGTGCAGGAAAATGACATCACCTTCCCACTCCTTCACCCGCATCGTGGCATTGGAAAGGCGGCCGAGTTTTTCCGAAAGTACCGTCAGTTCGTGGAAGTGCGTTGCGAAAAGACCGCGGCAACGATTGACCTCGTGCAGATGCTCAACCGCCGCCCAGGCGATCGAAAGCCCGTCAAAGGTTGCAGTGCCGCGGCCGATCTCGTCCAGAATGACCAGCGAGCGATCCGTGGCCTGATTGAGGATGGCGGCGGTTTCCACCATCTCCACCATGAAGGTCGAGCGGCCGCGCGCCAGATCGTCGGAGGCGCCGACGCGGGAAAACAGCCGGTCGACGACGCCGATATGGGCGGCTTCCGCCGGAACGAAGGAGCCGATCTGTGCGAGAATGGCGATCAGCGCATTCTGGCGGAGAAAGGTCGATTTACCACCCATATTGGGACCGGTGAGCAGCCAGATCGCACCGTTCTTGCCGCCCTCAGCGGCCGACAAATCACAATTATTGGCGATGAACGGTCCCGCCGACTGGCGCCGCAGGGCCTGTTCCACCACGGGATGACGCCCGCCCTTGATCGCGAAGGTCATGGAGGCATCGACGATCGGGCGGCAATAGGCCTGTTCCGTCGCCAGATAAGCAAGGCTCGAGGCAACATCGATGACGGCAAGTGCAACCGCGCCGGCCTTGATCGCCTCCGCCTGCTGCACCACAGCCGCGACCATGCGCTCGAAGGCTTCCAGCTCCATGGTTAGCGCCTCGGCAGCGGCATTGGCGATGCGACTTTCGAGATCGGCAAGCTCGGTGGTGGTGAAGCGCATGGCGCCCGCCATGGTCTGGCGGTGGATGAAGCGGGCCTTCGCCTCATCCGTTGCCATCATCACATCGGCATTACCCGCCGTCACCTCGATGAAGTAACCCAGCACATTGTTATGCTTGATCTTGAGGGATTTTATACCGGTTTCGTCGGCGTATTGCAGTTGCAGCCCGGCGATTACCCGGCGGGACTGGTCGCGCAGTGCGCGCACCTCGTCAAGGTCGGGATTTGCACCTTCCCGCAGGAAACCACCATCGCGTTTCAGGAGCGGCAGATCGTCGGCCAGCATCGATGCGAGCATAGCTTCCAGCGCGCTCGGCAGGGCTTTCAAAGCCTTGAGAGCTGCCGCCAGCTCCTCCGGCAATAGCCCCTGATCGAGAATGACGCCAATTTTCTCGGCCGAAACCAGCCCCTGCCTGATAGCACCGAGATCGCGCGGGCCACCGCGTTCCAGCGCAAGGCGGGAAAGCGCGCGCGGCATATCCGCGACATGTTTCAGGGCATCTCGCAGACCGTCACAAAGAGAGACATCGTCGATGAGATAGGCGACGGCATCGAGGCGGGGGTTTATCTTTTCCGGATCGGTCAAGGGCGACATCAGCCGCTCGGCCAGAAGCCGCGCACCGCCACCCGTGACCGTGCGGTTGAGGGCATGCAGGAGCGATCCGTCCCTTTCGCCTGATAGCGTCTTCACCAGTTCCAGATTGGCGCGGGTGGCGGGATCGATGAAGAGTGTGGATGCCGCACTTTCGCGTTCCGGCGCACCGAGCGGCGGACGCTCGGCAATCTGGGTCTTTTCGACATAGGCCACCGCCGCTGCGGCTGCGGCCATTTCCACCCGCGAAAACGTGCCGAAACCATCCAGCGTCGAGACATTGAAATAACGCGCAATACGACCTTCTGCCACGGCGCTGTCAAAAAGAATGGCCGGCTGCGGCACCGCGACACGGCCCAGCACATCGAAAACCGGCCGCAGTTCCTCGTCGTGGAACAGGCTGTCGGCGACGATCAACTCGCGCGGATCGATGCGCCAGATATCGGCAAGGAGCCGCGTCAGCGTGGTTTCCGCCAGACGGAAGACGCCGGTGGAAATATCGATCCAGGCGAGCGCGAACTGCGCCTCGGCACTGCCGCGAATACGGGCAAGCGCCATCAGATAATTGGATTCTGTCGGCGATAGCAGCTTTTCCTCAGTCAGCGTGCCTGGTGTGACGAGCCGCACCACATCACGCTTGACCACGGATTTCGATCCGCGCTTTTTCGCTTCCGCCGGGTCTTCGACCTGCTCGCAGACCGCGACACGATAACCGCGCAGGATGAGCTTCTGAAGATAGTCATCCGCCGCGTGAACGGGAACGCCGCACATGGGAATATCATGCCCCATATGCTGGCCGCGCTTGGTCAGCGTGATGCCCAGAGCGCGAGAGGCTTCGACCGCATCGTCAAAGAACAATTCGTAAAAATCGCCCATGCGGTAGAACAGCAGCGAACCGGGATTGTTCGCCTTGATCTCGATATATTGCTCCATCATCGGAGTGGCCGTCGCACGGCTTTCTTCCGAGATCAGGGAAGCGGTTGTCAGAACGTCCGTCAATGGCCTGCCGATGTCATATCGTGTTGCGAAAAAGGAGCGCCGACACTAGCGGCATTGCCTGCCCCAACACAACACACGCGGTACCGCTGCCCACAGGAACATCCTGATGGTCTCGGCCAAAACCCGGTCAGCCGTTGATGCGTTCGGCCTCGCCGCCATAATAACTGATATAGCGGCCGGCGATGGACGATACCGGCAGGACCACCAGGACGTCGGTGGTGTTGAAAGCATGATCCACGACCGCGCCGGAGCCAAACATGGCGCCGAGACGCATGTAACCCTTGATCAGCGGCGGCATGGCATTCAATGCCTTGCGGGCATTGAGCGCCTCGACCGGTACGAGGTCCATTTCATGATAGAGTTCTGGCAAAGCGACCGCTTCCCACTCTCCCTTTGCAAGGCAATTATGGTGCAGGAAAGACAGAGCCAACGCATGCGCTTCCGGCTGCACGCCGGGGAAGGAAGCACAGCCGATCATGGCGTCCATGCGGTGTTTCACGGCATAGGACCAATTGCCCTGCCACAGAAGCTCGACGGTACGCTTGGTGCGATATTCCGGCAGCACGCAGGAGCGGCCAAGCTCCATAAAACGCTTGCCCGGATGGCGCGCAACGAGCCCGGCGATATCGAACTCGCTGGCGGAATAGAAGCCGTTATTGGCCAGCGCGACTTCCTGACGCAGCAGACGATAGGTGCCGACGATCTGGTCCTCGCTGTCGCCCTCGATCGACTTGTCGAGGACGAGCAGATGATCGCAGACGCTGTCCCAGGCGTCGAAGTCGCGCTTGCGGCGCATCGCTTCGGCAGGAAGATGCGCCTTCATTTCCTCGACAAAGACCCGGTAGCGCACGGATTGCGCAGCATCGATTTCGCGTTCATTTCTGGCAAGCCGTGTTTCCAGCGTGCCGATACGGCCGAAAAGACCCTCATTGTCCTGTGCTGTCTCAGGACGAGGAGTAATGACAACATTGTTTTCACAAATGTCGTGATTGAAGATTTCGGCAACCATGGGGAATCGCTCCGCCACCAAACAATTTTCCTGTCATAAATCACTATTTAACGACAGAATAGTGACAAAATGCCACCAGCGCGAGTCTGTCAATTTATCATGACAACAGCCGTTTCGCCTCCAGCAGGCGGCGAATTTCCTCAACCAGCCTGCGTGGGTCGGCAGGCTTGGCCAAAACAGCGCCTGCACCAGCCTTAAGCAATATCTCGGCGGTTTCGGCACCGGTATCGCCGCTGAGGATGATGACGGGAATATTTCTTTCCTCTTTCAGCTTGCCAAGGAGGTCCGGTAACACATCGAGCCCCTGACCGCCCGGCATATTGAGATCGGAGATGATGAGATTCGGCAGGTGAGGCGCATCCGACGCCACCGATTGCTGCAGGGCCTGAAAATTGTCGACGGCGCGGACGATATAGCCGCTTTTTTCCAGGACAGCGCGGATGATGCGCGCATTGACCGCATCGTCTTCGGCCACGAGTATCTCGATGCCACTCACCCCTTCCACCACCCTTGACGAAAATCCCACATCCGGGTGGTTATCGTTGATCGCGTCGCGCCGCTCTATACCGCGCAGGCGGCCACACAGCACATCGATCAGGGATTTTTCGCGCAGGGGCCGGATCAGCCAGGCGTCGAAGGATGCGTGGGTGGTCGAAGCCCGCTCTTCGGGACTGACGAGCAACGTGCGGCGGATCGTCTGCTGTGGCCAATCCCGCAGGGCATCCCTGAACAGTGCCGAAATACGCAGATCGACGATGATGTCGGTGAGATCGGCGATCCGGCTGACAGGTCCATTCCGCAGCCTGTCCAAATCCTCCGGCTGATGGATGAGAAGACACTTGCCGCCGAAAGCCTCAATGGCCTCCACCGTCACCGCCGCCGCCACACCCTCCGGCGCAATCAGCAGGACATTTGTGTGCTGCAGGCAATGGCTCCGGCCGGGTTCCGGCATCTCGGAGGGGGCCGTGTCCGGGCGGAACACCAGCTTGAAGGTGCTGCCCTCACCCCTGCGGCTCGAAACCGTGAGGTTGCCGCCGAATTCCCGCACGATGCGGGCAGAGATCGCAAGACCAAGACCCGTGCCGGCGCTTCGTTGCGACAGCGGGCCGGCCTGCTCGAATTCCCCGAAGATACGCGCCTGCTCCGCCGCACTCATGCCGGGGCCGGTATCTTCGACGGTGATCTGCAATTCGCCATCAGCCATGCGCGCCCGGATGACGACCCCGCCCACCTGCGTGAATTTCACGGCATTGCCGATGAGATTGAACAGGACCTGGCGCAGCCTTGCCGGATCGAAATCAAGATAATCGGGCACGTCAGGCGTGACGAAGGAGGCGATCTCGATGCCCTTTTCATGGGCGCGATGGGCCAGCATTTCGACGATACTCTCGATCAGCCTCCGCAGGTTTTCCGCACGCGGATTGAGCCTGAAGCGACCGGCCTCCATGGTCGAATAATCCAGGAGATCCTCAACCAGTTGCACCAGCGACTGGCCGGACTGTTTCATGCCGTCGAGATAATTGCGCTGTTCCTGGTTAAGCTTCGTCTGCGACAGAAGGTGGTTCATGCCGAGCATGCCGGAAAGCGGCAGGCGAATTTCATGGCTGACCGTGGCAAGCAGCCGCGCCTTTTCGGCATCGGCCTTTTCGGCGCGCAGGCGGGCATCTTCCCGTTCGGCCAGCGCAAGCCGCTCTTCGGTCACGTCCCTCGCGATGCTGCTGATCATGAGACGGCTGCTTGCGAGATCGCGGGTTACCACATCGTGCCAGGAGAAGATGCGCTGACCAAACGGGGTCGCAATCTCCACGTCATAGGCATGGACCTTGTCTCCCGGCCGAAAAGCAATGCCGATCTCCTCGCAGCTCAACCCTTCAGGCGCCGTGCAGCCGGTCATTTCACGAAAGACGCGGTTCGCCTCAACGATACGCCGGTTCATGTTGCGGATCACGACGATATCGCCCATGGACTCCTGCATTTCGGCAATCAGCGAGCGGTTTTGCGTTTGCCGCAGCCGGACATCCGAATAATCCGCGGGCAGCGCGCCCGGAAGCAGGAAAGATTTGCCGAAGAGCGCATAAGACAGGACGCCGACGAGCACCACGCCAAAAAAACAGGCGAGCGCGGCGGTGACCGCATAGGGCACCGCAAGTGCGATCAGCGCAGCAGTGAAGCCCCCCACCGATAGTGAAGCGGCGACATAAAGCGCAACCGCCCTCACATCGCTGGCATGTTCCTCGTTCGCAAGGCGCACTGTCTTATCGGCAATATCCGCCGCTGGGGCGGCCGGGCCGAGACCATCTGAAACCTTTTGCCGAAGTCGTGCCAGTTCGCTCATACACAACCGCTACCACGGCAGCGGTTTTGATATGTTTGGCTGAAACGCTAAAATTTTACTTTTTGGCCGCCCGGGCGTGCAGAAACTCATCGAGAATGACGCAGGCTGCGCCGATGGTTATGAAACTGTCAGCCAGATTGAACACCGCAAATGACCATGTCTGCGTGTGGAACAGGATATAGTCGATGACGTGACCGTAAAAAAAGCGGTCGAGAAGATTACCGGCCGCTCCCGCGATGATGAAGGCAAACCCGAGATGGGCGAAGGTACGGTCGGCGGCCGTCTTGCGCCAGAGCCAAAGAACGAAGACCACGATGACGAGCCGCATGCTGACGATGAACCAACCGTGCATGTCTTCCAGCATCGAAAAGGCGACACCGAGATTGTAGGTGCGGTAAAGCGCCAGAAACGGCACTACCGGAACCATCTCCTGCAGCGGCAGATAGGCCTCTACCAGCTGCTTGACGATCTGATCCAACACCAGTGCGGCAATGATCAGCGCAAAAGCCGGGCCGAATTTCGAAAACAATGCCGCTTTGGCCATTACGTCACCGGTGCGAGTTCGAGGAGATGTCGCCGTGCTTCGAACAGCATGACGGCGGTTGCAATGGCGAGGTTGAGACTATCGGCACGGCCCTGCTGGGGAATGCGCGCCAGCTGGTCCGCTTTGCCGGCCAGTTCCGGCGGCAGGCCGGATTGCTCGTTGCCCATCAAAATCACGACCGGTTTGCCGGCGTACTCGATCTTCCGATAATCCACGGAACCGGCAAGATGCGTGGCGACGACGCTGACATGAGCCGATTTTTTCCAGGAGAGGAATTCCTCGACCGAGGCACGGGCGACGGGCGTGGCAAAGACCGAGCCCATGGTGGCACGCACCGTTTCCAGCGAGAAGGGATCTGTGCAATCGCCGACCAGAATGACACCCGAAGCGCCTGCCGCATCCGCCGTGCGGATGATGGTGCCGAGATTACCGGGATCGCGCACGCGGTCGAGCGCGATATAGGTCTCGCCCTTTTCCGGCCGGATGTCCTTCAGCGGCTTCCATTTCTGTTCGAAAATGCCGACGACCATCTGCGGATTATCGCGGCGGGTGATCGAGGCAATGACCTTTTCGCTGACTTCGAGCACCAGACCGCCCGATGCAACGGTTTTCACCGCCGCCTGCTCCACCAGCGGCTTGCCCTTGGCGGCCTTGGCGTAAACCAGCGTCTTGATCGTCCAGCCGAGTTCGAGCGCATCGATGACCAGCTTCAGGCCTTCGGCCATGAAGGTGCCGGTCTCTTCCCTGCCCTTTTTCTGGGTGAGCGCCTTGATGTCCTTGATGATGGGATTGGCAAGGCTCGTCACTTCCTTGACCTGGCCAACCCGGCGCGTGGTGTTTTCGCGCATGTCCTTTATCATTTCGGCTCCCAGCGGCTGAACAGCGATGTGGAAAGCACGCGGCCCGGCGTCTTGCCGTCAAGCCCGGCCTCGCGAATGACCAGTTCGCCGGATGCGACGACACCGCCGGCGCCACGCATGGTCTCACGCATCAGCTCATGCATCGAATAGAAGCTGGCCCGGATGGAATAAGCCGTCAGCACCAGACCGAGCGCCTTGGGCGACAGAATTTCCCGGCAGATATCCAGCATCAACGGCAGATGGTCGAACAATTGCCAGATTTCACCATGGGTGCCGCGGCCGAATTTCGGCGGGTCGGTGAGAATGATATCGTAGGTGCTGCCACGGCGTTCTTCCCGCTGGATGAACTTCATGGCGTCTTCGCAAATCCAGCGGATCGGTGCCTGCTCGAGCCCAGCGAGTGTCTGGTTTTCCTTTGCCCAGCCGATCGCCTTCTTGGAGGCGTCGACATGGGTGACTTCAGCGCCCGCAGCTGCCGCGACCAGCGAGGCGACGCCGGTATAACCGAAGAGGTTCAGCACTTTCAGCGGCCGGTCGGCGGTCTCCACGGCATTTTTCAACCATTCCCAATGGACGATCTGCTCCGGAAAGACGCCGACATGCCGGAACGCAGTGAAACGACCGAGAAATTCAACCCCGAGCAGGGAGAGAGGCCAGGTTTCACCAAGCGCTTCCTTCGGAAAACGCCAGCGGCCCATGCCGTCCTCATCCGTATCGCCTGTAAAAATGGCGTCGGCATTCTGCCATACGCGGTCGGGAACCGACGGCTGCCAGAGCGCCTGCGCCTCGGGACGAACGACGCGGTAATCGCCATATTGTTCAAGCTTCAGGCCGTTGCCGCTGTCGATCAGGTGAAAATCGCCCGCGCCGCTCGATTCCAGAATGACCGGAACCTGTTCTGCTGGACGCTCGCCGGTGCGCTGCTTGAGCGGTCGCACGGGTACCTGCTCAAGGATGGGTGCTGCGGCGACCTTTTCCTTCGGCGTGGTGGTTTTCGGCACGCCACGCACCGCATCGGGCTCGCGCTTTTTCGGCGCTGAATCCGGCCGGCGCGCCGGCTTTGCGGCATGGACCTGTTTTTTCTCGCTCCCGGCGCGTGCGCGATTGCCCGGCCGGCTGTCTTTTTTCTTCAATGGAATCTTTCCGCTTCTGCCCGCGTGTTATTGCGCCAGCAAATAGCATTCCACGCGCCGCTCGCCTAGAGCTGGAACGACTGTCGGCACCATCACTTTGCCGGGAGTTGTCCCGCATGCGGCAGCTGCCCGGTGGCGGTGGCCTTGTGGCGGTTCGCCTCATCGTGCCAGCGAACGGCCTCTTTCGCTTCGATACGGGCACGTTTGCGGTGTTTGCCCTGGGCGAACCATGTGGCTGCCGAGCCCATGAGAACGCCAAAAATGACTGCCAGAAACAGGAAAACGAAAAACGGCGCGGTGAAGGCCAGAACGCCATCGTCCGGCCGGAATGGATTGAGCGCCAGCGTCACGGACTGACGGTTGGCCACGCACAGAATGACGAGGATGATCGCCAGCGGAAGCAGGATGATGAGGTTGATGATTTTTTTCGACATCCGACAATACTCCATCGCTGCGGGCGTTCCGCCGGCTCCTTTTCACAGTCGCCGGGCGTCAAGAACGATCAATCGTCCTCTTCGTCGCCCATACCCGGGTTCAGGCGCTCGCGCAGTTCCTTCCCCGTCTTGAAGAAAGGCACCCATTTTTCCTCGACGAAAACCGACTCACCCGTACGCGGGTTCCGGCCCGAGCGGGATGGACGGTTCTTCACCGAAAATGCGCCGAAACCGCGAAGCTCGACGCGATTTCCCGCCGCCAGGGCATCGGTGATTTCATCCAGCACCGCATTGACGATGTTTTCCACGTCGCGGTGATAAAGGTGCGGGTTACGCGCAGCAACGATCTGCACCAGTTCAGACTTGATCACGGTTGCCCCCTGAAAGAATTGGATTTTTAACGCGGCTCAACCTGCCAAACGGAAACAAGACCGTCAAGAAACAACTTGTCCGCACCGAGCTGGCTGGGGCCTGCGAAGGGAATTAAATCGTCATATCCCAGAAACTTCGCTATTTGCGCAACACTGAAAAGCGCAAAAGGCGAACGGGACGACGGCGCGCGCCATTCGACGATCGGCAAATCCTTGGCCACGCCACGGGTTTCAAAATAGGCGCGAACTTCCTTTTCGCCGCCGAGCGTGTCGACCAGCTTGTTGGCAAGCGCCTGACGGCCGGTGAAGATCGACCCATCAGCCAGTTTCAGCACGTCTTCGCGCGGCAATTTACGGCGATCGGCGACAAGATCGACGAACCAGCCGTAGCTGTCCATCACCATGGCACGGATCATCGTCTTTGCCTCTTCAGGCGCCTCGTGGAACGGAGAAGGCTCCGCCTTCATCGGTGACGACTTGATTTCCTGCAGCGAAACGCCGAGCTTGTCCATCAGCTGGCCGATCTGGGGATATTGGAAGATAACGCCGATCGAGCCGGTGATCGAGGTTTCGCCGGCAACGATGACGTCGCCGGCCGATGCGATCATATAACCTGCGGAAGCGGCAAGCGTGCGTACATCCGAGACAACCGGCTTCTTTTCCGCGACGCCTCTGATAGCCTTGAAGATGCGCTCCCCGCCATAGGTGGTGCCACCGGGCGAGGAAATCGACACGATCAGCCCTTTGACATTGTCGCTCTTGGCGATCTTGTCGAGACGCTCCAGAAGTTCGGTATTGTCGGTGATCAGGCCGGAGACCTCGACACGGGCGATGTGGGGTCTCGCGCTTTGCTGCGGGCCTTCCCAGAAAAACCGGTAAAGACCGAAGGCGCCGGCGACGAGAAGGAGAACGGCAGCAATCCGCCAGAAAGTCAGCTTGCGGCGCAAACGCCTGCGGTCAGCTATCGCCTTATTATCCATAGAAACCTCTGTCATCGGCTTTTGCGCTTCAGGCCATATGGTTCTTCTAACGCGAAGCCGCAAGGAAACAATAAGGAAACCAGAATTACGATAAAATTCGCATTTCCCTTGCACCTCTCCAGACAAAAACCATATTGGCAGGACAAAGCACTCGTGCCAAACACATTTAGATAGATACACAAGCTTCGATTGTGCGCCAGAATGGCGCCGGGGAAGCATTCCGGACCCAATCCTATGCTCGAACGACTCCGCGAACCCGCGCCAGCATTTTCGCTGCCCAATAACCAGAACGGCGCCTATGACACCGCGCTGCGGCATTCCGCGCGTGTAAAGCGGCTGAAAATCATTTTGCCGCTTAGTGCGGCCGTCATTTCACTCGCCTTTATTGCCGTTTCGGTCATCCGCACCTGGGCGCCCGAAAAGGTCTCGCTGGAAAGCGCCCGGATAGAAGACGGCAAGATCGTGATGGAAAAACCCGCCGTTGCGGGCCGCAACGAGAAGGGGATCGACTATTCCATGAACGCCGACCGCGCGTTGCAGGATATCACGAACCCCAACCTCATGACGCTCGAAAAGGTGCTGGCCGCTGTGCCTGTCAATGACAGCGTCGCGCAGGTTATCGCCCAGGAGGGCATTTTCGACCGCGCCACCAACACGCTGAAGATGACCGCCCCTTTTGACATCAATCTCAGCAATGGCATACAAGCGAAGTTCCAGTCTGCGGATGTCGATCTGAAGGCCGGAAAAATGAGCAGCAAAGAGCCGGTTTCGATCAAAACAAACGACGGTTCCATTGTTGCGCAATCGATAGACATCGCAGATAATGGCAAAACAATTACATTTTCGGGGCAGGTACGGGCACGTATCGCTGCATCCAATATCAAGAATGAAGGCAAGTGAGAGCCCGGTCCAGATGATGCAAATTTCCCGTCCCGTTTCCCTTGGCAGAACCGCAGGCCTCGCAGCCGCAGGTCTTGTTTTTTCGTGTCTTGCAACTGTGGCTTTCGCCCAGAACACCACCAGCAACATGCAGGGCGTCAAGCTCTCCGGCGACCAGCCGATCGCCATTGAAAGCGATCAGCTGGAGATTCGCGATCAGGAGCGCAAGGCCTATTTCACCGGCAATGTGAAGGTTGTGCAGGGCACGACCACCCTTCAGGCCGGCAAGATGACGGTGAATTACAAGGGCGAAGGCTCTTCGCTCACCAGCGGCGACGCCAATATCGAAAAGATCTTCGTCGATAACAATGTCTATCTGACGTCCGAGACCCAGAAGGCCACGGCCGATCACGGCGAATTCGACATGGCGGCGCAGACGTTCATTCTGACCGGCAAGCAGGTGGTCCTGTCCGAAGGCACCAATGTCTTTACTGGCTGCAAGCTCACCGTTCTCATGAACACGGGGCAGGCAAAGCTCGAAAGCTGCGGCGGCCCGGTTCGGATCATGCTTGATCCGAAATCCCAGAAAAAACAGTAGTCTTTCCTCGTGAAGATACCTTCGATCTCAAAAATTCTCGGTGGCGGACGCAACCGCGGCGCAGACGCCGCCTCACCGGCCGACAAAACCCCTTACCAGGGCACGTTGATCGCGCATGGCCTGACAAAGACCTATAATACCCGTCGCGTCGTCAATGGCGTTTCACTGGTCGTGCGCCGTGGAGAGGCTGTTGGGCTGCTTGGCCCGAACGGCGCCGGCAAGACCACCTGTTTTTATATGATCACGGGCCTGGTGCCGGTCGATAGCGGCAAGATCGCCATTAATGGCAACGATGTGACCGGCATGCCGATGTACAGACGCGCGCGCCTCGGTGTCGGTTATCTGCCGCAGGAAGCCTCGATTTTCCGCGGCCTGACGGTCGAGGAAAACATCCGCGCTGTGCTGGAAGTGCATGAACCGGACGCGGCCAAGCGCAACCACAAGCTCGACGAGCTCCTGGAAGAGTTTCATATTGCGCAACTGCGCAAGTCGCCTGCCGTGGCGCTTTCGGGCGGTGAGCGGCGGCGTCTGGAAATTGCGCGCGCGCTCGCAACCGATCCGACTTTCATGCTGCTGGATGAGCCCTTCGCGGGTGTCGATCCGATTTCGGTCAGCGACATCCAGAATCTTGTCAGGCATCTGACGGCGCGCGGCATCGGCGTTCTCGTAACGGACCACAATGTCCGTGAAACGCTTGGCCTCATCGACCGCGCATACATCATCCATGCCGGAGAAGTGCTGACACACGGGCGTCCTGACGACATCGTCAACAATCCGGACGTACGCCGTCTCTATCTCGGCAATAATTTCAGCCTTTAAACTACAGGGCGCGAAAGATTCTTCATCGCGCCCCGCCCTGACGCTTGACCAAACAAAATAAAAAAGCAATTTTTGGGCCAAGTTTCGTTGCCTGCGCAAAATTTATGAAATTTGTGGCGACGAAGAAGCTGTAAGGGGAGTTTCGCGTCCACCATGGCATTATCTGCCAGCCTTTTGCTGCGTCAAAACCAGTCTCTCGTGATGACACCGCAACTGATGCAGTCCATCCAGCTGCTTCAGATGACGCATTTCGAGCTGACGCAGTTCATCGCGCAGGAGGTGGAGCGCAATCCGCTGCTGGAAATTGCGGCAAACGATGGCGATTTGGGCAGCGATACGCCTGTAGATGTCGATAATTTCGGCGACGGTGAAGTTTCGGATGCGGCCGCCAGCGTGACGCCCGACAGCGATGACTGGTACGGGGAGCGCGCCGCAAATCTTGGCGAGCAGCTGGATACCAGCTTCGAAAACGTATTTCCCGACGATGGCGAACCGAGAAAGGCCGATGCGCCCGAACTCGCGAGCCAGTGGAAATCCATGCCCGGACAGGAGTCCGGAGAAAGCTACGACCTCGACGACTTCGTTGCGGCCCGACAAAGCCTCAGCGACCACCTCAATCAGCAACTGCCGCTCGCCATTTCCGCCTCCGAGGACAGGATGATTGCTGATGCGCTGATCGGCCAGCTCGATGAGACGGGTTATATCGCCGCAGATGCCGTCGATGACGTCGCTGAACGGCTGGGTGCCGCCCCATTGGCGGTCGAGCACGTTCTAAAGACGCTTCAGGGCTTTGATCCGCCCGGCATCTTTTCCCGTTCCTTGAGCGAATGTCTGGCGATCCAGCTCGCGCAGAAGGATCGGCTCGACCCGGCCATGCGGGCTTTTGTCGATAATCTCGAGCTTCTGGCGAAACGCGATTTCGCCTCCTTAAAAAAACTCTGCGGGGTCGATGAAGAAGATCTTCTCGATATGCTGGCGGAAATCCGAACGCTCAATCCGCGTCCCGGCGCAGGTTACGATTCGATGGTTTCGGAGACCATCGTCCCAGATATCATCGTCCGACCCTCCGCCGCCGGCGGCTGGCTGGTGGAGATCAATCCAGACACCCTGCCGCGCGTGCTCATCAACCAGAGCTACTTCGCGGAGGTTTCAAAACACAAGGCGCGCGCAGGAGAGGATCAGGATTTTCTGTCCGAATGCATGCAGACAGCCCATTGGCTGACCCGCAGCCTAGACCAGCGCGCCCGGACGATCATGAAGGTGGCGACAGAAATCGTGCGCCAGCAGGACGCCTTCCTCGTCAACGGCGTCGATCAGCTGCGCCCGCTGAACCTCAAAACGGTGGCCGACGCCATCAAGATGCATGAATCCACCGTCAGCCGGGTGACATCGAAGAAATACATGCTGACGCCGCGCGGGCTGTTCGAACTTAAATATTTCTTCAGCGTGTCCATCAGCGCCGTGGAAGGCGGCGACAGCCATTCGGCGGAAGCGGTGCGTCACCGCATCAAGGCGATGATCGCACAGGAAGCCGCTGAGGCTGTTCTTTCCGACGACGATATCGTCGACAATCTGAAAAAGAGCGGCATCGATATCGCACGCCGCACCGTCGCCAAATATCGCGAGGCGATGAATATCCCCTCCTCCGTACAGAGGCGCCGGGAGAAGAAAGCGATGGCGAAGCTTTCCGCCTTCTGAGCCACGGGGCGATCACGTTTACGGCGCTTTTTTGCCGCACCATTGACTCTTGTCACGGCAGGGGCTAGAAGCCCGCCGCACACGTAAGCAAGGTCATTTGTAACGGAATAATCTCCACCGTCCATGGGCGTAAAATTCGAATGAGGGCTTTTTAAGGTCTTCGAAACGCTTGGATGCGCGCGCGGCTTGACGTAAGCTGGTACTCGCAAATCACTACAAAAAGGAAAATTTCCATGAGTGTGCGTGTATCTGGTAAACATATGGAGATCGGTGAATCTTTCCGTCAGCGGATTGAGGACAATATAGGTCTGGCAGTTACCAAATACTTCGATGGGGGGTATTCAGGCCAGGTGACCGTGGAGAAGTCCGGATCGCGTTTTTCCGCCGATTGCAAGCTGCATCTCGATACGGGCGTTGTATTGCATGCGGCGGGTCAGGCGAATGATCCGCAAGCCAGCTTCGACGCTGCCGCAGAGCGGATCGAGAAGCGCCTGCGTCGTTACAAGCGCAAGCTCAAGGACCACCACAATGGTTCGAATGGCGTGTCGCAGGAAATCGCCTATACGGTGATGGATGCAGTTCCCGATGAGGACCACGAGGTTCCCGAGGATTACGCACCCACCATTGTGGCGGAGAGTTCGAAACAGATTAAGACCATGTCAGTCGCCAGCGCCGTAATGGCGCTCGACATGACCGACGAGCCGGTTCTGCTGTTCCGCAGCCCCGGCAAGGAATATCTCAACATCGTTTACCGACGTCATGACGGCAATATTGGCTGGATCGACGCGGAAACGATCAAGAGCTGAACAGTCTGACAAGACGTGGGAGGCAGAGCGTGAAAGCGCATCTGCCTCCTGCATCGTCTCGATGGCATGAAGGAAAAAGAGAATGGCGTTGGCAGATTTGCTGCAACAAGATGCGATTATTCCCGCCCTCAAGGTGAATTCCAAAAAGCAGTTGCTTCAGGAGCTGGCCGCAAAGGCAGCCAGAATTACCGGAGTCTCGGAACGGGAAGTTTTCGACGTCATCCTCCAGCGTGAGAAACTCGGCTCCACCGGTGTGGGCCATGGCATCGCCATTCCGCATGGCAAGCTCAACAGCATTCATCAGATCACCGGCGTGTTCGCACGTCTTGAAACACCGGTCGATTTCGAAGCCCTGGACGACCAGCCGGTCGATCTGGTTTTCCTGCTGCTAGCGCCCGAGGGCGCCGGCGCGGATCACCTGAAGGCGCTGTCGCGCATTGCGCGCGCGCTGCGCGACGCTGAACTGGTGGCCAAGCTGCGCGCCACCGATTCCGACACGGCAATCTACGCCTTCCTCAATCAGGAGCAGGCGACTGCGGCTTGATCGCAGGCCGATCCTATTCAGTTTAGCGGCAATAAAAAACGCGCCCTGAAGGCGCGTTTTTTATGACGTAAGGATAGATGCCTCACGCGTCCTTTTCATTGAGAGACGACGTGCCCGGCTCGGCCGAGGCAGCGGTCTCCGCTTTCGGGCCGCCCTTGGCGACACCCACCATGGCGGGACGCAGCACGCGGTCGCCGATGGTGAAGCCGGCCTGAATCACCTGCAGCACGGTATTGTTGGGAACCGCGGTGTTCGGAATTTCGAACATGGCCTGGTGGAAATTCGGGTCAAATTTCTGGCCCTCGGCGTCGATCTTCTTCACACCATGGCGTTCCAGCGTCGACAGCATCGAGCGCTCGGTCATCTCGACACCTTCGATCAGGCCGTTGAGACCGGCTTCACCATTGGTCTTGAGTTCATCCGGAATGGCTTCCAGCGCACGGCGAAGATTATCGGAAACGGCGAGCATGTCGCGTGCAAAACCAGCCAGCGAATAGGCCTTGGCATCCCTCACGTCACGCTCGGTGCGGCGGCGAAGATTGTCCATTTCGGCGGCAAGACGCAGGAACTTGTCGCGCAGATCGGCATTTTCAGCCTTAAGCAGTTCCACCGGATCGGCTTCGGCAGCATCAGCGAACTCTTCCCCGGTAAGCGCGGGTTCGACAAGCTCTTCGGCGACGTCCGCGTCAGGTCCGGGCTTTTTTGTATCGTCGGTCATGACGTTCTCCAGATTTGAATGTTGTTGGTTGCGCCCGATATCGAGCTTTGACGGGCAAAAATCAAGGCTTGCGGCGAAAAGCTTGCCGCATTCTCTGACCTTGCTGACGTGTCCTACCTCTGCTTACGGGAAAGGCGCGCCATGATCTGCGCGGTGTAATCCACCATCGGCACGATACGGGCATAGTTCAGCCTGGTGGGCCCGATAACGCCGACCGCACCCACGACACGATTATCCTCATCGCGATAGGGTGCCACGATGAGAGAGGAACCGGAGAGCGAAAAAAGCTTGTTTTCCGAACCGATGAAAATCCTGACCCCCGAACCGGTTTCGGCCAGATTGAGTATCTCGATCAGATTTTCCTTGCGCTCGAGATCGTCGAACAGCATGCGTACCCGATCGATATCTTCCTCACCAGCGAGGCCCTCAAGCAGGTTGGAACGGCCGCGAACGATGAGCCGACCGAGCTTGCCCTCCTCATTGTCGCCCGCCCATACCGCGAGACCACGCTCCACGAGATCCTGCGCCAGCATGCCGAGTTCCGATTGCAGCTCAGTCCGCTGGGTCTGGAACTGGCCGCGCAGCTCCTGCAGCGTGTGGCCGGACAGGTGGGCATTGATGAAATTCGCCGCCTCGGTCAATTGCGAGGAGGAAATGCCTGAAGGCAATTCGATAATGCGGTTTTCGACCTGATTGTGATCGCCAACCAGCACGGCAAGCGCCTTGGTAGGCTCAAGCCTGATGAATTCGACATGCTTGAGGATGACATCATTCTTGGCCGTCAGCACGAGGCCAGCCCCACGCGACATGCCTGACAGCATGCGGCTCGCTTCCGTCAACAAGCCTTCCAGCGACTGTTCGTGGCCGGCAACCGGCCCGATCTGACGGTCGATAGTCGCCCTTTCCTCCGCCGGCAGATCGCCCACCTGCATGAAGGCGTCGACGAAGAAGCGCAGCCCCGTCTGGGTGGGCAAGCGCCCAGCGCTGATATGCGGCGAATAGATGAGACCGAGCTCCTCGAGATCGCTCATAACATTGCGGACGGAGGCGGGGGAAAGCGACATCGGCAGAAGCCGCGACAGGCTGCGCGATCCGAGCGGCTCGCCCGTATCGAGATAACCTTCGACGATGCGCCGGAAAATTTCCCGCGACCGTTCATCCAGCAGCGATGCCTGATCTCTTGAAAGCGGTGCTGAAAAACCCATCTCGTCCGTTCTTTATCGTCCAAATCTACTCTGCGCCAATATAATGCGTGATGCGGCCACGGCAAAATGGAAATTGGCTTTGCAAAAGCCCGGAGCGCACCTTAGAAGGCAGGAACCAACATGGAGAGTGGATCATATGCGGCCTTCAGGCAGAAAAACCGACCAGATGCGCAAGGTTTCTTTCGAGCGCAATTTCTCGAAACATGCCGAAGGCTCCTGTCTCGTGAAATTCGGTGACACGCATGTGCTCGTCACCGCCAGCCTTGAGGAAAAGACGCCGCCGTGGCTGCGCAACAGCGGTAAGGGCTGGGTGACTGCCGAATACGGCATGCTGCCGCGCTCCACGAATGAGCGCATGAAACGCGAAGCCGCCGCCGGCAAGCAGGGTGGCCGCACGCAGGAAATCCAGCGCCTCATCGGCCGCTCGCTGCGCGCCGTTGTTGATTTGCAGGCACTCGGCGAACGCCAGATCAGCA
The DNA here is from genome assembly GCF_005221325.1 of Agrobacterium tumefaciens. Classification (NCBI taxonomy): domain Bacteria; kingdom Pseudomonadati; phylum Pseudomonadota; class Alphaproteobacteria; order Hyphomicrobiales; family Rhizobiaceae; genus Agrobacterium; species Agrobacterium tumefaciens. The sequence goes on along the minus strand of NZ_CP039888.1, from coordinate 3,780 downwards.
TCGACTGCGATGTCATCCAGGCCGATGGCGGCACACGCACCGCCTCCATCACCGGCGCATGGATTGCCCTGCATGACTGCCTGAAATGGATGGAAACCCGCAACATGATCAAGGTCGAGAAGGTTCTGAAGGACCATATCGCCGCGATCTCCTGCGGCATCTTCGCCAAGCAGCCGGTAATCGATCTCGATTATCTCGAGGATTCCTCCGCCGAGACCGACGCGAATTTCGTCATCACCGGCTCCGGCGGCATCGTCGAGGTTCAGGGAACAGCGGAAGGCGCGCCCTTCTCCGAGGAAGAATTCCTGACGTTGCTCGGCCTTGCCAAGGCGGGCTGCGGCGAACTGGTCGCCCTTCAGAAACAGGCGATCGCCTGAGCCTACAGGAAAGTACCATGCGCAAGCTCGATACCAGAACGATCGTCGTCGCCAGCCACAACAAGGGCAAGATCGCCGAAATCGCCGATCTGATCGGGCCTTTCGGTTTCTCCGCCAAATCGGCGGCGGAGCTGAACTTCTCGGAGCCGGATGAGACGGGCACCACCTTCGAGGAAAATGCCGCCATCAAGGCGCTCGCCTCCGCGAAGGCGTCCGGCCTGCCGGCTTTGTCCGACGATTCCGGTCTGGTAATCGACGCGCTTGACGGTGCGCCTGGTGTCTACACCGCCAATTGGGCGGAGACGGCCGACGGTACGCGTGATTTCGCCATGGCGATGCAGAAGGTCGAGGATGCGCTGGACGAGCGTGGCGCATCGAAGCCCGAAGATCGCACCGGCCGCTTCGTCAGCGTGCTGTGCCTGGCCTGGCCGGACGGGCATGTCGAATATTTCCGTGGCGAGGTGGAAGGCACCGTGGTGTGGCCGCCGCGCGGAGCAAGCGGTTTCGGTTATGATCCGATCTTTAAACCCGAGGGATATGACACCACATTCGGCGAAATGAGCGCGGATCAAAAACACGGCTGGAAACATGGCGACGCTTTCGCACTTTCTCACCGCGCCCGCGCGTTTAAAAAATTCGTAGAAACCTGCCTGGAGGCATGAACCCGATGGTCGGGGAGCACCAACTTTCTGCCCCCGGCGCATCGCTTCTGCCGGATACGGGCGATCCCGGTTTCGGGATCTATCTGCACTGGCCCTTCTGCGCGGCCAAATGCCCCTATTGCGATTTCAACAGCCATGTCCGCCACCGGCCGGTGGATCAGGAACGGTTTACCGCGGCCTTTCTCCGTGAAATGGAACATATGCGGACGCTCAGCGGCCCGCGCGTCGTGACCAGCATCTTCATGGGCGGTGGTACGCCGTCGCTGATGGACCCGCAGACGGTTGGGGCGCTGCTGGATGGCATCTCGCGCTTCTGGCATGTGCCTGATGGTATCGAGATCACCATGGAAGCCAATCCTTCCAGCGTCGAGGCGGAACGGTTTCGCGGTTACCGGGCAGCAGGCGTCAATCGTGTTTCGCTCGGCGTGCAGGCGTTGAACGACCGGGACCTGAAATTCCTCGGCCGCCTGCATGATGTTGCCGACGCCTTGAAAGCCATCCGGCTGGCGCGGGAGATTTTCCCGCGCATGTCCTTCGATCTCATCTATGCCCGCCCGAACCAGACGGTGGCCGAATGGGACGCCGAACTAAAGGAAGCCGTCTCCTATGCCGTCGACCATCTGTCGCTCTACCAGCTGACAATCGAGGAAGGCACGCCCTTTTATGGCCTGCATAAGGCTGGCAAGCTTATCGTGCCGGATGGCGAACATTCGGCCGTGCTTTATGAAGCGACGCAGGAAATCACCGAGCGTTACGGCATGCCCGCCTATGAGGTTTCCAATCATGCACGGCCCGGCGCTGAAAGTCGCCATAACCTCACCTACTGGCGGTATGGGGACTACGCCGGGATTGGCCCCGGCGCGCATGGACGCCTGACGCGCGGCGCTTCCAAACTTGCCACCGCCACCCAGCGGCACCCCGAGACCTGGCTCGAAAACGTCGAACGGGAAGGCCATGGCATGGTCGATCAGGAAATGCTTGGCGTCGATGAACAGGCTGATGAATTGCTGCTGATGGGCCTTCGCCTGCGCGAAGGCATCGACCTCGCCCGCTGGAGCGATCTTTCCGGCCGTGATCTCGACCCGGAAAAGGAGGAATTTCTTCTCCAGCACGGTTTCGTGGAAAGGCTCGGCAATTCCCGCCTGCGCTGCACGCCTTCGGGCATGCTTATTCTGGATGCCGTGGTGGCCGATCTCGCCTGCTGACGCCAGCGCCACCCGTGCTTGAACCCAATAAACGAGAATCCAATAAAAAAGCGGCCCGAAGGCCGCTTCTTTTTATGCGTTGTTTTCGTTGATCAGGCGTTTCAGCAGCTCAACCTCGTGGCCGAGCTTTGTATCGCCGGAAATCAGTTCCTCGATCTTGCGCACCGCATGCAGAACCGTGGTGTGGTCGCGACCGCCGAAACGGCGACCAATCTCCGGGAAGGAACGCGGCGTCAGCATCTTGGCCAGATACATGGCGATCTGGCGCGGCTTGACGATGACGCGGGTGCGGCGGTTGGACACCAGCTCCTGCCGCGACACATTATAGTGTCTGGCAACGATGCGCTGAATATCCTCGATACGCACGCGCTTGGCCTCACCGGTTCCGACGAGATGCGACAGCAGCTCATCGACACGATCCACCGAGAGGTTCGGCTCAAAAGAGCGCCGGAACATCAGCTGGTTGAAGGCGCCTTCAAGTTCGCGACCGCTCGCCGTCACGCTCTTGGCCACATGGGTCAGGATTTCGTCCGAAATCTCGAACGACGGATCGTCCTGCCGTGCCGAGCCCATGCGACGGTTGAGCATTTCGTAGCGCATGTCGTAGTCGGGACCCTCGATCTCGATCGCCATGCCGCCCTGAAGACGGGAACGAACGCGCGGATCGAGCGATTCCAGCTCCCAGGGCGCACGGTCTGCCGCCACCACGACCTGCTTGGCGCTGTCGAGCAGCATATTCAGCAGGTGGCAGAATTCATGCTGGATCATCTTGCCCTGCAGGAACTGCATGTCATCGATAACGAGCAGGTCGATATTGCGCAGCGTATCCTTCAGCGTCAGTGCGTCATTGTCGCGGATCGCAGTCGCAAAACGCCACATGAAATATTCGGCCGTCAGATAGACCACGCGCGGATTGCGCGGGCTGTCGATCGCCGCATTGGCAATGGCTTGCAGAAGATGTGTCTTGCCAAGGCCGACACCCGCATGAATGAACAGCGGGTTGAAGCGCACGGCGCCTGCACCGGCTTCCGCGATCGTCTTTGCGGCCGCAAGTGCGACACGGTTGGACGAGCCTTCGACAAAGGTATCGAAGGTGAAGCGCGTATCAAGCGGTGAGCCGAATAGCGGCCCGGAACCACCCTGACGCAGGGTCGCCTGCGCCGCCGCAGGCTGTGTGGCAGGCGCTGTCGCGGGCTGCGACGGAATGAAGGACTTGTTACGCGGAGCCGCACCGACCTCCTGAGCGGGCTGTGCCCGTTCTTCAGCCTGCGCCGGGCGAACCGGACGGCTGGCCGAGCGAACAAGAATCTCCACCTTCAGTACATCCGGATCCTCGCTCTGGACGAGGCTGGTGATCAGATCCATGTAACGGTTGTTGATCCAGGACTTCAGAAAGGTCGTCGGAACGGTAAAGCGGACGACGCTTTTCGAAACGGTATGGAGTTTGAGCCGTGCGAACCAGCTTGCATAGACCTCGGGACCAACCTGTGCCTTGAGCCGCGCGCTAAAACGTTCAAACAGCGCATCGTGCATCAT